>NZ_JBSXNZ010000068.1:0-171612 GCF_056857895.1 Marinobacter sp. B-21
GGAAATGGTTATGCCGGGTGACAACGTGAAGATGAGTGTTACCCTGATTGCTCCGATCGCCATGGAAGATGGTCTGCGCTTCGCGATTCGCGAAGGCGGCCGTACCGTTGGTGCCGGCGTGGTCTCCAAGATCATCGAGTAATTCGCTCGTTTGGTCCGGGAAAAAGGGGCTGAAGTATCAGCCCCTTTTTCTGTTAAAGCCGCATATGTTACCCAACCGTGTCAATCTGCATGGCAGTTGACACGGTTGGGTATTATGCATACAATGCGGCTCCTTTTTTTGAAGGTCGGCTAACTAGTAGCTGCTACGAGTGGAGTTTGGTGCATCATGCAAAGCCAAAAAATTCGAATCCGGTTGAAGGCGTTTGATTATCGCCTTATCGACCAGTCCACGCAGGAGATTGTCGATACCGCCAAGCGGACCGGCGCTCAGGTGCGTGGGCCTATTCCTCTGCCGACGCGGAAGGAAAAGTACACAATATTGGTCTCTCCGCACGTCAATAAGGACGCGCGCGATCAATATGAAATTCGTACTCACAAGCGTCTGCTCGACATCGTCGAGCCGACGGAGAAGACAGTAGATGCTTTGATGAAGCTGGACCTGGCAGCAGGTGTAGACGTTCAGATCAGCCTCGGCTAATACCTGCCCGGTATCAGTCTGTGTAACTGTCATAAGGCCATAGAGGGTGAGAGCCCCGTACACTTAAGAGGTGAAACATGGCAATTGGTGTTGTCGGTCGTAAGGCCGGTATGACCCGTATTTTTACGGAAGACGGGCAGGCGCTGCCCGTAACGGTAATCGAGGTTGAGCCCAACCGGATTACCCAACTTAAGACTCTTGAAAGCGATGGCTACCGTGCCGTTCAGGTTACTGTGGGTACCCGTCGTTCCTCCCGTGTAACCAAGAGTGAGGCTGGTCACTTTGCCAAGGCGGGCGTTGAAGCCGGTCGTGGTATGTGGGAATTCCGCCTGGCTGATGGCGAAGGTGAAGACCTGGCTGCCGGCGGCGAGATTACGGCCTCCGTCTTTGAAGACGGTCAGGTGGTTGATGCCATCGGACAGTCCAAAGGTAAGGGTTTTCAGGGCGGCGTTAAGCGCTGGAACTTCTCCATGCAGGACGCTACCCACGGTAACTCCCTCTCTCACCGTGCTCCGGGCTCCATTGGTCAGAACCAGACTCCGGGTAAGGTATTCAAGGGCAAAAAGATGGCGGGCCAGATGGGTAACGCACAGGTTACCGTGCAGAACCTGAAAATTGTCCGTGTCGACGCCGAGCGCAACCTGCTGCTGGTAAGTGGTGCCGTACCCGGCGCAACTGGCGGCGATGTTGTCATCAAGCCTGCAGTTAAAGCCTGAGGAGCGGTGCGATGGAATTGACTATTACGGGTAGCGGCAAGGGAATCTCTGTTTCCGAGGCCGCATTCGCCAAAGATTTTAACGAGTCGCTGGTTCACCAGGTTGTTACTGCTTACATGGCAGCTGGCCGCCAGGGTACCAAGGCTCAGAAGACGCGTTCCGAAGTCAGCGGTGGCGGTAAAAAGCCATGGCGTCAGAAGGGCACCGGTCGTGCCCGTGCCGGTACTATCCGTAGCCCGATCTGGCGCTCCGGTGGCGTTACCTTCGCAGCAAAGCCCCGTAGTTTTGAGCAGAAGGTTAACCGCAAGATGTACCGCGCAGCGATGCGCTCCATTTTTTCCGAGCTGGTTCGCCAGGAGCGTCTGGTTGTTGTTGACGACATGAACGTTGACAGCCCCAAGACCAAGGCATTCAACGCCAAGCTGAAGGATATCGGTGTGACCAACGCACTGATTCTGTCCGACAATGTCGAGCAGAATCTGCACCTGGCAGCACGCAACATCCCGCACATTGACGTGCGCGACATTGCTGGCCTGGATCCGGTTAGCCTGGTTTCCTTCGAGAAAGTCGTTGTGACTGTTCCCGCTCTGAAGAAGATCGAGGAGATGCTGGGATGAATCAGGAACGCATTTATCAGGTCCTGCTTGGGCCGCACGTATCGGAAAAAGCTTCTCTGGTGGCCGAGCACGGCCAGGTTGTTTTCCGGGTTGCCCCGGATGCCACCAAGCCCGAGATCAAGAAGGCCGTTGAGCAGCTGTTCAACGTCACCGTAGAAGGTGTTCAGGTTCTGAACCGAAAGGGTAAGCTCAAGCGCACCACCCGCGGGTTCGGCAAGCGTAATGACATTCGTAAGGCTTACGTAAAGCTGGCTGAAGGTCAGGACATCGATTTTCTGGATGTGGAATAAGGTAAAGGGGTCGTAATATGCCGATCGTCAAAACCAAACCAACATCTGCCGGACGCCGTCACGTTGTAAAGCTTTACAACCCGGATCTGTACACTGGGCGCCCTTACGAGCCGTTGGTAGAAAGAAAGAACAAGACGGGTGGTCGTAACAATGTAGGCCGCATTACAACCCGTCACATGGGTGGTGGTCACAAGAAGCACTACCGTGTTATCGATTTCAAGCGGACCAAAGATGGTGTCCCGGCGGTCATTGAGCGCCTGGAATACGATCCTAACCGCTCTGCGCACATTGCACTGCTGAAGTACGCCGATGGCGAGCGTCGTTACATTGTCGCTCCCAAGGGTATGCAGATCGGTGATCCTGTGCGCTCCGGTATCGACGCGCCGATTAAAGTGGGCAGCACGCTGCCGCTCCGGAATATTCCGGTCGGTTCCGTGGTCCACTGCGTCGAACTCAAACCTGGCAAAGGTGCACAGCTGGCCCGTTCCGCGGGCGCATCCGTACAGCTGGTTGCCCGGGAAGGTGCTTATGCCACCATCCGCCTGCGCTCAGGTGAAATGCGAAAGGTGCTTGTAGATTGCCGTGCCACGCTGGGTGAAGTATCCAACAGCGAGCACAGCCTCAAGCAGCTTGGTAAAGCGGGTGCATCACGCTGGCGCGGCAAACGGCCAACCGTACGTGGTGTTGCTATGAACCCAGTTGACCACCCACATGGTGGTGGTGAAGGGCGTACCTCTGGCGGGCGTCACCCGGTTACTCCGTGGGGTGTTCCGACCAAAGGGCATAAGACTCGTAAGAACAAGCGTACTGACAAGATGATAGTACGTCGTCGTTCGGCCAAGTAAACGACTACATAGAGGTAATTGCTGTGCCACGTTCTTTGAAGAAAGGTCCTTTTATAGACCTGCATCTGTTGAAGAAGGTCGAGGCAGCTCTGGAAGCTAATGACAAGCGGCCGATCAAAACCTGGTCGCGTCGGTCAACAGTTTTTCCGGAGATGGTAGGCCTGACCATTGCAGTCCACAACGGCAAGCAGCACGTGCCGGTTTATGTCACCGAAGATATGGTTGGGCATAAACTGGGTGAGTTCGCGGCAACGCGTACTTATCGTGGTCATGCGGCCGACAAGAAAGCTAAACGCTGATTGTGAGGTAATAGAAATGGAAGTAGCAGCCAAGTACAAGGGCGCTCGCCTCTCAGCTCAGAAAGCACGTCTTGTCGCTGACCAAGTACGCGGCAAGGCTGTTGAGGACGCCCTGAACATTCTGACTTTCAGCCCGAAAAAGGCGGCAACAGTCATCAAGAAAGCTCTTGAGTCTGCCATCGCCAACGCTGAGCACAACGAAGGTCTGGACGTTGACGAACTGCGGGTTTCCACCGTGATGGTGGATGAGGGTCCGACGCTCAAGCGAATCAAAGCTCGAGCCAAGGGGCGCGCTGACCGGATTTTCAAGCGCACCTGCCATATCACCGTCAAGGTCGCCGACAAGTAGGAGATGCTCAGATGGGTCATAAAGTAAATCCAACCGGTATGCGCCTGGGTGTGATCAAAGAGCACAACTCAGTCTGGTATGCCGACAAAAAGGAATACGCGAAAAACCTGTTGAATGATATTCAGGTTCGCGAATTCCTCGACAAGCGCCTGGTGAAGGCGTCTGTCAGCAAGATTGTGATCGAGCGCCCTGCTCAGAACGCCCGTATCACGATCCATACTGCCCGTCCCGGTATTGTTATCGGTAAGAAGGGTGAAGATGTTGATCGTCTGCGTCGCGAAGTAAGCGACATGATGGGTGTGCCTGTGCATATCAACATCGAAGAAGTCCGCAAGCCGGACCTGGATGCCCGCCTGGTAGCGCAAAACGTTGCCGGCCAGCTGGAGCGTCGTGTGATGTTCCGTCGCGCTATGAAGCGTGCGGTACAGAACGCCATGCGCCAGGGAGCCAAGGGTATCAAGATCCAGGTAGGCGGTCGTCTCGGGGGTGCTGAAATCGCGCGTTCCGAGTGGTATCGCGAAGGTCGTGTACCTCTGCACACTCTGCGTGCAGATATTGATTACGCAACCTACGAAGCGCATACCACTTACGGCGTAATCGGCGTCAAGGTATGGATCTTCAAAGGTGAGATTCTTGGTGGTATGGAGCAGGTCCGTGCTGACAAGAAAGCCTCTGGGAAGAAAGGTTCTAAGTAAAGGGGCACTCTTATGCTGCAACCAAAACGCACCAAATTTCGCAAGGTAATGAAAGGCCGTAATACCGGTCTTGCTCACCGCGCCAACAAGGTGAGCTTCGGTGAATACGGATTGAAGGCGACCAGCCGTGGGCGTATAACTGCGCGCCAGATTGAGGCAGCGCGTCGTACCATGACTCGTCGCATCAAGCGGGGCGGTAAGATCTGGATCCGGGTCTTCCCGGACAAGCCGATCACCGGAAAGCCGCTTGAAGTTCGAATGGGTAAAGGTAAGGGTTCTGTCGAGTATTGGGTGGCTGAAATCCAGCCAGGCCGCATGCTCTACGAGATGGAAGGTGTCGCCGAAGACGTGGCACGCGAAGCTTTCACGCTCGCTGCGGCCAAATTGCCGGTACAGACCACCTTTGTAACGAGGACGGTGATGTGATGAAAGCAACAGAGCTGCGTGAAAAATCCGTCGAGGAGCTGAACAAAGAGTTGATCGACCTCCTGAAGGAGCAGTTCAACCTGCGCATGCGTAAGGCGACAGGTCAGCTGAATCAGTCTCATCTTCTCGCTAAGGTGAAGCGCGACATCGCTCGCGTGAAAACAGTATTGAATGACAAGGCAGGACAGTGACATGACTGAAGCTACCCAAACTGCCAGAACTCTGAGCGGCAAGGTCGTGAGCAACAAGATGGAGAAATCCATTGTGGTGCTGGTCGAACGTCAGGTGAAACACCCGCTGTACGGTAAGTACATGAAGCGTTCAACCAAGATCCATGCTCATGATGAGAGCAATCAGTGCAACATCGGCGACACTGTGACCATTCAGGAAACCCGTCCGGTCTCCAAGACCAAGAGCTGGGCCCTGGTGGAAGTCACCGAACGTGCATCCAAGGTGTAATTCGCCCGGAGAACAACCATGATTCAGACTCAAACAATGCTTGAAGTCGCGGATAACAGCGGTGCGCGTCAGGTGATGTGCATCAAGGTCCTGGGCGGTTCACACCGGCGTTATGCCAGCGTAGGGGATATCATCAAGGTGACCGTCAAGGAAGCCATCCCCCGCGGTAAAGTGAAGAAAGGCCAGGTCCTGAAAGCTGTCGTGGTGCGCACCCGCAAGGGTGTTCGCCGTCCCGACGGTTCGCTGATCCGTTTCGACGGAAACGCGGCAGTACTTCTGAACAATCAGGACGCTCCTATTGGTACCCGTATCTTCGGACCGGTTACCCGTGAACTGCGTAATGAGAAGTTCATGAAAATTATCTCACTGGCACCCGAAGTACTTTAAAGGACCAGAGGCCGGTTATGAAAAAGATCAAACGAGATGACGAAGTAATCGTCACTACGGGGAAAGATAAAGGCAAACGTGGTAAAGTCCTGAAGGTTCAGGATGATGGCCGTATGGTTGTTTCTGGCATCAATATGATGAAGAAGCACACCAAGCCAAACCCGATGCTGGGCTCCCCAGGTGGCATCGTCGAAAAAGAAGCACCTATCCAGGCTTCCAACGTGGCTATTTTTAATCCGCAGACCGGCAAAGCCGATCGTGTAGGCTTCCAGACCAGGGAAGACGGCGCGAAAGTGCGGATCTTTAAGTCCACGAACGAAGCTGTCGATAACCAGTAAGCGGTGGTGGTTACGATGCTTAACAGTAAAGAGCAGTACAGTAAGGAAGTGGTACCCGCCCTGCAGAAAGAGTTCGGCTACAAGAACGTGATGCAGGTGCCGCGTATCGAAAAGATCACCCTTAACATGGGTGTCGGCGAAGCGGTTGGTGACAAAAAACTGATTGAAAATGCCGTGGCGGATCTTGAGCGCCTGGCAGGTCAGAAAGTGGTTGTTACCAAGGCACGTAAATCCGTTGCGGGTTTCAAGATCCGCGAAGGTTGGCCTATCGGTTGTAAAGTTACCCTGCGTGGCGAACGTATGTGGGATTTCTTTGATCGCCTGGTTCACATTGCGGTTCCCCGCATTCGTGACTTCCGGGGTCTGAATCCCAAGTCGTTCGACGGTCGTGGTAACTACAGCATGGGTGTGCGTGAGCAGATCATTTTCCCCGAGATCGAGTACGACAGAGTCGACAAGATCCGTGGTCTGGACATCACCATTACCACCACTGCCGGTACCGACGATGAAGGTCGCGAACTGTTGAAAGCCTTTGGCTTTCCGTTCAAGAAATAAGGAACGAGTGTAATGGCTAAGGTTTCCATGAAGAACCGTGAGCTCAAGCGCGAGCAGACTGTTGCGAAATTTGCAGCAAAGCGTGCTGAACTCAAGGCGATTATCAAGAACCCGAATACCAGCGATGATGACCGTTGGAATGCACAGATGAAGCTTCAGCAGCTTCCTCGCGATGCGTCCCCTTCGCGTCTTCGTAATCGTTGCCAGGTGACTGGTCGGCCGCACGGCGTTCTGCGCAAGTTCGAGCTTTCACGGATCAAACTCCGTGAATACGGCATGCGTGGTGACGTTCCGGGCCTGACCAAGGCAAGCTGGTAAGATAGGTACCCTGACTCCGGTCAGGTGCCTGTTGGTAAGCGGTGCGGCACGCCGCTGCACAACTAAAAAGATCAGGAGCCTCATACCAATGAGTATGCAAGACACGCTTGCGGATATGTTCACTCGTATCCGTAATGCACAGATGGCATCAAAAGCAGACGTTGCGATGCCGTCTTCAAAGATGAAGATCTCCGTAGCCCAGGTCCTTAAGGATGAAGGTTACGTTGACGATTTTTCCGTTTCAGCCGACGCGAAGCCCGAGCTGACGATCACTCTGAAGTACTTCGGTGGCAAGCCGGTTATTGAAGAGATCAAGCGGGTCAGCCGTCCGAGTCTGCGCCAGTACAAAGGCGCTGGGGAACTGCCGAAAGTATCCGGTGGTCTGGGAGTCGCGATTGTCTCAACGTCCAAGGGCGTTATGACAGACCGCGCCGCACGTGCTGCTGGCGTGGGTGGCGAAGTCATCTGCACCGTATTCTAGGAGAACCACATGTCCAGGGTTGCCAATAATCCTGTCGTGCTGCCTTCCGGTGTTGAGGTTAAGCTGAACGGACAGGAAATCAATGTGAAGGGCTCCAAGGGAGCGCTTCAAATCACCATTCACCAGGCGGTTGAAGTAAAGCAGGAAGAAAATGTTCTGCGCTTTGCGGCTCGCGATGGTGCTAAACAGTCCCGCGCTCTTGCTGGTACTACTCGTGCACTGGTCAACAACATGGTGACCGGTGTCTCCACAGGCTGGGAACGTAAACTTCAGCTGACGGGCGTAGGTTACCGTGCCCAGGCGCAAGGTAAGAAGCTCAACCTGACACTGGGTTTTTCGCACCCGGTCGAGTATGAGCTGCCCGAGGGGATTACCGCAGAAACTCCGTCCAATACGGAAGTTGTGATTCGCGGTATCGACAAGCAACAGGTTGGCCAGGTCGCTGCGGAAGTCCGCGCGTTCCGTCCGCCCGAGCCTTATAAGGGCAAGGGTGTTCGTTATGCGGATGAGCAGGTCAGACGCAAAGAAGCCAAGAAGAAATAAGGCGGGACTATGAGCGCGAATAACGAAAGATTGCGTCGCGCACGCAAAGTGCGCATGAAGATCCGTGAGCTGGGTACCAATCGCCTGTGCGTGCATCGCACACCGCGTCACATGTACGCCCAGGTCACGACTGCAGATGGCAGCAAGGTTATTGCCACTGCCTCCACGTTGGATAAGGAACTGCGCCAGGGTGCAACCGGTAACGTGGACGCTGCCAAGAAGGTCGGTCAGTTGATTGCTGAGCGTGCCAAGGCGGCAGGTGTTGAGCAGGTTGCTTTTGACCGCTCCGGTTACCGTTATCACGGCCGTGTCCAGGCGTTGGCCGACGCAGCCCGTGAAGCTGGCTTGCAATTCTAAGAGGTGGAGAAGATGAGCGTTAACGAACAGAAGGCGCCTGAGCTCCAGGAGAAGCTGGTTCAGGTCAATCGCGTCGCCAAGGTGGTTAAAGGCGGCCGTATTTTCGCCTTCACCGCACTGACTGTAGTGGGTGATGGTAAAGGTCGCGTTGGTTTCGGTCGTGGCAAGGCGCGTGAAGTGCCGGTTGCTATCCAGAAGGCCATGGAAGCTGCACGCAAAAACATGGTAGAGGTTCCGCTGGACGGCACCACTCTGCAATACCCGGTCAAGGCTCAGCATGGCGGCTCCAAGGTCTACATGCAGCCGGCGTCCGAAGGTACTGGTATCATCGCCGGCGGTGCGATGCGTGCGGTACTGGAAGTTGCGGGTGTTCAGAACGTACTGTCCAAGTGTTACGGGTCTACCAACCCGGTGAACGTTGTACGTTCCACCATCAAGGGTCTCCAGGCGACACAGGCGCCTGAAGATATTGCAGCCAAGCGCGGTAAGACCGTGGAAGAGATTCTGGGTTGAAGTCATGGCGAACGCAAAAACGATCAAAGTAACTCTGACCCGCAGCCCCATCGGCTGCCAGCCCAAGCACAAACTGTGTGTGAAGGGCCTGGGTCTTCGTAAAATCGGTCACACCGTGGAAGTGGAAGATACACCTTCCATCCGCGGCATGATCAACCGGGTTGATTACCTGGTTCGGGTTGAGGAGAACTAAGATGCGTCTGAACGAACTTAGTCCAGAACCCGGTTCACGTCCGGCCGCCAGGCGCGTTGGTCGTGGTATCGGTAGTGGTCTCGGTAAAACCGGTGGTCGCGGTCACAAGGGTCTGAAGGCCCGGTCCGGCGGCAGCGTAGCACCTGGTTTTGAGGGCGGTCAGCAGCCGTTGGCCCGTCGTCTGCCGAAGTTCGGCTTCACGTCTCGCCAGCAGCGTTATGTTGCCGAAATTCGCCTGAACGAACTGGCGAAGGTCGAAGGCGATGTGGTTGATCTCGAAGCCCTGAAGAAGGCAGATATCATTCGTGAAGAAATTCGCGAAGCCAAGGTTATCCTGTCCGGTGAACTGAGCCGTGCGGTAACCGTCAAGGGACTTCGGGTAACCAAAGGCGCGCGCGAGGCAATTTCTGCCGCGGGTGGTAAAGTCGAAGACTAAGGCGAGTCGAGGACTAAATGGCCAAGAACGCATCATTGCCTGCGGGCGCGGGTAAAGGACTGGCAGAGCTGCGATCGCGGCTCTGGTTTGTCTTCCTGGCATTGCTGGTGTACCGGATCGGTGCCCACATTCCGGTGCCGGGTATCAACCCGGACCGTCTGGCGGCATTGTTTGAGCAGAATCAGGGCACAATCCTGAGTATGTTCAACATGTTTTCCGGTGGTGCGCTTGAGCGCATGAGTATCTTCGCTCTCGGTATCATGCCGTATATCTCGGCCTCGATTATCATGCAGCTCATGACTGCGGTCAGTCCGCAGCTTGAGCAGCTGAAGAAAGAGGGCGAAGCTGGTCGGCGCAAGATCAGCCAGTACACGCGGTATGGTACGGTTATCCTCGCCCTGGTTCAGGGCGCTGGTATCTCTGTCGGTCTGGCATCGCAGGGTGTCACTTTCAATGATAGCTTCAGCTTCCACTTTGTGGCAGTTGTGTCCTTTGTCAGTGGCGCGGTGTTCATGATGTGGCTGGGTGAGCAGATCACCGAGCGCGGCGTAGGCAACGGCATTTCACTGTTGATTTTCGCAGGAATCGTGGCCGGCCTGCCCGGAGCAATCGGTCAGACGTTGGAACAGGCGCGGAACGGTGAGATGAGCCTGCTGGTGGTTCTTGGTATTGGCGTTCTGGCGATTGCTGTGATTGGCTTTGTGGTCTTTATGGAGCGTGGGCAGCGTCGGCTGACCATTAACTATGCCAAGCGGCAACAGGGTCGTCGGGTGTTCGCCCAGCAATCCAGTCACTTGCCGCTCAAGGTGAACATGGCCGGTGTTATTCCGCCCATCTTTGCGTCTTCCATCCTGCTGTTCCCGGCGTCGATCGGCCAGTGGTTTGGTCAGGGCGAGGGCATGGAATGGCTCAGCGATGTGTCGCAGGCGCTTGCTCCCAGCCAGCCGTTGTACATTATTCTGTTTGCAGCAGCAGTGGTCTTTTTCTGCTTCTTCTACACAGCCCTGATGTATAACCCGAAAGAAGTTGCGGATAACCTCAAGCGCTCTGGCGCATTTATTCCGGGCATCCGTCCTGGTGATCAGACCGCCAAGTATATTGATGGTGTGCTGACCCGCCTGACGTTGTTCGGTGCAATGTACATTGCAGCAGTGTCCCTGTTTCCTCAGTTCCTGATGGTGGCCGGGAATGTACCGTTCTATCTGGGTGGTACCTCACTGCTGATTGTTGTAGTCGTGGTGATGGATTTCATGGCGCAGGTTCAGTCGCACCTGATGTCCCATCAGTATGAATCGCTGATGAAGAAATCCAATCTCAAGGGCTATGGTCGGAACGGTTAATCCCGTTCCCCTTGAAAACTGGAGTCGACAATGAAAGTACGCGCTTCGGTAAAGAAAATTTGCCGTAACTGCAAAGTAATTCGTCGCAATGGCTCGGTACGGGTCATTTGCTCGGAGCCTCGTCACAAGCAACGCCAGGGCTGATCCGCATCGGATCCGGAACTGACATTGTAGAGGGTACGAATAATAGCGCTTGACCCCAGCCGGGGTCAGGCGCTATTATTTCGCGCCCTTTTATAGTGGCGGAAAATTCACACAGCAAAGCTTTGAACGCGGAGTAATTTGGATGGCACGTATAGCCGGTGTCAATATACCCGATCACAAACATGCTGTTATCTCGCTGACCTACATCTTTGGTGTTGGCAAGACAACAGCCCAGAAGCTTTGCGACGCAACCGGTGTCAAGCCGGACGTCAAGGTCAAGGACCTGAGCGACGAGCAGCTTGAAGCACTTCGTACTGAAGTGGGCAAGGTGTCTGTCGAAGGCGATCTGCGTCGTGAAGTACAGATGAACATTAAGCGTTTGAAGGATCTCGGATGTCACCGTGGTCTGCGTCATCGTCATGGCCTTCCGGTCCGTGGCCAGCGCACCAAGACCAACGCACGCACCCGTAAAGGTCCTCGCAAACCTATTCGTAAGTAACAGGTAGGCAATCATGGCAAAGCCAGGTACACGTACCCGTAAAAAGGTGAAAAAGACGGTTGTTGATGGCGTCGCGCACATTCACGCGTCCTTCAACAACACTATCGTGACCATTTCTGACCGTCAGGGCAACGTCCTGTCCTGGGCCACCTCCGGTGGTTCCGGTTTCCGTGGGTCACGCAAGAGTACACCTTTTGCTGCGCAGGTAGCAGCTGAAAGAGCCGGTAATGCGGCTGCTGAATACGGCCTTAAAAACCTGGACGTAGAGGTTAAGGGTCCTGGGCCCGGACGTGAATCTGCAGTTCGCGCGCTGAACGCGTGTGGCTACAAGATCACCAACATCACAGATGTGACGCCGATTCCCCATAACGGCTGTCGTCCGCCCAAAAAGCGCCGCGTCTAACACAGGAGACAGTGAATTATGGCTCGTTATATAGGCCCGAAGTGCAAGCTGTCTCGTCGTGAAGGGACAGATCTTTTTCTGAAGAGCGGTGTTCGCGCGCTCGATTCAAAGTGTAACATCGAGACTCCGCCGGGTATGCACGGCGCGCGTCGCGGTCGTCTGTCCGAGTACGGCGTACAGCTTCGTGAAAAGCAGAAAGTTCGTCGTATCTACGGCGTACTGGAGAAGCAGTTCCGCAACTACTATAAAGAGGCAGCCCGAATCAAAGGTGCAACCGGTGAAAACCTGCTGCAGCTTCTGGAAGGCCGCCTGGATAACGTTGTATACCGCATGGGCTTTGGTTCTACCCGTGCAGAGTCCCGTCAGCTCGTTTCTCACAAAGCCATCCTGGTAAACGACAAGGTAGTGAATATCGCTTCCTATCAGGTCAAGCCGGGTGATGTTGTGAGTGTGCGTGAGAAGGCCAGAAACCAGCTGCGTGTCAAAGGCGCACTGGATCTGTCTGCAAGTCGTGCACCGGTGAGCTGGGTAGAGGTCGACGCCAACAAGATGTCCGGCGTTTACAGGTCAGTACCCGAGCGTACTGAATTGCCGGCCGACATCAACGAGAACCTCATCGTCGAGCTTTACTCCAAGTAAAGCCTGATTTGCAACGTAAGTAGCAACGATAGCAGATAGGGGCGTCTATGCAGCGTTCAGTACATGAGTTATTGACACCTCGTACCATTGACGTGAAGGAATCAAGCGCCACACGTGCCAAGGTTACGCTTGAGCCTCTGGAAAGGGGCTTTGGTCATACCCTGGGTAGTGCACTGCGCCGGATTCTCTTGTCTTCGATGCCGGGCTGCGCCGTGACTGAAGCGCAGATCGGCGGTGTCCTGCACGAGTACAGTGCCATTGAGGGTGTCCAGGAAGACGTGATTGAGATTCTTCTGAATCTCAAGGGCGTCGCCGTAAAAATGCACGGTCGGGACGATGCCGAGCTTACGCTCAGCAAGAAAGGCCCGGGCGTTGTGACAGCCGGTGATATCAAGCTGGATCATGATGTCGAGATTGCTAACCCGGAGCACGTGATCTGTCACCTTAGCGAGAAAGGTGAAGTGAACATGCGGCTCCGCGTTGCCCGTGGTCGCGGCTATGAGCCGGCAGACCAGCGTGGTCTTGACGAGGACGAAACTCGTGCCATCGGACGCCTGCAGCTGGATGCAACGTTCAGCCCGGTTCGTCGTGTGGCTTATGCCGTGGAAAGTGCACGGGTAGAGCAGCGGACCGATCTGGACAAGCTGGTTATTGACCTGGAGACCAATGGCACCATCGACCCGGAAGAAGCAATTCGCCGGGCGGCTACCATTCTCCAGCAGCAACTGGCGGTGTTCGTCGATTTCGATCATGAGAAAGAACCCGAGCGCGTTGAAGAAGAGGAAGAAATCGATCCGATTCTGCTGCGCCCGGTTGATGATCTGGAGTTGACAGTGCGTTCAGCTAACTGCTTGAAGGCTGAGAACATTTACTACATCGGCGATCTTATCCAGCGCACAGAAGTTGAGCTGTTGAAGACGCCTAACCTTGGTAAAAAGTCGCTGACCGAGATCAAGGACGTTCTGGCGTCCCGTGGTCTGTCATTGGGTATGCGTCTTGATAACTGGCCACCGGCTAGCCTTCGTGGCGACGACCGGGTTCTGGGCGGTTAATCGCCGATTGGTTTAAGGTAAGGAATCAGAGCAATGCGTCATCGTAAGAGTGGTCGTAAGTTCAGCAGGACCAGTGCGCATCGCAAGGCCATGTTCCGTAACATGACTGCGTCACTGGTTGAACACGAGCTGATCAAAACAACGCTGCCGAAAGCCAAAGAGCTTCGCCGGGTAGCTGAGCCTTTGATCACGCTTTCCAAGAATGATTCGGTCGCGAATCGTCGTCTGGCGTTCTCACGCCTGCGCGACGATGCAGCGGTTGCCAAGCTGTTTGGTGAGCTTGGTCCCCGTTACAGCGAGCGTCCGGGTGGATACCTTCGTATCCTGAAGTGCGGTTTCCGTGCCGGCGACAATGCCCCCATGGCATTTGTTGAGCTGGTTGGTCGCCCACTGGATATTGAGGCGGAAGAAGTGGACGAAGACGAGGATTAATCGCCTCGGCTTGGTTCGAAAAAACCGGAAGGGTCAAGTCTTCCGGTTTTTTTGTGCCTGGAATGAAAAAGGGGTCAGATGAAAGCTTTCATCTGACCCCGTGTTTGCCCGTGACAGCGGGGTCAGATGAAAGCTTTCATCTGACCCCATGTTCATCTCCCCAGCATCGGTTTCAGGTAACGACCCGTGTGGGAAGCCGGGCTATCTGCAACTTCTTCGGGTGTACCCTCTGCGATAATCTGTCCGCCACCGGAACCGCCTTCCGGGCCCAGGTCGATGATCCAGTCGGCGGTCTTGATCACGTCCAGATTGTGTTCGATCACGACAATGGTGTTGCCGTGATCCCGCAGGCGTTCCAGTACATTGAGCAGCTGCTGGATGTCATAGAAGTGCAGGCCGGTGGTCGGTTCGTCCAGGATGTACAGGGTTTTGCCGGTATCCCGCTTGGACAGTTCCTTGGCAAGTTTTACCCGCTGGGCTTCGCCGCCGGAGAGGGTGACGGCGCTTTGGCCCAGGCGAATGTAGGACAGGCCCACGTCCATCAGGGTCTGGAGTTTGCGGGCGAGGAACGGCACGGCATCGAAGAATTCCCGGCCCTCCTCAACGGTCATTTGCAGGACTTCGTTGATGTTCTTGCCCTTGTAGCGGACTTCCAGGGTTTCACGGTTGTAGCGTTTGCCCTTGCAGACGTCGCAGGGAACATACACATCTGGCAGGAAGTGCATCTCTACCTTTATTACGCCATCACCCTGGCAGGCCTCGCAGCGGCCGCCTTTGACGTTGAAAGAGAAGCGCCCGGGTTTGTACCCCCGGGAGCGAGACTCCTGGGTGCCGGCGAAGAGTTCCCGAATAGGAGTAAACAGGCCGGTATAGGTGGCGGGGTTGGAGCGTGGAGTTCGGCCGATGGGGCTCTGGTCAATATCGATGACCTTGTCTAGCTGGTCCAGGCCCTTCAGGGACTGATAGGGCGAATGGTTCAGGCTTGAGGCCTTGTTCAGCTTGGTGGCAGCCACCGGATACAGGGTGCTGTTGATCAGGGTTGACTTGCCCGAACCTGATACACCGGTGATGCAGGTCATCAGCCCGAGGGGCAGGGTAAGGGTGACATCCCTGAGATTATTTCCTGTTGCACCGGACAGGGTCAGTGTTTGACCGTTGCCCTTGTGTCGTTCTTTGGGAATCGCAATTTCCCGGGTGCCATTAAGGTACTGGCCAGTGAGCGAGTCAGGATTGTCGATGATCTGCTGAGGAGTGCCCTGTCCGATGACTTTCCCCCCGTGGATGCCGGCACCCGGGCCGATGTCGATCACGTGATCGGCGGCACGGATGGCGTCCTCGTCGTGTTCAACCACAATAACGGTGTTGCCCAGATCCCTGAGGTGGGTGAGGGTGGCCAGCAGCCTGTCGTTATCCCGCTGGTGCAGGCCGATGGAGGGCTCGTCCAGGATGTACATGACGCCCACCAGCCCCGCGCCAATCTGGCTGGCCAAACGGATCCGCTGGGCTTCCCCGCCGGACAGGGTGTCCGCACTACGCTCAAGAGTCAGGTATTCCAGGCCGACATTCACCAGAAACTGCAGGCGTTGCCGCACCTCCTTCAGGATTTTCTCAGCGATTTCCCCTTTTTGCCCGGGCAGGGCCAGGGTCTCGAAATAGTTGTGCGCGTCGCCCACGGGCAGCCGGGTTACGTCTGAAATGTTGTGATCTTCGATAAATACATGGCGGGCACTGCGGCGCAGACGTGAGCCGTGGCAATCCTTGCACGGCTGGGTGCTCAGGTTGCGGGCAAGTTCCTCCCGCATACTCTGGGAGTCGGTCTCCCGGTAGCGGCGCTCCAGGTTTGGCAGAATGCCCTCGAACGGATGAGCCTTTTCCATGATATGGCCCCGGGAATTCACATAACGAAACGGAATGTCTTCGTTGCCGGAGCCGAACAGCAACACGTTGCGAAATTCCTCAGACAGCTCCGCCCAGGGCGTTTCCAGATCGATACCATAATGCTCTGCTACGCTGCCGAGCATCTGGAAGTAGTAGACAGCTCTCCGGTCCCAGCCCTTGATGGCACCGGCGGCCAGCGTTGCTTCCGGGTGCTGGACAATCTTTTCCGGATCGAAGAACTGTTTTACACCCAGACCGTCGCAGGTCGGGCAGGCGCCGGCCGGGTTATTGAACGAGAACAGACGGGGTTCCAGTTCACTGAGGGCATAGCCACACTGGGTGCATGCGTAGCGGGCGGAGAAGGTATGTTCTTCACCTTCACCGCTCATCGGAGCAACCAGGGCAATGCCATCCGACAGCTCCAGAGCGGTTTCAAAGCTCTCGGCAAGGCGCTGCTCCAGACCCGGCTTGACCTTGAAGCGGTCGACCACTACATCAATCTGGTGTTTGCGTTTCTTGTCCAGGGCGGGGGCGTCGTCGATGTCGTAAACCGTGCCATCGATCCGAAGGCGAATAAACCCCTGGCTGCGCATGGTTTCGACCACCTGGAGGTGCTCGCCTTTCCGGTCACGAATGACCGGTGCCAGGATTATCAGTTTGCTGTCCTCCGGCATCGCCAGTACCTGGTCGACCATCTGACTGATGGTCTGCGCCTCCAGGGGCTGGCCGTGGTCCGGACAGCGGGGCTCTCCGGCCCGGGCGAAGAGCAGCCGGAGGTAATCGTAAATCTCGGTGATGGTGCCCACGGTGGAGCGAGGGTTGTGGGAGGTGGATTTCTGTTCGATGGAAATCGCCGGTGACAGGCCCTCGATGTGGTCCACATCCGGTTTTTCCATCATGGACAGGAACTGGCGGGCATAGGTGGACAGGGATTCCACGTAACGTCGCTGGCCTTCGGCATAGAGCGTGTCAAACGCCAGGGATGACTTGCCCGAACCGGAAAGGCCGGTTATCACAATCAGCTTGTCCCTAGGCATATCCAGGTCGATGTTCTTCAGGTTGTGGGTTCGTGCCCCTTTGATCTGGATATGGTCCATAACACCTCGCTCGGATAAAAACGAAAATTATACCGCGTTGGGTCCCCCACGGCGAAAAGGGTGTAGGGGGCAAGGCGCAGTGACCGGTCCCCCGTTGCGGCGCCTTCTGTTACAATGCGCCGCCTGCGAGGGATATGTGCCCTCAATCTGACTGCTTTCAACCCCCGGCTGAGGTACATAACTGCCATGAACACGCTGGAAAAACGCTCCGTATCGGCCCTGGCGTCAGTCTACGCCATGCGCATGCTCGGACTGTTCATGGTGATGCCGGTGTTCATGCTGCTCGGTAGCGAGCTTGAAGGCGCCACGCCCGCCTTGCTCGGTTTTGCCATGGGCGCCTATGGCCTCAGCCAAGCCTTGTTACAGATTCCTTTTGGCATGCTCTCTGACCGGGTCGGGCGAAAGCGCATGATCTATATCGGTCTCGTGCTGTTTGCTGCGGGTAGCCTTCTGGCTGGCGCCACGGATTCCATATACGTTGTGATTGCCGGGCGGATTCTTCAGGGGGCGGGGGCGATTGCCAGTGTGCTGATGGCCTTGCTCAGTGACCTGACCCGGGAAGAGGAGCGAACCAAGGCCATGGCCACGGTGGGGATCACCATTGGTTTGTCGTTCTCGGTTTCTCTGGTTCTGGGGCCCCTTCTTGGTGCCTGGTGGGGGTTGTCCGGTATTTTCTATGTCACCGCGGCGTTGGCCGTTGTGGCGCTGGTGATTGTAAATCGTCTGGTACCTACCCCCCATCAGCACAAAACCAGTGCCGATACTCATCCGGCCAGGGATATGCTGGGCCGTGTGGTTTCCGATGGCCGCCTGCTCAGGCTGGACTTCGGGATCTTTGCCCTGCACCTGGTGCTGACTGCTTTGTTTCTGGTATTTCCTTCGATGTTGCGGGATACCCTGGGGCTTGCCAGCAGTTCGCACTGGTGGTTTTACCTGAGCGTGATGGTAACGTCTTTTTTTGCCATGGTGCCGTTCATCATTATCGGCGAGAAAAAACGCAAGATGAAACCGGTTCTGTGTGGGGCCATCACCCTGCTGACCCTGGCCACCGCCGGGTTGACAGGGGTGTCCGCCAGCCTGGTGGCTGCGTGGGTTGGGCTGTTTTTCTTTTTCATGGCGTTCAACCTGCTGGAAGCCAGCCTGCCCTCGCTGATCAGCAAGGAGGCGCCAGCGGCCAGCAAGGGGACGGCGATGGGTGTCTATTCCACGTCCCAGTTCATGGGCGCGTTTCTTGGCGGTTCGCTGGGCGGCTTCCTGTTAGAACAGTCCGGTACTGAGGGTGTCCTCTGGTTTATGGTTGTCGTGCTTGGTCTTTGGTTGCTGGTTGCCCTGACCATGCCTTCGCCCGGCTATACCACCAGTTTCGTGGTACAGTTGCACAAGGTTATGGGTAACCAGTACGACGATATTGATGGCCACCTCCGTCGCCTGCCGGGTGTGCAGGATGTGGTCATTGTTGAAGACGCTGCTACCGCCTATCTTAAGGTGGATCGTCAGCAATTTGATGAAGCGTTACTTGCGGACTTTTCCTTTGTCCGGCAGGCTAGCAATTGTTGAAATCCGGAAGCCCGCAGGGAGTGCGGGTTGTCCCTGAAAACAGAGTCAGGAGCAGAACATGGCACGAGGCGTAAACAAGGTAATTCTTATCGGCAATCTGGGGCAGGACCCGGATACCCGCTACACCCCCAACGGCAATGCCGTGGTGAATCTGAATCTTGCGACAGACGAGAGCTACAAGGATCGTCAAACCGGCCAGCTGGTGCCGAAAACCGAGTGGCACCGGATCGTGATGTTCGGCAAGGTTGCCGAAGTTGCCGGCCAGTACCTGCGTAAGGGCTCAAAGGTCTACATTGAGGGCAAGCTGCAGACGCGTAAATGGCAGAACAAGGAAGGCCAGGACGTTTACACCACCGAGGTGGTGGTGGATATCAATGGCCAGATGCAGATGCTCGACAGCCGTGGTGCCGAAGGTGGCGCGAACCAGGGCGCCCCCGCGGGGCGGCCGCAGCAGTCTGACTATAACGCCCAGGGCGGGCAGCAGAACAATCCGCCACCGAAGCAGCAGTCGGGCGGCTATGGCAGCCAGCCGTCTCAGGGTAGTATGCCGGAGCCGGTGGACGATTTCGATGATGACATTCCGTTCTAGGTACGCCGTTTTTCGGGGGGTAACGGATATCCGATGTGAGAAAGTCCCCGCTTTGCGGGGGCTTTTGTTACGGACTTGAAAAAACGATGTAAAATCAGCGAAAAAAGCGTGGAGTTACGTTCACTTTCTCATCTATCATGTTGGCGATTGTCAAAAGAGTCTGTGATTTCAGGCAGCATAACAAAAACCTGAGGCCTGCGAGTGCCTCCGATTCCAGTTTAATTAACGGGCCCGATGACTAAGATTTCCTTACTGAATAAGCTGACCGGGATGTTCAGGCGCTCCGGAGCGCGTTCGCGCGTCTGTCTGGAGGTGCGCCCTGATGGCGTTGCCTGGGCCGTCGGGGGAACCCCCGGTGCGGATGGCTTCGGGTTCGCTGAATGCCTGCCGGCAAAGCGCCAGTCAGTTCTCCAGGAACTGGTTGACGAGCATGGCTGGGCGGGCGCCGCAACAACGCTGGTTTTGCCCCTGGACCAGTACCAGGTTTTCCAGATGGATCGCCCGGAGGGCATCGAGGAATCGGAGCTGGGCGATGCACTAAAATGGAAGCTCAAGGATTTTCTTGGTTTCAGCCCTTCAGAGGCCGTTTCCGATGTTTTCCCGTTTCCAGAGGATGCTTCCCGTGGCCGCGGAGAACTGGTGAACGTCGTCGCCGCCAGGAAATCACTGGTTTCCGAGCTTGTGACGCTGGTTCAGGAATCCGGCCTGGAGCTGGATCGTATCGATATCGCCGAACTGGCCCTGCGCAATCTGGTATGCCGGCTGGACGACAACAGGCGCGGTGCCGCTCTGGTTCACCTGAAAGAGAGCTACGGCCAGATGGTCATCTGCAAAGACAACATGCTATACCTGTCCCGTCGCCTTGAGGTGACGTCTGAAGACCTGCGTGACGCGGCCCGGCAGGAATCGGCGGTTCAGTCCCTGGCTCTGGAAATGCAGCGCTCACTGGATTATTACGAGAGCCAACTGGGCCAGGTGCCGCCTGCAATGATTCGTCTGGTTGCCCGGGACAGTGTCCTGCCTCTGGCCTCAATGCTGTCTTCCTATGTTTCCGCAGGCATTGAAACCCTGGGCTGGGGCTCGGTCGGCCTCGAAGCGGATCTGGACAGTCGCTGCCTGCCGGCCTGGAGTGCTGGCCTGCCCTTGCCGGAGGATGGTCACACATGATCCAGCAGGTCAACCTTTACACCCTGGAATTGCGGCCGAGCCAGGAGCGGCTTCAGGCGGGGGGTGCGCTCGCAGTCCTGGCCCTCGGCGTGGTTCTGGTGGCGCTGTTGGCTGGCGTCGTTGGCTACCAGAATGCCGGGATGGCAAAGCAGGCCGCAACTCTGGAGCAACAGAATACGCGTCTGGAGCAGGTGGTGGCTGAGCTTTCGGAGGCCGTTCGGTCCAGACAACCAGATGCAGAGGTAGAGGCAGCGTTGGCCCGGGTCACCGAGGCCCTTTCCCGGCGTCGGCGTTTGCTGGATAAAGTGGAGAGCCTTGTGGTTTCCGAGGGTGGCCGTTTCTCGCCCCAGATGGCTGCGCTGGCCAGGCAGATTCCCGAAAATGTCTGGTTGACGGGGGTTACCCTGCAATCAGAGCCCAGCCAGGTAACCATCGAAGGGCGCAGTCGTTCGGGTGCGTTGGTGCCCCTGTACCTTGAGAACCTTGGTGAGGAAGCGGCGTTTACCGGAAGAACCTTTGGAGCGTTCCGGTTGTCGCGGCCAGAACAAGGCCACTGGATTGATTTCCGGGTGTCGACCCGGCGGACAGGGGAGGACAGCTGATGGCGGGCTCCCCGGAAAACTCGTTTGCCCGGGCCGCGAACTGGTACAACCAGCGTCCGATCCGCGAGCGGACACTGATTCTGTTCACGGCTCTGGTGCTTGTGATCTTTGTCGGTTGGGAGCTTGCAGTTTCTCCGCTGCAACAGGAGCAGCAGAGACTGGCGAGCCGGATTCAGGCATTGTCCGCCAGTCGGGACGACCTGCTGGCGCAGCAGCAGTTGCTTGATGAGCAACTGGCCACCGACCCGTCCCGGGTATTGCAAAACCAATTGAGCGCCCGGCAACAGAGGCTGGACAGGCTGAACCGGCAGATTGCGGATACCACCGGGCAACTGATTGCACCCAGGGCGATGGTGACGCTGTTGCGGGATATACTGGCCGCCCAGGATTCGCTGGTGCTGCAGGGCATGGAGCTGAAAACGCCAACGCCGGTCTTTGCGCCAAAGCCAGGCTCACAACCTCCGGAAGAGCCGAAGGCGGCGGAAGAGCCCCTGCTTTATGCCCATGATGCTGAGTTGCACATTGAGGGCAGTTACCTCGACGTGTTGAACTACCTAGAGCGACTTGAGGCAATGGACGAACGTCTGGGATGGATCATGCTGGAGTACAGCGCCGGTGACTGGCCTTCCGGTGAAGCCGTCATTCGGGTGCGAACACTGAGTGTGGATCAGGCCTGGCTAGGAGTATGACATGAGTAAACGCTTGCGTATATTGTTCTGTCCATGGACCTGCCTGGCCGCGGGCGCGCTGACTTTGTTTCCAGGGGCGGTCTCTGCGTTGCAGGATCCGACCCGGCCACCGGGCTTTGAAGTGGCGGTTGTGACACCAGTGCCGGAGAGAGACTTGTTGCTGGACTCAATTCTTTACAGCAAGGACCGACGTGTCGCCATTATTGATGGCGAGGCCCTCAGGGAAGGCCAGGCTGTTGACAGCCTGCGGGTTATCCGGATTTACGACAATCGTGTTCTGGTAACGGATAGCGGCCGCGAACGGGTGTTATACCTGGAGAGGCTCCCGCAGGTCCGGGGAACTCAATGACAGATAACCGGATACTCATGACAAAAATCAGGATAACGGGCTTGCTGGCCCTGAGCCTTGTGCTGGCGGCGTGTAGCAACAACCCGCTGATGCGCTCTGCGACGGCGACCTCGACTGATGCGGCGGACGCTATTGATCAGGCGCTGGAAGACGCCCGGCAAAACTCTCCGGCGGAACCCGGGGCGCAGAAGGAAGCCGCCCCTCTGCCCGCGGATGTCAGTGCGGCGTTGCTGCCTCCTCTGTCCGGGCCCGCGGATCTTGATGAGCGTTTTGATGTCAATGCCCGTGGCATTCCCGCAGGCAGCTTTTTTGAAGCGCTCGTAGCGGGCACCCGCTACAACGTTGTGGTTCATCCCGGGGTGAATGCGAGTATTGATCTGCGCTTGGACGATGTCACCGTGCCAGAGGTCATGGACATCGCCGGAGACCTTTACGGGCTGGATATCCGGCGCACCGGCCGCTTGTTCCGGGTACAGGCTGACCAGATTCAGACCCGCCTGTTCCCCATTGATTATCTGCACTTCAAGCGCCGGGGCGGCTCCGAGACCCGGGTCAGCTCCGGTCAGGTCACCAGTTCCCGCGACAACTCCGGTCGCTCAACCGGTACCCGTAGCGGAAACTACGACCGTGCCGGCGACAGCAGCAATAACAGTTCCAGGGAGACCCGCAGTCTGGTGGGAACAACCATTTCCACGGAAACGGCTTCCGATTTCTGGCAGGACATTCAAAACGCGCTGAGCATGATTGTTGACGGTGATGGTGAGCAGGTGATCGTTAACCCCGGTGCCGGGCTGGTCATGGTGCGCGCCGGCGCAAGAGACCTGGAACTGGTGGAAGAGTACCTGCGCCGTACCGAGCTGATCATGCAGCGTCAGGTGATCCTGGAAGCCAAGATTCTGGAAATTGCCCTGAACGAAAGCTATCAGCAGGGCATTAACTGGTCAGATATCCATAGTGCGTCATCGGTGGTGGCCAGTGATGGCTTGCCAGCGGAGTTTACCGCGCAGGCCCTGGCAGGTCAGGCTATCCAGACCTCCGATATTGGTGGACTGTTTTCGGCCACTATCAGGGAAGGCAGTTTTACCGCCCTGATCGAGTTGCTTGGAGGGCAGGGCAATGTGCAGATTCTCTCAAGCCCGCGCATCTCCACGGTGAATAATCAGAAGGCGGTCATCAAGGTCGGTACCGATGAGTTCTTTGTGACGGATATCGATTTTTATAACAACAACTCCGCCCTGACGGTAACGGACACGAATTCGACATCCGTTGAGCTTACGCCGTTTTTCTCAGGCATTTCCCTGGATGTAACCCCGCAGATTTCCGAGAGTGGCGTTATCACCTTACACGTTCATCCGTCGGTGAGTGAGGTGACCGATCAGGAAAAGGTCGTTACCATTGGTGAGCAGGATGTAACCCTGCCCCTGGCCAGCAGCACCGTGCGTGAGACCGACAGCGTGATTCGCGCCGAGAGCGGGCAGATTGTCGTGATCGGTGGTCTTATTCAGAACAGCAGTGAGGACAACAACTCGGCCGTTCCCTTCTTCAGCGACATTCCTCTGGTCGGGGAGTTGTTCAAGCAGCGAAAATTCCAGTCCCGCAAGAGCGAACTGGTGATCCTGTTGCGCCCGGTGATGGCGGGGTCGACCCAGATGGATGCCGATGTCGCGGCCAGCCGCGAGCGCATAAGTGTACTCCGGGAGCTGCTGGAGTCGTCCGAATCCGTTACCCCTGAGCCGGAGAAAGCCGTTCGCTAGCATGTACGAATCCCATTTCGGACTGCAGGAAGCACCGTTCGCATTGACGCCAAATACCCGTTACTTCCTGCGGGCACCCAGCCATGGCGATGCGCTGGAATTGCTGCTGGTGGCCCTGAAGGAGCGTGAGGGTTTCATCAAGATCTCCGGTGAAGTGGGCACCGGCAAGACCCTGCTGTGCCGGTTGCTGCTCAACGAACTGGAGCCGCGGGCGTGCACCGCGTATTTACCCAACCCCCGTCTGACACCTGATACGCTCTACCAGGCGGTGGCCGAGGAGTTGGGTGTCGATGTGTCCGGTTGTGCCAATCCTCACCAGGTTCTGAAAGCCATCAACGAGCGGCTTATTGCCCACGCCACGGCGCAGACGCCGGTGGTTCTGGTGATCGACGAGGCCCAGGCCATGCCCGAGGAAACCATTGAGGCATTGCGGCTGCTTACAAATCTGGAAACGGAAAGTGTCCGGTTGTTGCAGGTGGTGTTGTTCGGCCAGCCGGAGCTGGATGTGCTGTTGCAGAAACAGAGCCTCCGGCAGTTGAACCAGCGCATCACTTTCCATTATCGCCTGACACCCCTGGACAAAAACTCGGTTGCGCAGTACCTGCGTCATCGACTGGCGCAGGCCGGTTACAACGGAGCGGATCTGTTCGCTCCCGGTGCCTTACGCCTGATTACCCGGGCTTCCGGTGGCATTCCCCGGCTGGTCAATATTCTTGCCCACAAGTCCATGCTGGCGGCCTGGGGCAAGGGTGATCGTCTGGTTCAGCGTGGCCATGCCCTGCAGGCGGTACGTGATACCGAAAGCGTCCGCTCTCCCGGCCTGATTGCGAGGTGGCTATGAGCTTGCTCAATGATGCCTTGCGTGCCGCCGAGCAACGGCAGAACCGGCCAGGCGTGGCGGGTGCCTACACCGGGCAGGTTCCGGCCGGAGGGCGGGTAAACTTCTGGCTGTGGGCCGTTGTGCTCTTGTTGGTGGGCGGTGTGGTCGCCGGTTTCGGTTATTGGTTTCAGGCTCAGGGCAGGGGCGAGGCAGCACCCGCCGTGGTCAGCGCCGCTCCAGTCGTCGAGCCGGCGCCGGAGGCCCCGGACGTTACCGCAGAGCCCGCTCTTGCGAAAGGTGAGAGCGGGCTGCCCAGAGAACCAGTGCCACCTGTTGAACCTGAAGCTCAATCCGAACCCGAACCCGAACCCGAACCCGAACCTGAGCCTGAGCCTGAGCCCGAACCTGAGCCAGGGGCAGACATTGCCGAAGCGTCTGAGCCATCAACGCCAACGCCGGCAAAACAAGCGCCCCCCGGGCAGCCGGTGGCAGGCATCGGGCAGCCAGAGGCCGGGGCCGGGGTTGGAGAACGTACTGCGGAAACTGCCGCGATCCTGTCGAGCGGTACGCCGGCAGCAAAGCCGGCAGCAAAGGTGAAGCAGGTTCGTGAGACGCCGGAAGCCATTGATCTCAGGGTCAGCCGGGAATTAACGTCACTGCTCCGGTCTGGTAAAACCCGCGAAGCCGAACAGAGGTTGCGGGAATTGGCAGCGTCTCAGCCCGCAATGGCCAGCCGGGAAGTGTTCGCCCGTCGGATGCTGGTTCAGGGCATGCCGGACCGGGCCCTGGCATGGTTGCCGGAACCAGTCGCTGACGCCCATGCCGGGTTGCGTCTACTCCGGGCAAGAGCCCTTCATGCCAGGGGTGATCTGTCCGGAGCCGTTGCCACGCTTGAGCGGCAAGTGCCCACCGATGGGCAGCACACAGAATACCGGGTGACGCTGGCCACCTTGCTGCAGCAGGCCGGCCGCAGCACCGAAGCCGCACGGCACTGGTCGGTCCTCATTGCCCGGGACGACAGCCGTGCCACATGGTGGGTGGGGCTGGCCATTGCCCTGGAAACCGGTGGTGAGGTTAAGGGCGCAGTTCGAGCCTATGGTCAGGCCGCCCGGTTGCCCGGCCTTTCGCCGTCCCTGGCGGACTATGTTCGAGAACGACTGAAAACGCTGCAGGCAGGATGATGACGACAGAGCCGAAAAAGAAAGTCCGGTTAGGTGACCTGCTGGTTCAGAATGATGTCATTACTGAACAGCAGCTGATGACGGCCCTGCGTGAACAGAAAAGCACCGGGCGGAAACTGGGTAAGACCCTGACCGATCTTGGCTATGTCGACGAGGACAGCCTGCTCAATATCCTGTCCCGGCAGCTGGATGTGCCCTTTGTGCAGTTGCGTCATTATCAGTTCAATAACGAGCTGGTAAAAAAGCTGCCCGAGGCGATGGCACGACGGTTCCGCAGTATTGTTCTGGCCGAGAAGAGTGGTGAACTGCTGGTGGGCATGGCCGATCCGCTCGATATCTTTGCCTACGACGAATTGGTGCGCATCCTCCGGCAGCCCATCAGGCAAGCGGTCGTTCGGGAAAGCGAGCTGCTGAGCACGCTGGACCTGGTGTACCGGCGCACCGATGAAATTGCCTCCCTGGCGGAAGAGCTGGAAGACGAACTGGGTGACGATGCCTTTGATCTGGCCGACCTTTCTGCGGAATCCGAGAGCGCCGAGGCGCCGGTTGTCAAACTGCTTCAGACCCTGTTTGAAGACGCCATGCAGGCCCGCAGTTCGGACATTCACATCGAGCCGGACGAGACGGTCGTTCGTATCCGGCAACGGGTGGATGGCGTGCTTCAGGAACAGGTGATGAAAGAGAAGCGGGTGAATGCCGCACTGGTTCTTCGCCTGAAACTGATGGCCGGCCTTAATATTTCCGAGAAGCGGATGCCCCAGGACGGGCGTTTTAACATCCGGGTCAAGGGCCGAAGCATCGATGTCCGGGTATCGACCATGCCGGTTCAGTATGGCGAATCGGTGGTCATGCGGCTGTTGGATCAGAGCCAGGGCATGCTGAACCTGGATGTTACCGGCATGCCCGCACAACTGCTCGAGCAGTTCCGGCGGATGATCAAAAAACCTCACGGGATGATCCTTGTGACCGGCCCTACCGGTAGCGGTAAAACCACAACGCTGTATGGAGCGCTGTCGGAACTGAACCGCCCGGAGGTGAAAATTATCACCGCCGAGGACCCTGTGGAATACCGCCTGCCCCGGATTACCCAGGTACAGGTGAACCCTAAAATAGGGCTGGAGTTCGCCAATGTGCTGAGGGCGGCCCTCCGCCAGGATCCCGATGTGATCCTGGTCGGTGAGATGCGGGATCGTGAGACTGTTGAAATCGGCCTTCGGGCGGCGATGACCGGCCACCTGGTGCTTTCCACCCTGCACACCAACGATTCCATCAGCAGCGCCATGCGCCTGATTGATATGGGCGCGGAGCCGTTTCTGGTGGCCAGCTCGCTGCTGGGCGTGGTCGCCCAGCGCCTGGTGCGCCGGGTTTGCGACAACTGCTCGGAACCCTATCAGCCAACGGATCAGGAGCGGGTGTGGCTGGCCACCTTTGATCTTGATCCACTCGATATCGAAGCCGGATTTGTTCACGGCCGCGGTTGTTACCAATGCAGCAATACCGGCTACAAGGGGCGGGTCGGCGTCTACGAAATGCTTGAAATGAACGAGGCGATGCTGGATGCATTGCGCCGGCAGGATGTCTCCGGCTTTACCCGGGCAGCCCGCAAAAGCGAGTTTTACCGGCCGCTCGGGCAGTGCGCAATGGATTACGCACTTCAGGGTGTGACAGCGCTGGAAGAAGTGGCCCGGGTGGCGGCGACATCCGAGGGTGATCTCTCCCCCGACGATGAAATCCCTGTCCCGGATGAGCCGGTTGGGGGAGGCGCCTGATGCAGTTCAGTTACCGGGGCAAGGACAATCGCGGCAGTGTGCAGCAGGGCTCACTTGGCGCCCCGAATGTGGATGCGGCCGCCGCGGAACTGATGCGCCGGGGCATTACGCCTCTGATGATCCGCGAGAAGGAGCAGACCGACCCGGTGATTGACCGGCTTAACCGGCTCCCGATATTCCGGAAAAAAGTGACACTGGATGAACTCATTGTATTCTGCCGCCAGATGCACGCACTGACCAAGGCCGGGATTCCGTTGATCCGGACCATGCGAGGGCTGGCGGAAACCTCGCGATCGCCGGTGCTCGCGGAAGTGCTCGAGGATGTGACCACGCGGCTTGAGGGCGGCACCACCATGGCCACGGCCATGCAGGCGCATCCGAAGGTCTTCTCGGAACTGTTCATTGCCATGATCCACGTGGGTGAGAACACCGGGATGCTGGACGATGCGTTCAAGCGGCTGTCGGAAATTCTGGAGTTGGAGCGGGATACCAAGCGGCGGCTCAAGCAGGCCATGCGTTATCCGATGTTCGTGATGATTGCGTTGCTGGCGGCATTGATGGTGGTGAACTTCCTGGTAATCCCGAAGTTTGCCGCGGTGTTCAACAAGCTGGGTGCGGATCTGCCGTTGCTGACCCAGGTTCTGGTGGGTACCTCAAACTTCCTTCTGGGCTACTGGTACGTGATGCTGTTTGCGGCGGCAGCCGGCGGGCTGCTGCTTCGGCAGTGGAAGCAGACGGAACAGGGCCGGCTGACCTGGGACCGCTACAAGCTCCGGATGCCGGTTATCGGGCCGCTGTTGGAATTGATCACGCTCAGTCGGTTTGCGAGAAACTTTGCTACCATGCTGGCCGCGGGCATGCCCGTGACCCAGGCCCTGACGGTGGTGGCGGATGCCACCGACAACGCCTGGATAGCGATCCATATCAAGGACATGCGCACTGGCATTGAGCGCGGCGAGAGCCTGCTCAGAACCGCCCGGCACAGTGAGATGTTCACGCCGCTGATTCTGCAGATGATTGCGGTTGGCGAGGAAACCGGTTCCGTGGATGACATGCTCAACAACGTGGCGGATTTTTACGATGAGGACGTGGATTACGGGCTCAAGCGACTGGCAGAATCCATCGAGCCGATACTCATTGTGGCCATGGGCATCCTGGTTCTGATCCTGGCGCTGGGCGTGTTCCTGCCGATCTGGGATCTGGGGGCCGCCGCCATGGGGCGGGGCTGAGTGCCACCGGCATGGCCGACGGATGCCAACGGGCTGGGCCAGACCCGGAAGTTTCGGCTGGCCGTGGTGCTGGTTGTGCTGGGAGTGCTCTGGTGGTTCCTGCTCGGAGTGCTGGAGCGGGAGACGCGAAATGCCGAGGAGCGGGCCGCCAATATGGTGATCGGTCAGCTCAGGTCGGCTTTGGTGATCAAGGGGGCCGAGGTGATGCTGAGCCGTTATGGCAGCCTGGCTGAGCACCGTGGTATCAACCCCTTTGAGCTGATTGAGCATCAGTGGGGGAACTACCAGGGCCGCTGTGAGAATTCTCGGCCGGAGCCGGGGGGCTGGTGCTTCCAGGCTATTGAACAACAAAGCGAACAACAAAAAGAAACAGTAAACGGGCCCAAAGGTTGGTTAATTTATAACCCAAGGCAGCCGATAACTGTAGACCGCCGGCAAGCTTATGAGGCGCAGCCTCTGGCCTGGGAAGTGACAACGGAATTTGCGGACCGCAACGGGAATGGCATGCGGGAGCAGGAAGAGCGACTGACGGGGCTCCGATTGTCCCCGGTGTCGTTGACAGAAGAAGCAGCGCAAACGCAGGATGCGCAACGCTGATCAGACGGAAGAAAGAAACCGTAGCGAGGCTGACCTATGACGGGGAACAACAGTACCAATAAACAGCAGGGGTTCACCCTGATAGAGCTGGTGGTCGTTATTGCCATCCTGGCGATTCTGGCTGCCTTTGCACTGCCGCGATTTGCCCAGCTTTCCGAGCAGGCGCATCAGTCCAGTATCCGCGCCACGGCCGGTGCCCTGGCGGCGGGCGTCGCCCTTGCCAAAACCCAGTGGGTTTCCAACGGATTCACCACGGCGCAGACAAATGTGGTCGGCTTTGGCAACGACGACGTGGATGTCAGCGCCGACGGCTGGCCGACCTCGGTTCTCTCAAACGACACAGGCACGGCCATGAACGCAACCAAATGCGAGGAAGTCTGGTACGGCGTCCTGCAGTCAAACGCGCCGACGGTGAGTACATCCGCGCAGACAGAGTACACCACTTCAATCATCAGCGGCGATTGCCTGTTCACCTATCAACCGGACGACCAGGGCAGCACCATCGCCTACGATGCTGATACCGGCGAAATAACCACAGTCATTAACTGATAAACCCAAAAGCCAACCGGCAACCAAGAACGGAGTACTACCATGAAAGCGATGACAGCGATTGCAACAAGAAAAGAGCAAGGTTTCACCCTGATCGAACTGGTTATGGTGATTGTCATTCTGGGCATTCTGGCGGCGTTTGCTTTGCCGCGGTTTGCGGATTTGGGTGGAGATGCTCGTGCCGCAAGCATTCAGGGCGTTTATGGAGCTGTGCGTTCAGCCAATGCCATAGTCCGTTCCGCCTGCCTTGCGGACTCGGGCTGTGACCAGACAGCAAGTACCGGCGAATCCGTGACACTGGAAGGACAAGCTGTTGCCCTGGCCTATGGCTATCCAACACAGGCCAGTATTCTGACCGCTGCGCAGATTGATGCGAACGATTTCGATACAACTACTGCCGGAACTATTGCAGCAAACAATGCGCCTGGTACTTGTGAAGTAACGTTTGTAGAAGCGACTGGCGCTACCGATGCTCCTGACATTGCCCTTGACGATTCTGGATGCTGATTAAGAAGCTCTGGTGTTCAAGGTCGGATTTGTAAAAGAGTTGTAGATTGGGCTAGCGAAGCATCATCCGACAAAGGTACGAGTACTGGGCGTGCGTCGGGTGAGGCTTTGCCAAGCCGGCCTGCTTTTTCTGGCTGTCGGGAGGGGATATGAAAGTGATAGCCACTCCGGGGTCATCGGGGTTCACTCTCGTGGAACTGGTCATGGTTATCATCCTGATCGGAGTGCTCTCCGCGGTGGGTGTTGGCCTGTTCGCCAGCCGCTCGGCCTTCTCCCCCCTGCTGGCCACCCAGCAACTCGCCTCCGCCACGCTGCTTGCCCAGCAGGCAGCGCTGGCGGGGAATCCGGCCAACACACTTACCATTGAGCAGAATGCCGACCGGTTCCGGTTCATCGTGGGTGGCGGCAGTGGCACTCCACGCACGTTTGAAATATCGCGCGAAGGCGCCAGTCTCTCGGTTGCCGGCGGTCTTCCCCTTACCCTGACATTTGACGCAAAAGGCGCACCCGCAACCGGCGCCAGCCTGCAATTCACCTTTTCCGGTGACAGCACGTTTCGAACCTGCCTCAGTTCCCTGGGCGCGGTATACGCCGGGAGTTGCCAGTCGTGAGAGTCAATCAATCCGGTGCAACCCTGGTGGAACTGGTGATCACGATTGTGATCATCAGTGTTGCCATTGCAGGGGTTGTTGGCGCATTTTCACTGATTGCGGGGCGAAGTGCCGATCCGCTCAATCAGACCCGCGCTGTCAAGCTCGCACAGCTCTATATGGATGAAATCCTGACCCGGAAGTACGATGAACTGACCCCCCAGGGCGGATTTCCCAAGTACTCTGGTCCCTGCTCCATTGGTGCGGAGGGGGAGGGGCGGACTGCGTTTGACGATGTCGATGATTATGACGGTCTGAGTGGTGCGCCCTCAACCGCCACCGGCGCCGCGCTCAGTGGCTATTCCGGGTTCTCGGTTTCGATCACCGTTTCCTGTGCGGGCACCGAGGTGGGCTTGCCTGCGGCCGAAGCCAAACGGATTGATCTTGACATCACCGCGCCCGGAAACCAGTCGTTTTCATTCGCGGCCTACAGGGCGAATTTCTGATGCGCAGGGCCGGTGGATTCACCCTCGTTGAACTGTTGATAGTGATTGTGCTGCTGGCCATCGTGGCCACGATCTCGGTCCGGTTTGTTGGTTTGTCCACGCGGGGAGCATTGGATGTCGGTGCCCGCCAGCAGCGATCCCTGGCCGGCGTCGTTATCAGTGAACAGATCAGTCGGGAACTCCGGGAGGCACTGCCAACGTCCATTCGGACCAATGCTTCAGGAACCTGCCTGGAGTGGATGCCGATTGAGGCGGCATCGAATTATCTGAGCCTTCCCCAGGGGCCATCGCCCGGCTCATTTGAAGCGGTGCCACTGCCTGGCGGAGCTTCGGCAACGGGAAGGGTTGTGGTTTACGGCTACGGATCCGATGTCTATAGCCCGGGAAGCCCGGGGCCACTCTCCCCGCCCGCGAGCATGCCTGCCGGAGCTCCGCCGGTTACGGTAACATTCAACGGCGGGGCGACTCACCGCTTTGCGGCGAAATCCCCTGCGCGCCGGTTCTACATTGTCGGAGACCCGGTATCAGTGTGTCAGCAAGGGCGCTTTCTCTACCGTTACCGGAACTATGGTATCAATAGTTCGCCCGCGTCCGGTTTGCCTGGTGGTTTTCCGGGGCGCGAGGTGATGGCTGCACAGCTGGTCAGTAATTCTCTGGTGTTCCGGGTTACCCCGCCGAGCCTTCAACGGGGTGCGGTCGTTTCATTCCGTTTCGATCTCGAGAGCCCGGATTCGGGTGAAACAACATCCATCAGCCAGGAGGTGCAGGTCCGAAATGTTCCATGAAACTTCCATGGCAAGGTTGCAGCAAGGCGCGGGACTGCCGATCGCGCTCTTCATCATTACCGTTCTGACCCTGCTGGTGGCTGGCATGGCGCAGTTGCAGCAGGCAGGCAGTGAATCCGTAAGCCTCCAGATCCAGTCCCAACGGGCGTTTTTCGCAGCGGAAAGTGGCGCGCAGGTCGCCGTCGCCGAGGTGCTCGCCGCGGGCGATTGCAGTGCTGTCACGGGGTCTGTGACCTTTTCGGCGAACGGGCTGAGCGGCTGCGAGTCCGCTATGTTCTGTAATTCGGTGTCTGCCGACATTGATGGCGGGCCCGCTGAGGAGACGGTGTTTACGGTGCGCAGCGACGGGCAATGTGGCTCCGGAAGTGATCTGGCCAATCGCTCGGTAGAGGTACGTGTGCGATGAGACTGACCGGATCGTCGATAAACGCCGAGCTCAAATCCGAGGTGACGCGTGGGTAGCAGGCAGAGGGGCAGCTCAACAACCTTGAACAGTGTTTGCAGACTCATCGTTGCAATGACGGCGCTGGTTTTCGCGCCGGCAGCTCTGGGTGAGGACGCTTATTTCGAAACAGGTTCCGTTATCGTTTCCGGTTCGATTGATGCGGGCAACTGGGAGACTGTTACGCTCCGGGAAACCTATTCCAACCCGGTCGTGATCGTTGGTCCGGTATCCCATGACAATGACCTTTCCCTGAGTGCCAGGGTCCGGAATGTGTCCCCTGCGGGATTCCAGGTCGGCGTTCAGAGTCCCTGTGAGAGCGCTGGTGCGAGTGCGCCCGGAGGAGCCCAATGCCCGCCGCCTGGGGGCTGGCAGGCCGAGGCCATCCGGTATTGGGTGGTGGAAGAGGGCGTCTGGGAGTTTCCCGATGGTACGCTTCTGGAAGCCGGCCGGCTGTCCACCTCAACCGTCCGGTCGGCGGCAGGGTACTCGGGAGCGGTTGACACGGTAACCTTCCAGCAGGCTTTTTCTTCGTCACCCGTTGTGCTTCACGCTGTCAACACCTTCAATGACTCCGGCTGGATTACATCGTCCTCCTGGGGAAGTGGGAACGATACTCGCTTGAGACCGGGGGCATCGGCAATGAGTCTGGCGCTTGAAGGAGCAGAGGTTGCATCCGGCCATGGCGCAGAGGTGATTGGCTGGGTTGCCGTTGAGCCTGCGGTTGGTGTCAATAACGGGCGTCCTTATGTCGCCGGACAGTCAGCCGGGCGGGACGTTGACCGCCATGAGGATGAGTGTCAGGGCTATCCTCTGAGCGGCTTTGCTGCGGCTCCTGATGTGGTGGTCAGTCACAATACCATGGCGGGGCGCAATGGTGGCTGGGTTCGCTTTTGTGGTGGTGAGTTATCACCTTCCGGTTTTTCCGTTCACATCGACGAGGATCAGGTCAACGATTCGGAGCGAACCGGTCTGGAGGAAGCTGTGAGCTGGTTCGCCTTTGAGGCGAATAGCAGCGGCCGCCTGATCCGGCCAACGACATTTTGCAGCGGCGTCACGGCGTTGTTCTGCGATGACTTCGATTCCGGAACGCTTGCCGGCGATGGCTGGGATGTTGATCCGTTCAGAGGTGGCCAAGCGGGGATTGGCGGGCAAACCAGTAACAGTGGAAACCTGTCGTTGTTCACCAGTAGTGGCGGTGTCTCGGTGACCTCACCCAGTTTTGATCTCTCCGGCTCAACCTCGGGCAGTCTTGAGTATTGGTGGCGGCGTGGTGATGACGCCTTCAGTGAAAACCCGGACAGAAACGAAGACCTGGTTGTTGAATTTCTGGATGATCGGAATCGGTGGATCGAAATTGAGTCCCTGGCGGGCGATGGGACGCCAGGACAAAGCGGGGCAACGCAGTTTGAGTTACCTTCCGGTGCCTTCCATTCGGCTTTCCAGTTTCGGTTTCAGCAGCAGCGGGGAAGCGGAGACGGCTACGATTTCTGGCATATTGACGACGTGGTGTTGAGAGCGCTCTCTTTTACCTGTGAGCCTGACCAGTTCAACCGCTCAGGTCTTGGTCCCGACTGGGTGACTACCCGATCAAGCGGCAACTTCACACCTCAAATTGTCAGTGGCCGCTTGCGTCTGACCGAGGCCGTGGGCAATCAGGCGACTGCCGCAACCTACCAGAGACTGTTTCCCGGAGCGGACAACCTGATTCAGATCGAGTTCGACTATTATGCGTACGGAGGAACGGGCGCTGATGGCCTTGCCGTGGTTTTTTCCGATGCCTCGGTCACTCCCCAGGCCGGGGGTTACGGCGGATCACTCGGCTACGCCCAGGAGCCCGATGGCAGTGGAGGGTTCTCTGGCGGCTGGCTGGGAATTGGTCTGGATGAGTACGGAAACTTCTCCAACAATAATGAAGGCCGGGTAGGGGGCAACACTGGCCGCACCCTCGATTCTGTCGCTGTGCGTGGTTCGGCACCGGACTATGCCTACATCGCGGATTCGGGCGGGTTGTCTCCCGGGATCGATTCGAACAATGATAATAACCCCTACCGATACAGAATAACGATTGACTCGAGGGGCGGAAAGACCCCTGAACTTACCGTTGAGAGAAACGGGCGAGGTACCGGAAACACCTTCCAGACCCTGATTCAGGAAACCCTGAGTGGTCAGCCGGAGATTCCGGAAAACCTGTTTCTCTCGCTGACCGGGTCCACCGGCGGTTCCACCAATATTCACGAACTCGATAACCTGCAGGTCTGTGCCGATAAAATCGGAGCGGTGCAGGCGCTTGTCGATCATTTCGAACTGGAGCACAGCGGCAGCGGACTGACCTGTCAACCCGCGGAGGTTACCATCCGCGCCTGCGGCAATGCCGATTGCAGCCAACTGTTTCCCGATCCCGTTGAGGTGACCATGGCCCCGTCAGCTTGGGTCGGCGGCGATACCTTTACCCTCAATGGTGCAGCCACCCGCGCCCTGCGGGTTACCAGCCCGGCAACCGTGACGCTTGGGGTGCCCGGCTCCGATCCAGGCACCATCGCCTTCTCCCAGACATTGTGTGACAACGGAACCGGCGGTCTGGCACCGGACAAATGTGACCTGACGTTCTTCGACACGGGCTTCGATATTTCGGTACCCGACCATGTTTCCGACACCGTGGTTTCCGCCAGTATTGCAGCGGTTCGCAAAGATAATGTTTCCGAGCAGTGCGTGCCCGCCTTTTCGAACGAAACCAAAGCGGTTGCCCTCTGGTCCAGTTACGTCAATCCGGCCTCGGGTACCCTGGATCTGTTTGTCGAAGGAAATCCGGTCCCGGGGTCACCGGGCGCGACCTCCTCTCTGGGGTTTGATGCAAATGGCGTGGCGACAGCGGACATCCGTTACCCCGACGTGGGGCGCCTGCGTCTGAATGCCCGTTACCAGGGCTCCGGCGACGATGCCGGTCTGGTCATGTCCGGAGATGGAACATTCGTTGTACGGCCGGACCACTTCGAGTTGCACGTACCGGGCAACCCGGCGGCGACCTCGGTTCAGGATGGCAATACCTTTGTTGCCGCCGGTACCGATTTTGAGATCTGGGTATCGTCAGTCAATGCCAGTGGCAATGTCACGCCGAATTTTGGCAGAGAAACACCGGCGGAGGCGGTTGAGCTCGATGCCTCGCTGGTCGCGCCGGCGGGAGGGGATTCTCCGGCACTATCCGGGGCCCTGGGTTCGTTCGGCGAGGATTGCTCTGGCGCCTCTGCTCCCGGTGGAACCGCCTGCGGCCGGTTCCAGTGGCCCGAAGTCGGCATCATCCGCATCACGCCGTCCCTTACCAGCGGCAATTACCTTGGCACGGCCGATGTCGTCGGCGATCCTCTCAGCTACGTTGGTCGCTTTATTCCGGACCGCTTCAGGGTGACCGTATCAGAGCGGGGGGAAGTGAAGCCTTTCTGTGAGTCCTCCACGGCCTTTGCCTACACCGGCCAGAGCCTGAGCTGGCGGTCTGGCCTGGAACCGCTGCTTACGCTAGAGCCGTTAAACTCCAACGGTGAGGTAACACAGAATTACACCCTGGGTGATTTCCAGCGTCTGTCAGTCGGTGGCCTGTCCCGTCTACCGGGTAGTTCTGATCGTTCCGCACTGGATACCGATGGCAACCCGTTGTCTGTTTCCGCCAGTCTGAGCACGCCTCCTGCGTTGACGATTGTCGCCCCGGGGCAGTTGCAGTACCTGTTTTCCTCGTCCGATCAGTTGGTGTATGAAAAAAACGTCCAAAGCCGGATACCGCCGTTTTCGCCGGACTACCGAATCGAATTGTCGCAACTGGTTGATGCCGATGGCGTCAGCTCGCCACAGCTGCCGGTTGCCATTGATCCGGTTTTCCCACTCGAAATGCGATATGGCCGGTTGCAGCTGGAGAATGCCTACGGGCCGGAGACATCGGGTCTGGAAATACCCTTCGGGGCCTACTACTTCACGGTGGCCGGCTTCATTCCGAACATCGCGGACAGCTGCTGGACCTATGCCACCGGGACAGACGTTGCGCTGGACCAGACGGCGCTAACCGGAGGCAGCACCTCCGTAGTGGGCGTGTCGGATTCGTTGACGGCAGGGGCGCCCCCGGCGGGAAGTGGGCTGGTGCTGTCGGCACCGGGCGAGGGAAACAGAGGCAACGTCCCGGTCACATTCTCGGTGCCGCTCTGGCTGACCGGCGATTTCGACGGTGACGGCACACTGGAAGCGCCATCCGCTCTCGCCACCTTCGGCGTCTACCGGGGCCACGACCGGGTCATCTATTGGCGGGAGGTTCGCTGAATCAAAAGGTAAAAATGGGGTCAGATGAAAGTTCATCTGACCCCATTTTCAGGACCCCAATCGTCAATCGTCCTCATGCTCCGGGTGATCCATCCCCAGTTCATTGATCTTCCGGGTCAGCGTATTCCGGCCCCAACCCAGCAGGATTGACGCATCCCGGCGCCGGCCGCCGGTGTGCTTCAGCGCGGTTTCGATCATGATTCTCTCGAACTCCGGAACAGCGCTGTCGAGAATGCCTTTCTTGCCCCGTTTAAGCTCCTGTTCCGCCCAGTTTTTCAGGCCCTCCTGCCAGGTAGCCCCGGTGGCGGGTGCCTCTGCCTGGTGCAGCAGTTCCGGGGGCAGGTCATCAATGTGGATTTCCCGGCCGCTGGCCATGACAGTCAGCCACCGACAGGTGTTCTCCAACTGGCGGACGTTACCGGGCCAGGGCAGGGTGGTGAGGTATTCCTCCGCTTCGGGGCGCAGGATTTTCGGCTCCACGGCCAGTTCCTTGGCGGCCCTTTTCAGGAAGTGCTGCATCAACCGGGGGATGTCTTCCCGCCGTTCCGCGAGTTTTGGCAGATGCACGCGGATAACGTTGAGGCGGTGGAAAAGGTCTTCCCGGAAGCTGCCGGCCTGAACCAGCTTTTCCAGGTCCTGATGCGTGGCGGCGATGATCCGGACATCCACCTTGATCGGGGTGGTGCCGCCAACCCGATAGAACTCGCCATCGGCCAGTACCCGCAGCAGGCGGGTCTGGGTATCGGCGGGCATGTCCCCGATTTCATCCAGGAACAGGGTGCCGCCATTGGCTTGTTCAAAGCGGCCCTGGCGGGCGGCACCGGCGCCGGTAAAAGCACCTTTCTCGTGGCCGAACAGTTCGGATTCAATCAGGTCCTTCGGGATGGCGGCCATGTTCAGGGCAATGAACGGGTGTTTGGCTCGGGGGCTGTGGTTGTGCAGCGCCTGGGCCACCAGTTCCTTGCCGGTGCCGCTTTCGCCATTGATCAGTACGGTGATGTTGGAATGGGACAGCCGGCCAACGGCCCGGAAAACTTCCTGCATCGCTGGCGCTTCACCGATGATTTCGGCGGCGCGCTGGGCGCTTTCCGCCGGCGGTTCGGCGCTGGCACGTTTTTCGTGGCTGTGGGCAACAGCACGTTTGACCAGTGCCACGGCATCGTCCACATCGAACGGCTTGGGAAGATATTCAAAGGCCCCGGTCTGGTAACTGGTGACGGCGCTTTCCAGGTCAGAGTGGGCGGTCATGATGATCACGGGCACGTCCGGATGGACATCCACGATCTGGGAAAGCAGGGTGATGCCGTCAACGCCGGGCATCCGGATATCGCTGACGATGGCATCCGGCTGCTCGTGTTCCAGCCGCATCATGATGCTTTCGCCACTGTCGAAAACGCGGGGCTGCATACCGGCCTGGTTAAGGGCGCGCTCCAGCACCCAGCGAATACTGCGGTCGTCGTCGATGATCCAGACGTTTGCCGGTTGGCTCATGGGGTGTCCTCCAGGGGCAGGAAGATGATGAAGTCGGTTCGTCCTGGTTCGCTCTCGCATTCAACCAGTCCATGGTGTTGCCCGATGATGCTCTGGGTAATGGAAAGGCCCAGGCCTGTGCCGCTGGCACGACCGCTGATCATCGGATAGAAAATGTTCTGCAGCAGCTCCGGCGGAATGCCCGGGCCGTTATCTATAACGTCTATCCGGCACACCAGGCGATGGCGCCGATGGCCAATCGTAAACTGCCGCAGAGTGCGGGTCCGGAAGGTAATGGTTGGCGGCTCTTCGCGGCTTTGGCCGCCCTGGTTTTCAAAGGCGGCCTCCATGGCATTGCGGGCAATGTTCAGGAACGCCTGAATCAGCTGCTCCTTGTCGCCCCGGAACTCGGGAATGCTGGGGTCGTAGTCCCGGCTGAAATGGAGGCGGCCTTTGCTCTCGGCTTCCAGGAGGGTGCCTACCCGTTCCAGCACCTCATGGATGTTCGTCGGTGCCAGTTTGAGTGCCTTGTTCGGGCCTAGCATCCGGTCTACGAGGCTTCTCAGGCGGTCAGCCTCATCAATGATTACCCGGGTGTACTCGCGCTGATCCTCGCTGTTGAGCTCACGGTCCAGAAGCTGGGCGGCGCCACGGATTCCCCCAAGCGGATTCTTGATCTCGTGGGCCATACCCCGGACCAGAATGCGGGTGGTTTCCTGCTGGGAGATGATGTCCTCTTCACGGCTGATCCTCAGTAGCCGGTCCCTTGGCTGGATTTCGATCAGTAATTCGGTCGGATCCAGACTGATTGGGGTGACTGAGTAATCCACGGTGAGGCGTAAGCCGCTGGTTAACAGGAATTCGGCCTCACGGCGGGTGTAGGACTGGCCGTTGTCCACGGCGGCAAACAATGTTTTCAGGGCATCTTCGGAATCGACAAGGATGTCGCGGAAAGGCTGACCGTGGCTGCGTGTCATGCTGGTTTCGAACAGGCTTTCGGCGGACGGATTGAGATATCGTATGTTCAGGTTATCTTCCAGCACCAGGACAGCCGTGGTGAGGCTGTCGAGAATGCTTCTGTATCCGATTGCGTGGGCCAAAGGCAGTGCCATGCGTGATTTCCGTTGGTTCGACATAGTTTGACCTCTGGAGTTTTGCAAAAAGCGAACCACTTTGCGCCAGGTTCAGAAATGAGTGGGCAAAGTACGGGCATAGGGCCGTATCGGCGTTGAAATGTGCCGTAAGCTGGTGCAAACGGGGACAAGCCCTTGACCAGCCCGGAAAATTCGCCCCGTTGCTGGTCAGAGTATGGCTTTTTTCTGGTGCGCCCGCACCAAACTGGTGCGGGCAGTTTGGGCAGCTGGATAGTTGGGTGGTTTGGCTAGTTTGCCACGGAGGGGCGGTGAACGGTGAAGGAAATGGACGTACCGGTTTTTACCTGTACGCCGTTTTCATCCACGATGTGCACTCGGGCCTGGTGGGTGCCACGATAGACGTTGCTGACGGTAACCGAACCGGAAGTGCTCTGGCCAACCGGCTGGCCATCAAGGGTTACTTCATACTTGTGACCAGGCCGCAGGCCCGGCGTGCTGCGAACCTCGAACTGGATATCACCGCTACCACTGTAGAAGGCCTGGTCGTTATCCGGATACACAAAGGAGACGCTCTCGTACGCTGCACCCTCCCTCTGAACCTCTTCACGAAGCTTCTTGGTTTCCTGAACCACCTCGGGCTTCGGCAGAGTGATCGTAGTAACCGGTTTGACCTCTACGGCTTCAGCGCCTTCGCTCGGCTCATCGGAGAACGTAACGTTGCCGTAGGCATCGACGTTGCGGTAGACCTCGGCGGAGGCCGGGACCGCCAGAGCAAACAGTAGGCCGGCAACCAATCCAGACTTCGGATTCATAAGCTCACCTGTCATTGGGTTTTCCCGATTATCGGCGGCGCCCGGGGGCATTTCAACGCCTGTGGGGCGGGATGTTGGTTACATATCGTTAAGGGCTGCAGGCAATGTGCTTTTGCGCACAAAAAAAGCCCCGCACGGGGCGGGGCTTTGCTGCTCTTTAACTCTCTGGAGAGAGGTTTTAGCAGGAGTAGTACAGCTCGAACTCAACCGGATGAGTGGTCATGTTCAGCTTCTCAACTTCACCGCGCTTCAGATCAATATAGCCGGCAATCATGTCTTCAGTGAACACGCCTCCGCGGGTCAGGAACTCGTGGTCCGCTTCCAGGCAATCCAGAGCTTCAGACAGGGTTTCGGCAACCTTCGGAATGCTCAGGGCCTCTTCTTTGGGCAGATCGTACAGATCCTTGTCCATGGCATCGCCAGGGTGGATCTTGTTCTGGATGCCGTCCAGGCCGGCCATCATCAGGGCAGCGAAAGCCAGGTACGGGTTGGCAGCCGGATCAGGGAAGCGAACTTCAATACGACGCGCTTTCGGGCTGTTCACGTAAGGGATTCGGATGGAGGCCGAACGGTTACGGGCGGAGTATGCCAGCATGACCGGTGCTTCGTAGCCCGGAACCAGGCGCTTGTAGCTGTTGGTTGCCGGGTTGGTGAAGGCGTTGATGGCCTTGGCGTGCTTGATAACACCACCAACGTAGTACAGGGCGGCTTCGCTCAGGCCGGCATAGCTGTCGCCTGCGAACAGGTTTTTGCCGTCTTTGCTCAGTGACATGTGTACGTGCATGCCGGAACCGTTATCACCAACTACCGGCTTGGGCATGAAGGTGGCTGTTTTGCCATAAGCGTGCGCCACATTGTGTACGCAGTACTTGAGGATTTGAACTTCGTCAGCCTTGCGGGTCAGGGTGTTGGCGCCAACGCCGATTTCACACTGGCCAGCAGTGCCCACTTCGTGGTGGTGAACTTCAATTTCCAGACCCATGGATTCCATGGCCGCACACATGGCGCCACGCAGATCATGCAGGCTGTCAACCGGCGGAACCGGGAAATAGCCGCCTTTGACCCCCGGGCGGTGGCCGATGTTGTTGCGGTCGAAGTCTTCGCCGGATACCCAGGCGGCCTCTTCAGAATGAATGTGGTATGAAGAGCCTTGCATGTCGACGCTCCATTTAACGGAATCAAAGACAAAGAACTCCGGCTCCGGGCCGAACAGGGCGCCATCGGCGATGCCGGTGGACTTCAGGTATTCCTCGGCACGACGGGCAACGGAGCGCGGATCGCGCTCATAACCCTGCATGGTAGAAGGCTCTACGATGTTGCAGGTGATGTTAACGGTGGTTTCTTCAGTGAACGGATCGAGTACAGAGGTCGCGTCGTCCGGCATCAGGATCATGTCGGATTCGTTGATGCCTTTCCAGCCGGCAATGGAGGAGCCGTCAAACATTTTGCCGTCTGCGAAAAAGTCTTCATCTACTTCGGTGGCGGGCAGCGTCACGTGCTGCTCTTTACCGCGGCTGTCAGTAAAGCGCAGGTCAACCCATTTGACTTCGTGTTCTTTGATCAAATCAACTGTCTTGGACATTGTGCATGCTCCGTAAGTTATACCGCACAGGCGGCTGTATTCATGTTCGTGGTGCCGGATCGCTCAGAGTACTGAGTTCCGATCTGTTTCTCAGGTCTGCGCAGCTTAGCAAATGCCAGTGCGTCTTACCTGCAAATTTCGGCTGCTTTCGATAAAGCAAGGCGCTTGCCAATTTTCAGGGCATGCTCCAGAACGGCGCAACTGCCAGGGTTTGGGGCATGTTCAGGGCAAAGGCATTTTTACCAGGCTGGTTCTTGCGCTTTGTTGGCGCACACAATTGGTGCGTTAATTGACTGGGTGCGCTAAATAAGTGCAAAGCATCGCCTAAACCTAAATAGGGTAGGCGTTTTTCTTCATATTAACGACACAGACTTTTCGCTATACTACGCGCCGCTTCATTTTCACCCTGCCATTTTCAGATCCCGGATCGAAAAGCTCCATGCAGGGTGCCGGGCAGCCAGTTCCGGTAAATGAGTTCATTTTACGGATTTGAGACGGCATGTGTGGGGATTTCCCTGCGAACGACCCTCTCAGGTCATTGAGTGCATGCCGCAGGATTATTTTTGTGATTGAAAAACTTCGTAATATCGCCATTATCGCCCACGTTGACCATGGTAAAACCACGCTCGTAGACAAGCTGCTGCGTCAGTCCGGCACGCTGGATCGTAAAGAGCTGGAGAACGAGCGGGTCATGGATTCCAATGACCAGGAAAAAGAGCGTGGCATTACCATTCTGGCCAAGAACACGGCCCTGAAATGGAACGGTTACGACATCAACATCGTTGATACTCCGGGCCACGCTGACTTCGGTGGCGAAGTTGAGCGAGTGATGAGCATGGTTGATTGTGTGTTGCTGGTGGTTGATTCCATTGATGGCCCGATGCCGCAAACACGTTTTGTGACCCAGAAGGCGTTTGCCGCCGGCCTGCGCCCGATTGTCGTGGTCAACAAGATTGACCGTCCCGGTGCACGGCCCGACTGGGTTGTAGACCAGGTGTTTGATCTGTTCGACAACCTGGGTGCGACCGACGAGCAACTGGACTTCCCCATTGTTTTTGCCAGTGCCCTCAACGGCATTGCCGGCATGGACCATGAAAACCTGGACGACAACATGGATGCCGTGTTCCAGGCGATCGTTGATCATGTGCCGGCACCAAACGTCGATATGGACGGTCCGTTCCAGATGCAGATCTCCCAGCTGGACTACAACAGCTTCCTGGGCGTGATCGGTATTGGCCGCATCGCACGCGGCAAGATCAAAACCAATTCGCCGGTGACCGCGATTGGTGCCAGTGGCAAGAAGCGCAATGGTCGAATCCTCAAGATCATGGGGCACTCAGGCCTGCAGCGCGTTGAAGTGGATGAGGCACAGGCTGGCGATATCGTCTGCGTGAGCGGTATGGATGAGCTGTTTATCTCCGATACCCTGTGTGACCAGGCCAACGTTGAGGCCCTGCCGGCACTGACGGTGGATGAGCCGACCGTGTCGATGACCTTCCAGGTAAACGATTCGCCTTTCGCCGGCAGGGAAGGCAAGTACGTTACCAGCCGGAACATCAAGGAGCGTCTGGAAAAGGAGTTGCTGCACAACGTGGCGCTGCGCGTTGAAGAAGGCGATTCGGCGGACAAGTTCAAGGTATCCGGCCGTGGTGAACTGCATCTGTCAGTGCTGATTGAGAATATGCGCCGCGAGAACTTCGAGCTGGCGGTCGGGCGGCCTGAAGTTGTCATTCGTGAAGTGGATGGCGTCAAGCAGGAGCCCTATGAAAATGTCATCGTCGACATTGAAGAGCAGCACCAGGGCCCGATCATGGAGCAGATGGGGCTGCGTAAAGGCGACCTGACCAACATGGTGCCGGATGGCAAGGGGCGGATGCGTCTTGAGTACACCATTCCGGCACGGGGCCTGATCGGTTTCCGCAATACCTTCCTGACCATGACCTCGGGTACCGGTATTCTGACCTCGACCTTCAGTCATTACGGCCCCATCAAGGTTGGCGATGTCACCAGTCGCCAGAATGGTGTCCTCGTTTCCATGGCAACCGGAACAGCGCTGACCTATTCTCTGGAAACCCTGCAGAGCCGTGGCAAGCTGTTCCTGGACCCGGGCCAGGAAATCTACGAAGGCCAGCTTTGCGGCATTCACAGCCGTGACAATGATCTGGTGGTTAACCCCACTAAGGGCAAGAAGCTCGACAACATGCGAGCTTCCGGCAAGGATGAAGTCATCGGGCTGGTGCCGCCCATCAAGTTCACCCTTGAGCAGGCGCTGGAGTTCATCGATGACGACGAACTGGTTGAAGTGACCCCGAAATCGATTCGCCTGCGGAAGAAATTTCTGACCGAAAATGATCGCAAGCGTGCGAATAAGAAGTAACCTGAACATGGGGTCAGATGAAAGTTCATCTGACCCCGATTTCATCTGACCCCGATTTTACCTCTCGGCTCGAAGCCTCTCGTGGGGTCAGATGAAAGCTTTCATCTGACCCCATCTTCATCCAGAATTCCGGGATAACCCTGTTCCGGAGCGCCCCATGCTTACCCTTTACCCTGAAATCAAACCCAACGCCCAGCACCGTATTGCGGTTGATGCGCCGCACGAGCTCTATGTTGAAGAAAGCGGCAACCCGGATGGCATCCCGGTTCTTGTGGTCCACGGCGGGCCTGGCGGAGGCTGTGAGGATTACCACCGGCGCTTCTTCGATGCCGAGCGTTTCCGGATCATTCTGATGGACCAGCGTGGTGCCGGCCGGTCGACGCCCCTGGCGGAACTTGAAGGCAACAGCACGGGAAAGCTGGTTGAAGATATGGAGGCTGTGCGCTCCTTCCTTGGTGTCGACAAATGGCTTCTGTTCGGTGGCAGTTGGGGCTCGACCCTGAGCCTGGTCTATGCCCAGGCCCACCCTGAGCGGGTGTTGGGGCTGGTTTTGCGAGGCATCTTTCTCTGTCGCCCCCGGGATATTCATTGGTTTTACCAGGATGGCGCAAGCCGGGTGTTCCCGGACTACTGGGCAGACTTTGAGGCACAGATTCCCGGGGCGGAGCGTGGCGACTTGGTCGCCGCTTATTATCAGCGGCTCACCAGCAGCAACGAGCTGGAGCAGATTCAGGCCGCCAAGGCCTGGTCTGTGTGGGAGGGGAGGTGCGCAACCCTGCATCCGAATCCGAGGGTGGTTGAGCATTTTGGTCATCCCCATGTTGCCATCGCCCTGGCCCGTATCGAATGCCACTATTTCATGAATTCCTCGTTCCTGGAGCCTGATCAGATCCTGCGGGATGCGGGCAGACTGTCGGAGATTCCGGGCATTATTGTCCATGGTCGCTACGATATGGTCTGCCCGCTGGAAAATGCGCTCGCACTCAGCAGGGCCTGGCCGGAGGCGGAGCTGCAGATCATTCGGGATGCTGGCCATTCCGCCTCTGAACCGGCGATTGTCGATGCGCTGATTCGTGGCGTTGAATCCGTGATCGCGAAAACTGAGAAAAGTGCTGGCTGAATCCTTTTTGAGGGTTGCGGCGTGCCATTACCGTGGATAAACTCTCGCCCGGATTTAATTTCCTCCTGTTTATGCGTCCTCAGAGAATTGAATGAAAGGACTGATCCAGCGAGTTTCGAAAGCCAGTGTTGCGGTGGATGGTGAGCAGATAGCCTCGATAGAAACCGGCCTGCTGCTGTTGCTGGGTGTTGTGAAGGGCGATGGCGAGCGAGAAGCACGGAAGCTGTGCCGAAAAATTCTCACGTATCGTGTTTTTCCCGATGCCGCCGGCCGGATGAACCGAAGTCTGTTCGATGTCGGGGGCTCCCTCCTTGTTGTTCCACAGTTTACGCTGGCTGCCGATACCTCATCCGGTACGCGACCGGGGTTTTCGCTTGCCGCCGGGCCTGAAGAGGCGAACGCCCTATACCGGCTCTTTGTGGCAGAGGCTGTTTCCGCGCTGGGGCCGGAAAACGTGGGTGAGGGAAAATTCGGTGCCGATATGAAAGTCGGTCTGGTGAATGACGGCCCGGTGACGTTCCTGCTCGAGAGCGGGCAGGGAACAGAATAAGTGCTTGCACTGGTATTGGGCGTCTGCTCCGCGCCCGATTCCTGCTGGTGCAAAGATGCCGGCGAATACCGGCGGGTGTAAACAGGAGTCTGTTTCCCCGAGGCTTTAACAATCTGATAATAAAGAGTTAATGTAAATCTGGCCTTGGAATTGATGTGCAACTGCCACGGAGCCCGTGAGCGCCTTAAAGCGTAAACACCTGCGTTTCTGGGGCCATAAGCACTAAAAATACACCTCCAATAATTTACAAAGTGAGAATCGTTGTATTAAAACTGCTTCATCATTCAGGGCTTTAAGAATGCTCTGTAACTGATTGAACCGCAAAGATCCGATTGCGAATGGTTTTTCTCAAAAAAAGAAGAAAAGTTGTCTCTGTGTCAAAAAAAATGACATAGGGGTAATGCAGAACCGGCCTCACCCGCCTGGCGGGATGAGGCCTTATAAAATCGGGATAAGAACCCGTCGCTAAAACCTGAGTTAACTCAAAAAAAGGAAGACGCAACATGAAAAAAACAGCTCTTGCATCGGCCATTGCCGCATCAATGGCGGTTGCTCCGGCATTGGCATCGGCTGCCAACGTCGTGCCGGAGACCGGATCGGAAGTTTCCAGGCTGACTGCCCGCATGGATGCGCTGCCGGAAATCTATGGCAATGTCCAGATGATGTATACCAATGCCGATCAAGAAGGGTTCGGGGGTGGCAGAAGCCAGTTGACGGACTACGGATACTCGACGCTCGGGGTCCGGCACAGCCACGAAATTCTGCCTGGTGTTGAGGCTTTTGGGAAGCTGGAGCTGCAACGTTTTTCGCCGACGGAAGGGACGGAAAAGTCTTCGAATACGTCCATTCAAGTCGATGAGGCGTATTTCGGCATCCGGGGAGATTTCGGCGAGGTATGGGTCGGCTCGGATGACTCTCAGTACGAGGTGTTAATTGGAGATTACGGCAACTGGTATTACGAAGTGGCTCAGTCCAATTTTTATGCCAACTGGACGACCGGTGAAGATGATCTGATTCAGTACGTGTCACCGAGCTTCGGGGGGCTTACCCTTCATGGTGTTGTACAGATTGACGGGAGCACCGAGCGCGGTGATGGCCAGAACAGGTATCCGTATCAGCTTGGGGTAAAATATCAGCGCGACCGCTTTGCCCTCGTGCTTGCCATGGACTCCAATGACGGTGCCGCGAACAACGAGAACACCTATGGCGCCCGGGTGGATTACACTGTCAACAGCGCATTGTCGCTGAACGCCTTCTATTCAACCCAGAAAGGCGACGAGGCCGTGGCAGCTGTCGGAGAAGGGGTCAGGGACAACCCTGTTACGTCTTTCGAGTCGTATGGGACAGTGGCAGGCAGTACCGGCCTGGGTGAGAACCTGTTTGGTGTCCAGGGTATCTACGCTATTGGTGCATCGCGCTTCACCCTGTCTTACGAGATGGAAAAAGACGATGTGGACGGAGCCGGTGATGGCAAGCGGGAATCCACCAACATCACTGCCCAGGCATTGCATAGCGTTTCTGACAACCTTTATGTGTATGTCGAAGCCCTCCGTCGTAACGACAAAGAGGGGAACACTTACGATTCCGACTATAATGAGCTCAATATAGGCGGCGCGTACCTCTTCTGATTTTTAGGGCCGTTTTTCCGTGCCCCGGGAGTGAGTAGCCTGCACACTGGAGCCTGACGCCAGAAAAGCCGATGGCTCCGGATTTTGTTTTCCAATCCTGCGAAGGCCCCCCAAATCATTCAGGGTAAGCGCCCACAGATCCGCACCTGTCCCTTGATTCCGGGTCTCCCACACTGATTCCTGCCTGTAACCGTTAAATCCGAAAGCCTGTCGGCCCGCCTCCGTGTCGCTGAGCAATGCCTCAACGCCGACATAGTCCGGACGGCTGAGTGGTGATCAGTGGTTCCCCGGAGGTTTCCTGGCAAATAATTTGTATCAATTTCGCTTGTCGACTGATAAGTATGGGCCGTGACTGGTAAAATCGGACAATGGAGCCTGATGAATTATCCTGGGTGCATATAAAGTAACCGCCGTGGCCAAATACCGGCTTTGAGAGATCGAGATGAAAATTCTGATTGTCGAAGATAATGCCTTTTTGGCAGAAAGAATCTCAAACTGGCTTGAAAGATCTGATTATGCTGTTGATATTGCGAGGAACGCCGAAGAAGCCGACTTTTTTGTCGGTACAAGTTTGTATGAGGGAATAGTCCTCGACATCGGATTGCCCGATAAAGATGGCCTGTCGCTTATGCGGGAGTGGCGCAAAACCGGACGAGATGATGCGATACTTATCCTGACGGCCAGGTCAAACTGGTCGGAAAGAGTTCAGGGTTTAAATGCCGGTGCTGACGATTATCTGCCAAAGCCCTTTGAGTTCGAAGAGTTGCAGGCCAGACTGAACGCCATCATCCGAAGAAAAGAAGGGCGCTCTACAAACGAGATTGGGGTTGGTGGATACCAGTTGAATAACGACTGCAGGACATTATCGACCCCAACAGGTGAGGACCATCGGTTGACGGCCACTGAGTTCCGCCTGCTTCAGTGTTTTTTGCGTTCGCCCGGAAGAGTGTTCTCCCAGGATGACCTTGTGGATCTTTTATACAATATCGACAGGTCCCCGGGGAATAATGTGATTCAGGTCTACATAACGCGGCTTAGAAGACTGCTTGGGAAATCGAAAATAAAAACCCTTCGCGGACAAGGCTATTATTTCGATCCGGATGAGCCTTAACCAGAAGCTCCTTAAATGTTCATCCGTTGAGGGGTGCCAATGCCTCATGGTAATACGCCAGAACATGGGCGTTATTTCTACCCCCTTATGAGAAAGCCGGATTGAGCTTGCTGGCGGAAAATATTACCTCCACTCTAAGCCCTGCCATTTTCGACTTTGAAAAAATCAGTTTACCGGAGTAATTGTCCACGATTTCATCTACGATGGACAACCCAAGGCCATAGCCAGGTGTTTGCTCATCAAGCCGCCGTTTTCTCTTTGTTAACTGGTCCAGATTATCCTGCGCAACGCCCGGCCCGTCGTCTTCTATCATTATTTTAAACATATTTTTTTCCTGGGCCAATGTTATATCGATCCTGCCATCGCTCCACTTTGCTGCATTATCAAGAATATTGCCAACTACTTCATTAAAGTCATGCTCATCGATTGGCCAGAAAAAATCATCAGGCAAGTCTTTTTTCAATAAATAGCTTTTCCGTGGGTAGATTCTCCGCACAACATCAATGATTGCCTCAACCTTTTCCACAACCTTTATGGGCTTTCCTGAATATTGCCCCGACATCTCGGCTCTTCTCATCTGGGCGTCAATGATTTTCCGAAGTTCGGATAATTTGGCATGAAGAAATTCCCGGTCATCGTGTTCGATGGGGGTTTCCTGATCGCCTGTGATCGCGATAGCAACGGTTAAAGGCGTCTTGATACTGTGCGAGAGATCGGACATTGATCTTCTGGAGCGCTTCAGACGCCTGTCCAGAACCTCAAGAAGATGATTGAAATCAACTACAACCTCTCTGAACTCCACGGGTGAATCCTCCGCCAGGCGTGTCCGGCGACCATTCTTTAACTCAGACAACTGAACACTCAAATCCCCCAGTGGTTTCAGGGCGGTATTTACGCTCAGATATATGAAAAAAATAATGGAAAAAAACAATGCGAGTGCGACAACCCCAATGACTAAATGCACATCATCCGAAATAGCTGGCTTATAATTTTCTTTTTCCAGAACCAAAATTTGTATTTTTTTGCCGCCTATGTCGATTTCCGATGCGATCCCCAGCAATGTATGGTCTTTATCGTTATAATGTATTATTCCACGCTCATCACCTGACAGGATGTTTTTTACAACATCCAGGAATGTCTTCTCAGAGACAACAATACTCTCTCCGGAGTTTACTGAAAAAATATAACTCCCCTGGTCTCCCGAATTGACGATCTGCTTTATTTTATTGTCAGTCAGCTGGCCCGAGCCAGCCAGTAGCTCTGTGAACTGAGAGAGTTGAGCTTCCAGCCTGCTTCGATGCAATTCTTCATGTAAATAACCAATGAGAAGCTGATGGGAGATCCATACCACAAGCATAAATGCAAGGCCCATTGGAAAAAGGTAGGAAAAAAGCGTTTTTCTGATTGAGCGGCGCCCCCACCAGTTACGAAAAGTGCTTATGTTATCTTGTAGGCGCTTATAAGTTTTCGGGGGTTTCATTGGAGAGCACCGCATGGGGTTTCAGGAGTGTTGCATATGAATACGGAGGGAAGCGGATTAATACCGGAAACTATCTAAAATACAGGGACTGAAGGTTTTCAGCCTTCAGTCCCTGTCCTGCTTCTACACTGACCGGGCCCGGAGAGCTTCCGGCCCTGATACACCGTCATCGATGCGTATTGCTTTTGCCAGCCTGGAAATCAGGACCTTGCCATCTCCGGGGTGGCCTTCCTGAGTGCGGCCAGCCCGAACAATGGTATCAGCCACCGTATCGGCGGCTGACTCGCTATCAACATCCACTTCCAGCTTGACCATCTCGACTTTCGCCATTTCGCTGCCGTCATTGACAGTGTGGCCAAACTCGCTCAGTGACACAACGGCTATACTGGCAACCCCGGCCAGTTTAGCCACTTCATCTATGACAAGTTCGCTCATGGCTTTACGAACATAAGCTTTTATTTCGTACATCTGAATCACTCCTTGCCGTTAAAGGTCGACTTCCTCACGCTTCATTGCAAACCACTGGTAGATACTTGGCAACACGACAAGCGTCAGCAAGGTCGACGTAATCAACCCTCCGACCACGACTGTCGCAAGAGGGCGCTGGACGTTTGAGCCTATTCCGTCCGCCAGCAGAAGCGGCACCAGGCCGAGAATCGCGACGGATGCCGTCATCAGAACGGGGCGCAGGCGGCGCTTGGCTCCCAGCTTCACGGCTTCCATCACTTCGTAGCCCTGGTCTCTCAACTGGTTGATGTAACTCACCATCACCACGCCATTCAGTACGGCGACACCGAATACGGCGATGAAGCCGACCGCCGCCGGCACCGACAAGTACAGTCCGGTCACAAACAGGGCAACGATTCCGCCAGTGACGGCGAATGGTACGTTGAGAAAAATAAGCGTGGCATAGCGCAGGCTGCCGAAGGCCGAGTATAACAGCAGGAATATCAGCGCCAGGGTAATTGGCACCACAACCTGGAGGCGCGCCATCGCCCGCTGCTGATTTTCGAACTGGCCACCGAACTCCACGAAATAGCCCGGGGGCATTTCAACCTGCTGTTTGATCCGGGCACGCAATTCTTCAACAACCCCGCCCATATCACGGCCGCGCACATTCATCTGAACATAAAGCCGGCGGCTGGCGTTTGAGCGCGAGATTTTCTTCGGCCCCGCGTAGGTGGTCACGTCTGCAACACGTTTCAGCGGAATCATTTCGCCGCTGGCGCCCCGCAGAGGCAGCTCGCGAATCTCATCAAGTGAACCCCGGAACTGTTCCTGCAGGCGCGCATAGATCTCGAACCGGCGAACCCCGTCAAACACCAGCCCGGAGGTTCCGCCACCGATACCCAGTTCGACGGTTTCCATCACATGATCAACGCTGATGCCGTATTGCGCCAGGGCATTACGATCCGGACGGATTACAATCTGCTTTTTCCCCGCCATCTGCTGAGATCGAACATCGGTTGCGCCAGGTACTTCCTTGGCCAGGGCCTCGACTTCTTTGCCGATTCGGGACAGTTCATTGAGATCGTCGCCAAAAATACTCGCGACCAATTGCGCCTGCACACCGGACAAAAGTTCGTCTGTCCTGAGCTGAATGGGCTGCGACATGTTATTCGCGAGGCCAGGTATTTTCTCATTTAACGCTTCCGCTATTCGGCCTTGTAACTCCTCATAGCTCAAACCGTCCGGCCATTGATCCAGGGGCTTAAGGGTTATGAGGGTTGCCACAACATTCACCGGCTCCGGGTCACCACCAACTTCTGCCCGACCCACGCGTGCGTAGCTCTCCGTTACCTCGGGGAAATCCTCGAGAACTTCCTGAATGCGTTTCCCATAACTGATGGCTGAGTCCAGGCTGGCACCTGGCGGCAGGGTGGAGCGCAACTGAAACGTGCCCTCGCGAAGGGTTGGTACAAACTCGCTGCCCAGGAACGGAAAGAGAAACAGGCTCCCGGCGAAAGCAAGAACAGCAATGCCCATCACCAGCTTGGGGGCCTTTACCACGGTGTTGACCACCGGTTCATAGAGCCGGCCCAGGGCCTGCACCAAACGTGGCTCCTTGTGTACGACACCCATTTTGAACGCAAGCGACGCCAGCGCGGGCACCAGTGTAAGCGCCAGGATCAGGGCGCCGATCAGGGCAAAACTGATGGTATAGGCCATCGGGGAAAACAGCTTCCCTTCCACACCCTGCAGGGTAAACAGAGGCAGGAAGACAATGATGATGATGCCAATGGCAAAAACGATAGGCCGCGCTACCTCCCGTGCAGCTTCACCCACAAGGCGTGCGATGCTGATCTGCTCGGTTGATCGCTCCTCAAGGTGCCGGAATATATTCTCGATCATTACCACGGCGCCATCGACCATCATGCCGATACCGATTGCGAGCCCGCCCAGGCTCATCAGGTTTGCGGACAAGCCGGTAAAACTCATTGCTATGAATGCGATCAGTACCGAGAGCGGAAGTGTCAGCACAACGATCAGCGTGGAGCGGATGTTGCCAAGGAAAAGATAGAGAAATGCCAGAACAAAAATAGCGCCTTCGAGCAGTGCCTTTTCGACGGTACCAATAGCTTTTTCGACCAGCGTTGCCTGCGAGTAGTAAGGCTTTATGGACAGGCCCTCGGGCAACGACTCGTTCAGTTCGGCAATCTTCTTGTCGACGTCTTCCAGCACCTTGCTCGTGTTGGTTCCAATCAGCTTCATGACATAGCCGCCAACCGACTCCTTTCCGCCGGAAACCTGAGCGCCCCGGCGGATGGCCGGCCCCAGGGCGACTGAGGCAACATCCTTTATATAGATGGGCGTGTCATCAGGCCTCGATACGATAATATTCCGGATGTCGTCGAGGTTTTCCTTTCCGGGACTGATCCACCCGTAGCCACGAACGATATATTCTTCGCCACCCCGGGTTATGAATGAGGCGCCGACGTTCCGGTTGTTGCCCGCCAGCGCCTGGCGCACATCCGCGACTGTCAGGTCTCGTGCCTGCAGGGCCCTGGCATCGATATTGACCTGATACTGCTTGACGTCACCGCCAATCGACAGTACGCCAGTCACACCCGGCACCGTCCGTAACTGGGGCTTGATAATCCAGTCCTGAATCGTGCGCATCTCCTGCAGGCTGAAGTTTTTCCCTTCTTCTTCAACAAGCGAATACATCAGAATCCGGCCAAGCCCGGTGGTGATAGGCCCTAACTCAGGCTCACCCATCCCTTCGGGTATCTGTCTTTTTGCTTCCGCCAGGCGTTCCATAACGAGCCGGCGGGCAAAATAGATGTCAGTACCATCCTCAAAATAGATGGTCACCCGGGACAGGCCGAAGATAGAGGTACTCTGCACCTTTTCCAGTTTGGGAATGCCATACATGCTGATTTCAATCGGGTAGGAAATCAGTGTTTCGACATCAACCGGAGACAGCCCCGGGCTGGTTGTGAAGACTTGCACCATGGTTGGCGTGGCATCTGGAAACGCATCCACCGGTAATTTATTGAATGAAAAATAGCCGGCCACGATAACTGCCAAAGCAGCCACGATTGTCATCAGCCGGTTGTTCAGTGCGTAGTTTACAATAGCGTTGATCATAGGTTCTCCGGCTTAGTGGCCATGGCTTGCGCTGCGACCGCTGGACGTTATGGCGGACATAAGATCGAAAGCACCCGAGGATACAACCGGTGTTTCCGGTTCAATTCCCGAGCGGATTTCTATCCAGCCATTGGCTTCATCGCCAAGCGTGACCGGGACGGCTTCATACTCTCCCCGCTCTTTTCCCGGCACAAAAACAACGTCCTGCTGATCAATGGTCTGCACGGCATCCCGGGGAACCAGCGGGACCGTGCTTTCCGGCTGTGTCATGATTTCGGCCGTTGCAAAGCTGTAGGGCCGTAGCCTGGAGTCCGGGGTTTTGATTTCGGCGCGGACAGCTATGGTGCGAGACTCGCGATCCAGAACGCTTGAAATCCACGTCACCTTTCCGGGGTGATGGGATTCCGACCTGCCACTGATCGTAACCCGTACTTCGTCTCCGGGGCTCACCTGGCCAATGTCGGTCTCGCTGACTTTGATCATCGCCCAGACAGAGGAGGTATTCACTACCATGAAGGGTGTATCGGTTGGTGTCAGTGTCTGGCCGATACTGACATCCAGCTTTTCAACGACGCCGGATATCGGAGACCTGAGAGCGTAGCCGGCAAGCCCGCCATTGCCCGCGGCACTGTCTCCGAAGATCTTCAGCTTTTCCCGGGTTGCTTCAAGTTCCGCAACGGTAGTCAGGTACGACGCTCTTGCCGAGAGGTAGTCCTCTTCACTGGAGATTCCCCGTTCCTCAAGTTCTTTTTCCCGTTTGAATTCGGCTTCGGCTGTCACTTTGCGGGCTTCCAGCGACTTGAGCCTGGAACGAATATCCGCGAGTTCGACACTTGATAGGATCGCCAGCACATCCCCGCTACGGACCTTATCGCCGAGATCGACTTTGATTTCGGCCACTTTGGACTCCAGTAGCGGACCAACGGTTGCGACCTGGCTGGGAACAAACTGAACTTCAACCGGAGCTGAAACCAGAGACTCGGCGCGGCCGGAGGGCGCCGGCATGGTTTCAATATCAAGCAGCGCAGCCTGTTCAGAGGTCAGGTGGACGCGCCTTTTGTCCTGGGCTTCCTCACCCGCATGTTCGTCTGCGCCAGCGGGCTCGTGTTGCTCGCTTTTTGCATCCTGATGATTGCTTTCTTGTGCATATCCTGTCGCCGGCAAACCCAGAGCCAGCAGGACGGCCGTCAGACAGGTAACGATTTTTTTCTGCAGCATAAGATTATCCCTTGGGAAAAGTTGGAACTTGAGATGGGTAAACGACAAGGGCCCGCTAAGGTGATACGCCCATGGAAACCGCCCCGCCAGTGCCGATCTCCAGAGCTTGCGTTGCCCGGATGTAATCTTTTTGAACCTGGATGTATTCGTTGCGTACCGCGAGGAGGTTATCCTGGGCAGACAACAGGCTTGCCGCGCCGACCTTGCCGGCGGCAAGCGCTTGCTGCATCAGTTGCAAGGTCTCTTCGGAGCGCCTCAGGATCGATTCGCTCATCTGCTCAAGCTGAGTTCTTGCCGCCTTGTACTGAGCGATTGCCGACAACACGCTGCGCTTTATCGATAACTTCAGGCTTTCCGCTTCAATCTCGGCGGTTTGCAGTCCGGCGGCGGCATCCATGCGCTCCCCCCTGTAACGGTGCGTGATGGCCAGCGGAATCGATACTCCGCCACCCACCACGTTGTCTCCCAGATCGCGCTGATAAAAGCCAAACACCTCCAGGTTGGGTATTGTCAGGCTTTCGGCGATGTCCAGTGCTGACTCGTTGGCGGCAATTCGTTTCGCGGCTGCCTGAAGGTCCGCTCGCTGTTGCAGGGCCACCTCTATCAACCGATCCTCCTCCGGGAGATCGGTCAATGTCGGACTGAAGTCGCCCCTGACATCAAGTGGGAGCCGGGGATCCACCCCAAGCACTTCCGCCAGTTCCAGTCGCCGGTCCTCAAGCATCCGGCCCGCGGCTGCTTTCTGACTTTTTGCCCTTGCCAGTCCGATCACAGCGGTATTGACGTCCATTTTTGTCATTTTGCCCCGGCGGTACGAAGCCTCAATCAATTCACTGGTCTGCTCCATGAGGTCGACCGCCCGTTTTGCGGTCGCCAGCTCTTCCCTGGCCAAAACCACGTTGAAAAATGCGGAGCGTACGCGGGCCGCCGTCGCGATTCGTAAAAACTCAAGATCCTGCTCGGTGGCAGTCAGCTCGCTTGTCGCCCGATCTCTTCCCAGGTCCCTCCTGTTACCCATCCAGATTTCCTGGCTAAGCCGGATTTGGTAGTTGACATTATCCGGAATTCGCGAGGGGTATTTTTCTCCCTGGACCTCAATCACCGGATTGCTTGGTGTCAGCCGGCCGGAGTGCACAACCTGCCCACGCTGCCCGGCAACCCGCGATTTTTGCAGTGCTAAAGCCGGGTTGTTGTCAAAGGCCGTGGTCAGCGCTTCGTCCAACGAAAGGGCCTGCTCCGCCCTCATCTCCTGGTAATCGCTCAGAGATACGCTTGCGCCTGCGAGGGTCCAGGCCGGAGCGGCGCCCACAACAGACACGACCAGTAATCGACAAAGCCGTCTCGGTATATTTCCCATATCTGCTTATCCCGTTCGTGGATTGGTTCGGTTAGCGGCAAGCTAGGGTAGCTCCCCCTTCTTAAACGAGCTTGAACAGGAAGCCGGTTTTAGCTGTTACCTGAATCCGTGGTTTGATTGCCGCGGACAAGCCCCTGAGTCCGCAAACGGGGGCTTGTCCGGGTCGCCCGGAACCTTTTTACTCATCCATGGCCATAGGTCCGGGCATTCTTGTGAAGGTGATCGGGATGTTCGAACTCCAACGTCGAATGATGTATGTTGAAATCCTGCTCCAGCGCCTGTTTTATCCTGTACTTGGTGTTCTCAAGCTGACCCCACGCGTTTTCCTCAATAACCACGTGAGCATCCAGCGACGCCTCGTGCTCTCCCATCTGCCAGAAATGCACATGATGCAGACCGATAACGCCGTCAATGTCCGACAGGGCCTGAATGACTGCGTCCGTGTCGATATCCGCCGGGCTGGCCAGCATGAGCGTTTTGATGGTCCCGCCGATTTCCGTCAGGCCAAGGTAGAGAATGTATCCGGCAATACCAATGGTGATGGCAGGATCCACCCACCGCATGTCGTAAAGCAGAATGAGGGCCCCGCCAACGACTACGGCGACCGACGCCAGTGCATCGGAAAGGTTGTGAAGAAAGAGGGCGCGGATGTTGACGCTGTCTTTCTGCATCGAGTAGGTCAGCAATGCCGTCAAGGTATCGACCACCAGGGCGATACCGCCAAGCCAGACAACCCACCACCCCTTGATTTCCGGAGGATCGATGATCCTCATGCCGCCCTCGTAAACCAGATAGAGCCCGATAATGATCAGTGAGGTGTAGTTGATGAGGGCTGCGACAATCTCAACCCGTCCGTAGCCAAAGGTCATTTGTGAGTCGGCCGGACGGCGGGCAATTTTCCGGGCTGCAAAGGCGATGACAAGCGATGCCATATCCGAAAAGTTGTGCAAAGCGTCGGCGATCAGCGCCAGGCTGCCGGCAAAGATACCGCCCCCGATCTGTGCCAGAGTCAGGATGCCGTTTGCCCAGATTGCGATAGCAACTCGCTTGTCCTTGGATTCGGGATCCAGATGAACATGTTCGTGACTCATGGGATCAGGGCCTCCCTGGTAATGGGTTTTGTCGCTGGTGAGGGCAGGTGGGGACGTATACCATGTCTTCTTATCCGATCAGTGGATTGGTTTGGTCAGCAGTGCCCTATGGTAGGTCAGCTTCTTTAATCAAGCTTGAACAAAAAATCACTTTTAAGGGCCGGGCAATACTCCCCCCCCCTCAATACCGGTGGAAAATCCATGGCGGAAGAACTGGAAATCAAGTTAACTCTCACCCCGGACGCCCTGAACCAGGCCGGAGAATGGCTCTCGGCCCAGAAAGGTGTCAGGGCAGGCACCGGGAAGACGCTGGTCAACCGTTACTTCGACACGCCTGCCGGAGACCTCAATCGCCGGAAGGTGGCCCTGCGGATTCGTCAGGCCGGTGACCAGTTCATCCAGACCCTGAAAGCCCGGGGCGAGTTCGTGGATGGTGCCCACCGGCGCCAGGAATGGGAGTGGCCGCTCGTTGGCCCAGAACTCAAACTGGGCCTGATTGCGGATACGCCGGTGGGCCAGGGCGTGAATCTTGCCGAACTGCAGCCGGTGTTCGAGACCAACTTTGAGCGTCGCGTGCTTGTGATTGACCAAGAGGACAGTGTGATCGAGGTGGCCATCGATTCCGGTGCGATTGTGGCCGGAGGCCAGTCGCTTCCGCTTAATGAGATTGAATTTGAGCTCAAGTCGGGGGATTCGTCGGCACTGCTCCCATGGGCGCGTAGGCTGGCGGACGAAGTGCCGGTGTTCCTGAACCTGGTCAGCAAGGCAGAGCAGGGGTACCATCTTGCGGGGCTTTATCATCCGGCTCCGGAGCCGGGGGGGAAATCTGATCTGGCAGTGAATGATTTTCTGTTCCTTCTGAGTGGTTCATGGCTGACCGGTCAGCCCCTTTGCTTTGGCAGGGAACGTCTGGATGCGATTGGCCGGCTGGCCGGTGAGCGCGGCGTCGGGGAACTGTACGAAAAGGTGGTGACTGCCCTGGCCGACGGCCCGGCGGTCAGTGATCTGGTTTCAGGCAAGGAGCTGGGGCAGCTTCAGTTGGCGATTGCCGCAGGCTAGTATCCTTGACAAAAATCCGTCAAATATTTGTCAAGGACACTGGTTTGCTGAATTTTCTTCCTTCGCAGCCTGTTCCTGCAGATCGTGCCACTTATTAATGAATTCGCGGTAGCGCGCAAGGGCCTCCTCCACCAGCTGCACATCGGGCGTTTCACTGGAGTTGACCAGTACGATCAACCCCTTACCCTCAACCACCTGGTCGGTTGACGGGTGGCAGACCACTTCGTTGTCCGCATCAATAAAGGCCAGGGCGGTGCCGATGCCATGGCGTACCAGGGCACTGACGATATCGGCCCAGTTCAGGTCGTCCAGTTTCAGGTCGTATCGGTGGGGGTGGTCGTGTTCGTAGTTGAACAGGTCTTCCAGAACCTTTTCCGAACCCGGCGCTACCACTGAACGCACCATGATCTCAGGGTAGGTCCGCACCGGGCGGATGGTTGTTCGTATTCCCAGTGCCTTGAAGCGCGCCCGGTTGTCGTCGTTTACACATTCAACGATGGTGTGATTTCCGAGATTCAGCTCTGCCAATCGATGGGCGATGTCGAACGTCAGGCTGTCCGAATAGGGATCGGCTTCATCGGCGGCCAGCACGATAATGTGTCTCGCGCTGCCTGCGTGAACCGCTTTCAGAGACTCCGCTTCAAAACCGGCACCGTGATAGTGCACTACCCCGATGTCGGATAATTCGGTTGGCAGGCCCCTGGGAAACTGCCGCGTCAGGATCATGATTGGAATGGTTTCATAGTCTGGTATCCCGCGAATCTGGGAGGCAAACCGTATGAAGTACTGTTCGCCGCCGTGCTTGGGGGTGTTAATGATCACGATATGGTCGTTCATTTTGTAGATCCATTTTCCCATCAGAATGCGTTCCCGGCGATAGAACCGGTACTCGATGTAATCACTTATGATTAGCGTCAGCATGGTGATTGCGCCAACAAACATGATCAGTATGGTGCTGATGCGGCCTGCGTAGGTTTTCGGTGCGAAATCGCCATAGCCCACCGTGGATATCGTTGTCATGGTGATCCAGACCGATTCAAACAGGGTCAGGTCCTCGACAGTCCAGATAACCAGGATCTGCAGCACCAGCAGGCCGGCGAGTATCAGGAACAGGCGCTTCATCCGATGGCGGATCAAGCCCCCCATAGGGAGGTGTGTTGCTTGATGCTCGGGGTTTAGCGGGCGGCGGTTTCTCTGCATCCGTCGGTTCGGCCTGTTCAGTTGCGGGTGGGTTCGTTATACAGTACTCGAAATATAACAGAGAGACAGGGGTTTGCATTATGTCCGAGCCATGGCACAGCCTTCCGGAACCGCTGGCCGACGATGTCGCCGCGTGCTGGCACTCGGTGTTTCCGGGCGGAGTTCCGGGATGGCTGATTTCGGATGACGAAATCAGCGAGGCTGTGGTGGCCGATGCGCTGTCCCGGAGTCCGTTCCTGCGCCAGGCCCTTGAACGGCACCCTGAGCAGGTGCAGACCCTGCTCAAGTCGAGGCTGCTGACGGAGCCGACAACCCCTGAGTATCTGGACCGGCGATGGCAGGAGTATCTGAACGAAGTGGACGGTGAGCCGGCGCTGCATTCCGCCTTGCGCCGGTTCCGCCGGGAATCCCAGTTCCGGATGATCTGGCGGGACCTGATGCGCTGGGCTGATCTGGCCGAGACCATGGCAGCCACCAGCGCCTTCGCCGAGATCTGCATTGATGGCGCACTGGACTGGCTCTACCGGGATTCCTGTGAACAGTATGGCACGCCCAGGGGAGCGGACCCGGTGACGGGCGAAGAGGCAGACCAGAAAATGGTTGTTCTCGGGATGGGGAAGCTGGGCGGTCGTGAGCTGAACGTGTCGTCGGATATTGACCTGATCTTTGCCTTTCCGGGCAAGGGCGAGACCCAGGGAGGGCCGCGCTCCCTCGACAATCAGCAGTTTTTCGTCCGCCTGGGCCAGCGGCTGATACAGGCCCTGGACCAGATCACGGCAGACGGGTTCGTGTTCCGCGTGGATATGCGCCTGCGGCCCTATGGCCAGAGCGGCGCCCTGGCTCTGAGTTTTGCTGCCCTGGAAACCTACTATCAGGACCAGGGGCGCGACTGGGAGCGTTACGCCATGGTCAAGGCCCGGGTGGTGGCCGGGGATCAGCGGGCGGGGCAGGTGCTGATGGAAAGCCTGCGGCCGTTCGTGTACCGCAAATACATCGATTTCAGTGCCTTTGAGTCCCTGCGCAGTATGAAGGCCATGATCAGCCGGGAAGTGCGGCGCAAAGGGCTGGAAAATAACATCAAGCTGGGCAGCGGCGGTATCCGTGAGATCGAGTTTGTGGTCCAGGCGTTTCAGTTGATTCGTGGCGGCCGTGACCGGGAGCTCCAGCAGCGGGAGTTGCTGGTGATTCTGCAGGAGCTCGAAGCCCTGGAATTACTGCCGCCGACGGTGGTCCGGGAGCTCCGTGACGCCTACGTGTTCCTGCGTAACCTTGAGCATGCCCTTCAGGGCGTGGAGGACAAGCAGACCCAGCTTTTGCCGGAGGACGATTTGTCCCGGGCCCGTGTTGCCATGATCATGGGGTTTGAACGCTGGAAAGCCTGTGAGGAAGCGCTCAGGGAGCATCGGGAGCGCGTTGCCACCCACTTCTCAAATATCATTGCCACTGAAGAGAACGAAGAGGAAGGCCCGGCATCTCTGGATGAAGGCTGGTTCGAGCTCTGGCTGGCGGAAATGGATGGAAACACCGCCATCGAGTGGCTGAAGTCGCGGGGCTATGAGAATCCGGAGGCAAGTTCTGCCGAGCTTGCCGAGCTACGCGAAAACCGCACGGTTCAGACACTGCAGACCCAGGGCCGGAAACGGCTTAATCAGTTCATGCCCGTTCTTCTGGAAGCGCTCACCCGGGTTGATAACCCCTCGGAGACCCTGTCCCGGGTCTTGCAGCTGGTAGAGGCGATTTTGCGGCGTACTGCTTATATGGTGTTGTTGCTCGAAAACCCGGGCGCACGCACGCAGTTGGTCGGCCTGTGCAGTGAAAGCCCCTGGATCGCCCGCCAGCTGGCGGAAACGCCATTGCTGCTGGATGAGTTGCTTAACGCCGAGAGCCTTTACAACCCTCCGGCAAAAGCAGAGCTGCAGGACGACCTTCGACAGCAGATGTTGCGGATTCCCTTTGAGGATCTTGAAGAGCAGATGGAATCCCTGCGCCACTTCAAAAAGGCCCATATTCTGCGGGTCGCAGCTTCCGAGCTGAAAGGTACACTGCCGCTGATGAAAGTCAGCGATTATCTGACCTGGATCGCCGAGGTGGTCCTGGACCACGTGGTGGATGTGGCCTTCGCCAATCTGGTCAGCCGCCACGGCTACCCGGGAAAAGCCGATGGCTCGGCCTGCGAGACGGATTTCGCGATCATCGGTTACGGCAAGCTCGGCGGGATCGAGCTGGGTTATACCTCCGATCTTGACCTGGTCTTCGTGCACAACGCCGATCCAGAGCTGGCCACCGACGGTGAGAAGCCGATAGACAATGCGGTTTTCTATACCCGACTGGGGCAGCGGATTGTTCATATCCTCAATACCCAGACGCCGTCCGGCCAACTCTACGAAGTGGATATGCGCCTGCGGCCCTCCGGCAATTCCGGCCTGCTGGTCAGTACACTGCAAGCCTTCGAAAAATATCAGCGCGAAGATGCCTGGACCTGGGAACACCAGGCCCTGGCCCGCGCCCGGGGCGTCGCCGGCTGCACGGAAACCCTGGAAGCGTTTGAATCTATCCGGCACGACATCCTCTGCCAGCAAAGGGATCGCGACAAGCTTCGCGCGGATGTGGTCGAGATGCGAGAGAAAATGCGGGCCAGCCTGGGCACACCGGAGAGCCGGCAGGCCGAGGTATTCCATATCAAGCATGATGCTGGCGGCATCATTGATATCGAGTTCATGGTCCAGTACCTGATGCTGGCCTGGTGTGCCGAGCATCCCGAGCTGACCCAGTGGTCCGATAACATCCGTCAGATGGAAGAGTTGGGCAGAGCCGGCGTGATGACCGTTGAAGACGCTGAAAAATTACGGAAAACCTTCATAGCCTTGCGTTCCACTATTCACCGTCGGGCGCTCCAGAACCTCAACAGCCAGATAGAAGGTGACGCCTTTCTGGAGGAGCGTGAGTACATCCGTGCGATGTGGAAAAAAGTGATGATTGATGCTTGAGGCAAATTCAATTCCGGCAGAATTTCCTGCTAGAATGCCGGTTCCCCGAAAACTGCTTTTTTAGGAGCAACGAAGCATGTCGATGGCTGATCGCGATGGCGTTATCTGGCTGGATGGTGAAATGGTTCCCTGGCGCGAAGCCAAAACCCACGTCCTGACTCACACCCTGCATTACGGCCTGGGCTGTTTTGAAGGTGTGCGGGCCTACAACACCGCGAACGGTCCGGCTATTTTCCGCCTGAAAGAACATACCGACCGCCTGTTCCGCTCCGCTCACATCCTGAACATGAAGATGCCGTTCAGCAAAGATGAGTTGAACGCAGCCCAGTGCGCGGCAGTACGTGAAAACAATCTGGATGAAGCCTATATGCGCCCGATGGCGTTTCTCGGTTCCGAAGGTATGGGGCTGCGCGCCGATAACCTCAAGGTGCACGTGATGGTTGCGGCCTGGAGCTGGCCCTCCTACATGTCTCCGGAGGCGAGAGAAATGGGGATCAAGGTGCGCACCTCTTCCTACACCCGCCACCATGTCAACATCACCATGTGCAAGGCCAAAGCCAACGGCAACTACATCAATTCGATGCTGGCGCTGAACGAAGCCATCTCCGGTGGTGCCGAGGAAGCCCTGCTGCTGGACAACGAAGGTTATGTTGCCGAAGGCTCCGGTGAGAATATCTTCATCCTGCGCGACGGCGTGCTGCATACACCGGAACTGACCTCCTGCCTTGAGGGTATCACCCGTGCGACGATCCTCGATTTTGCCCGGGACCTGAATATTCCGGTTAAAGAGCGCCGGATTACCCGTGATGAGGTTTACATCGCCGACGAGGCTTTCTTTACCGGCACCGCTGCTGAAGTGCTTCCGATCCGTGAGCTGGACGGCCGGATCATTGGCGCCGGCAAGCGTGGTCCGGTAACCGAGAAGCTCCAGTCGATGTACTTTGATGCGGTGAAGGGCAAGCTGGCCGAGCACAGCCGCTGGCTGACTCACGTTAAAGGCTGATTTCAGAAGGTTCGCAAGCCGCCGCTGACTGTTTCAGCCCGGCGGTTTTGTTTTTTTGTAAACCCTATTCATTGGCGGGACGAGCAAATGGCAGATGTAATCAAGGTGCCGGTATCGTTTGGCGAAGTGCTGGACAAGATCACCATTCTCGAAATCAAGTCCGAGCGCATCAAGGATGAGGCGAAGCTCAGGAATGTTCGGCTTGAACTGGGCGAACTGAATGCCACCTGGGATGACGCGGTAAAGGACAAGGCGTCCGAAATCGCCGGCCTGCGCAAGCAGCTGAAGGCTGTTAACGAAGAACTTTGGGTGATCGAAGACGACATCCGAGACCAGGAAGCCGCCCGGGACTTCGGGCCGAGATTCATTGAGCTGGCGCGTGCGGTGTACGTCACCAATGATAAGCGCGCGGCTATCAAGAAAGACGTCAACCTCGCCCTGGGGTCTCGTTTCGTGGAAGAAAAGTCCTACCAGGACTACACCGCCCGCAAGTGAAACAAGGGGTCAGATGAACGCTTTCATCTGACCCCATTTTCAGCTTTGGCCACCGGGTGAGCTTCAATCCACCGATCCAGCATATCCGTCGCATCCGCCACCGTGATCAGCTCCATAGCCCCTTCATACTCTGCCTTGGCGCCCCAGCGTGCCTGCTCGACCGTTTTCCCGGTGAATGTCTCCAGCGCTTGCGGATAGCGGTTCATGCACCACTCCAGCGAATTGTAGGGCCCCGAGCGATAAGGGTTACTTGCCGCATACAGTCCCAGTACATCCGTGCCAACGGCGCTGGCAATATGCGCCGGCCCGGTATCAGGCGCCACCACCAGGTCAGCGTGGGTCATCAGGGCGACCAGTTGCTTCAGGGTGTCCTTGCCGCAGATGTTGTGCGCCTTCTCTGCCATCGCCGCTTCAATGGCGGCGCAATACTCGGCTTCAAATGGGGCGGGGCTACCGACCAGAATGACCTTCATTCCGAGCTTCCGGATGGCATGGTCAGCGAGCTTTGCATAGCGCTCGGCCGGCCAGTTGCGCAGCGTGTGGCTGGCACAGGGGCTGATGACAAGGTTCCTTCGGTCATTTGCCAACTGAGCCCTGGCAAAGCCATGGTCATCCTCGCTTATCGGAATTTGCCAGCGCGGTGGTGCGGCCGTCAGCCCCAGCGGCTCAAGGAAACTGGCAAGGCAATCACGAACGTGTTGTCGTGGCGCAGGCTTGATCCGGCGATTGATGAAAAAGCCATGCAAATCCTTGCTTCGGGCCTTGTCGTAACCGACTTTAACGCCTGCCGGAATGCACGCCGCCGCCAGATTGGCGCGAAAAGCCACCTGCATGTGAAGCAGTGCATCAAATTTTCGACCCTGCATCTTCTTGCGAAGATCGGAGTAGCCCCTGCGGCCGGCCTTTTTGTCGAAAACAATAAATTCAACGCCGGGCAAATCGCCGACCAGCTTTGCTTCGATCTTGCCGATGACCCAGGTGATCTTCACGCTGGGAAGCTGCTCCTGGAGGCTCAGAACAACAGGAATCACGTGGGTCACGTCGCCGATGGCGGACAGGCGAAGAATGCAGATGGAATTCATCAGGTTTTGATCCGGTTCAGGTTGTGGCCTGGGGCTGTAGAGCTTTGTCGGCAATCATTGGTAAACTGGCGGCCATTCTATCGTACTCGAACGTGTCCGTCCCGGCGCGTGCGGGTGCGGTCCATCCTCTTGGATTGTTTCGGTGACCGCGGGTGCCCAGCATGGTGGAGTCTGAAATCTGTAGTCGGGAACAAGGCTCTGCAATGCTGGTTCATCCCGATTACCGGGGCAGGGTTACTGCCGACTGGTTCAATGCCGACTATTGGGGCGATAACGCCCGGCCAGTGAGCAGCGGAGGCCGTGGCGGCGCCTGGTTTGTGAGGGCCGGAGATGACAGGCTGGTTCTACGGGAGTATCGCCGCGGCGGATTGATGGCCAGGGTAGCGCAACATGCCTACGCTTATGTGCGTGAATCTGACGTGCGCTCTTTTGCCGAGTTCCGTCTGCTGAACAAGCTGGTGACACTGGGGCTTCCGGTACCTCGCCCTGTCGCGGCCTGGTACCGAAAGCTTTCACCGGTACAATACCGGGCTGCCATCATGATCGAGCGGCTTGAGGATACCGTGCCTCTGGCAGAGTGGATTCTGAGGCTGGACAGTCAGGCCTGGGAATCGCTCGGGACAACCATTCGCCGGTTTCACGATGCCGGCGTCATGCATGCGGATCTCAACTGTTTCAATGTGCTTGTCCGGCGCGGAGAGTATTTTCTTATCGATTTCGACAAAGGTCGGCTCATGAGGAATGGTACCCGGGCCCGCTGGAAAGCGGCCAACCTTGAGCGGTTTTCCCGGTCACTGGTAAAGGTCGCCGGTGCGCAGGCCCGGGAGCAGGTCTGGAATTCATTTTTGAACGGATACAACAGGGGAATGGCCACTTGACCAGTCCACAGCAGGGCGAATTGCTACCGTCAATCCTATGTCTCACCGATGCATGTGATCGTCCGGAGACTGAACTTTTTATCGGTCTGAAGAACGCCGGCTTTGATCTCGACGTTATGTGCAACCCCAAGGGCCGGAACTATCAACGCCTGCTGGACGAAGGGATGGTTGCCCAGCCCATGGCCTTGAAAAGCCGGTTTGACAAGGATGGGGTGTCTGCCATCCGTGATCAGCTTTCCAAGAAGCATTATGAGGTGATTCACGCCTACAACCCGAGGGCGCTGGCCTGCGGGCTTCGTGCTTCCCGGGGAACGGATATCAAGGTGGTGGCCTACCGTGGGGTAATCGGAAACATCAGCTTCCTTAACCCGGAGTCCTGGATTACCTTTTTGCATCCGCGGGTCAGCAGGATTGTATGTGTTGCCGATGCGATCAGGGATTATCTGGCGAGTCTGCGTTTTCTCTGGATGCGCATTCCGGACACAAAGCTCCAGCGAATCTATAAAGGCCATGACCTGGAGTGGTACCAGGCTACACCGGCAGACCTGACGCAGTTTGGCGTGCCAGACGATGCCTTCGTGGTTTGTTGTACCGGGCGGAACAGCCCCCGAAAGGGGTTTGATGTCCTGATCAATGCCATGGATGAGCTTCCGGCCGATGTCGATGTCCACCTGCTGCTGGTTGGGGATGTGATCAACAATGATGAACTTCAGGCCCTGGCAGCCGGGTCTTCTCATCCGGAGCGCATTCATTTTACCGGGTTCCGAACTGATGCGCCTGCCATTGCCGCTGCCAGCAATGTGTTTGTCCTGCCATCAAAAGAGCGCGAGGGGCTGCCCAGGGCCGTTATCGAAGCCATGGCCTATGGGGTGGCGCCTGTCGTGACCAATGTAGGTGGCATGCCGGAACTGGTTGAAGACGGGGCCAGTGGCCTGGTGGTTGGCCCCAGCAATTCCGGAGAATTGTCGGCCGCCATTGCCCGGCTATATCGTGACAGGGAACTGGCGTCGAGGCTTGGGCAAGCCGCGAGGGAAAGGATCGGTCGGAATTTCCACACCTCACAAACCGTCAGAGAGACGGGTGAGCTATACAAAGCACTGACGGGCAGGGGCTGAATGCGCCGGTATCTTTTTTTTGTCAATCAACCCTATTCCTATTCAATCCTTCGCCCGCTTCAGGCTGAAATTCGCCGGCGGGGCGATGAGGCAGCGTGGTTTGTCGCCGGCTGCTCAACAGCGCCCCTTCTGCCCGATGAGCGTCGCCTCGCGACCGTTAAAGAGGTGATGGACTACAAGGCTGATGCCACCTTTGTGCCCGGGGACTGGGTGCCTTATTTCTTTCCGGGTATCAAGGTTGAAGTGTTTCATGGTATGGCACGAAACAAGCGTGGCCACAGCAGCGAAGAGGACAGTGATCATTACCGGATCCGGGGCTGGTTCGATCTATACTGTACCCACGCGATGAAGGATACGGCTAAGTTCCGGGAACTGGCTGAGCAGCACCGGCATTTTGCAGTCGCCCATACGGGGTGGCCCAAGCTTGATCCGTTGTTATCCCAGCCGGTTCGGGATAAACGGCCGCGTTCGGAAGCTGAGTTGCCGGTGGTGTTCTATGCATCAACATTTAGCCGTTCCGTAACTTCCGCGCCGGACCTGGTGGAAAAAATTGGCGAGCTTTCCCAAAGTGGTCGCTGGAGGTTCATTGTAACCCTTCATCCCAAAATGGATGCCGGTGTGGTCGAACAGTACCGGAATCTGGCTGGCGAGAATCTGCGTTTTGTCGAGAGTGATGAAGATCTGCTCCCAATTCTGCCTGCAGCGGACGTCATGCTGTGTGATACCTCCTCAATCATGTTCGAGTTCATGTTTCTGGATCGGCCAGTGGTCACCTACAGGACGAAAATGCCAGGCCCCTATCTGATTGATGTAGACAAAGTGGAAGAGGTAGAACCCGCTCTTGAAAAAGCATTGCAGTATCCGAAGGATCTGATGAATGCGACTCGGGCTCTGTGCTCGGATCTTCACAGCTTTCGGGACGGCCGCTCCAGCGAGCGAGTACTGAATGCAGTAGACGACTTCGTGACCGTTAAACAGGCCGGGTTGCGAAAAAAGCCGCTGAATCTGCTGAGAAAGTTCAAGGTTAGGCGACGATTGCGTCGCGAGCTTCGAGCCTCAGCTCCGCATGTTTAGGTTTTTGTGTGTACTGAGCGCTGACTGCGATGCTGTGGTAAGTTCCAAGCGATGGCGAAGCCGGTGTCGGCCTCAAAAATGATTCGGATACGGATTTTAAATGGCCAGTTTTTTAGCGAATCCTGATGTAAAAGTGGTGGTGTTAACTTTACCTCAATCCTCAGATAGACAGACCAGAATAAAAAGGTCCCTGGATGAAGCAGGGATCGGCTTTGAGTTCTTCTGGGGTGTTGACGGACGGAAAGACAATGACCCGTCGTTGAGCATGTACGATGAGTCGAAACGGCTGCGAGCCAAAGGGCAGCCGATGACGCCGGGGCAGCTCGGATGCTTTGCGAGCCATTACAATATCTGGAACAGATGCATCAAAGATCAAAAGAAGTATGTGGTCCTTGAAGATGACGTTGTGTTTGACACCGCGGGCTTCCGGTTGTTTCTTCAGGCTCTTCCTGCCTTGCCACCCTCTTTCGAGTGCCTGAGGCTTTTCGACAATAAAACTCGGAACCATAAAAAATATAAACTAGGCGAGGTTGGCCCGTTCAATATCCTGAGATATACCAAGGGGCCCATGAGCACTATGGGGTATTATCTGACGCCAGCCGCCGCCCGGAAATTCCTTGTTTCCGCCGATCCTATCTTTTTACCCGTGGACATCTACATGGACCGATATTGGCAGAACGATGTGGTGTGTTTGGGGATCAGCCCAGGCTTTGTATCCCATGACTTCGGTTTTGAGTCCATTATTGGGTATGAGCAAAAAACCGGCCGCCGACCTTTGTCTATGCGGCTGAATAGAGAACTGTTTATGTTGAGTGAAAGGGTGCGACGCTTTTTCTATAATCTTTGCTTGGGCAGCAAGTACAGATCGAGGAGGGCTAATGATACCTAACTTGATTCATGCTATTTGGCTGGGCGATAAAATGCCACCTTTGCCGCACGCCTGCCTCGATGACTGGAAGAAAATGGGGTTCGATTACTGCTTGTGGAGCGACTCGGATGATCGGGTCCAGAATTGGATTGACTCTTGCTCGTTCGCCAAGGAATGTTACGAGCGAGGGCTCTACGCCTTCGTTTCGGATTACCTTCGTTTGAAAATCCTTCAGGAAGAGGGAGGGCTTTATCTCGATACAGACGTAACGATCCGAAAGGATCCTTTCCCACTGTTTTCGGGTGCAAAGTTTGTCATTGGTTACGAAACAGGGGACTATTTAGGCACGGCAGCAATCTATGCAGAACCTGACTCAAGAATCCTGGCTGAGTTAATCCGGTTCTATGAAGACGAAATATGGAGGTCACCGCTATATATCGGGCCGCAAATCGCAACACACCTGATAAAGGATAGAAAACTTCTCGAAGTTGAGAGCTGCAAGCTGCTGCCTGCAGAATACTTTTTTCCTTATCAGCAAGAACCATTACACTTTGAGTGCCCGGACGAAAGCTATCTCGTTCATTGGTTCCAGCACAGCTGGAAAGATTCTCGAGGAATGGTCTTCGTTAAAGCCAAGCACCTTGGCGTGTGGGGAAAGCTTTACGTTTGGCAGAAATATTTTTTCCGAGGGTTTTCACGAGGCTGATCCCCCTTCGCTACAGGTGTCGGAAACCTGAAGCTGTACACGACCCCATAGAAAACCGAAAAGATGAATATGCCGTCTGCTGAGTAGAAGTAGGACTCGAAGAAATTCACGGTCAGCCAGAAAATAACGACAATGAGTGAAAATGCTTTCCAGGTTTTTTGAACTGAGTGAGGAGATGCCATAGTGGTATAAACGGGAGGCCAGACGATCACGAAATAAATGATAGTGGCCCCCAGGAGCCCAAAGCTAACGAGGGTTTCTAAATGCGAGTTGTGCAAATGAGTAAAGTTATCCCGAACGAGCTTCGGCAGCTTTTCGGATTCGGTTATGACTAACTCCCTGGCATCTTCCCCGCTTCCCAGAATGGGGCGCTTCTTGATCCACTCCCATGCCTCCAGCCAGAGGTGAATTCGCAAACCAATGCTGCCGGAGTCGGGAACAGACTCCAGGTCAAGGTTTACAATTTTCGTTATGGTGGATTTTTCCGTTGTTATCCGCTGCTCAACAATATCGATACTTGAGACTGCGGCAATAATTAATGCAAGCGCAGAATAGGTTAGGACAGTGGCACGTATTGATACTCGTGAATGAGATATTAATTTGTGTGCCAATGGGGCAAATAAAAAGCATGCGACCAAAGCAAGCCACACCTGTCTTGACTGGGTTATCAGAATAACAAGTATAAAGAATACCAGAAATGTCGCTGCACCGAGCTTTTTAAGAACTTCAAGCCTGAGAGAGAGGTTGAGCTTAATAACAAAAAGAAACGCGGCCGAAATCAGCCCAAAACCCGCGAAAAGTGACGTGTACTGAGCATTCACAACATCAAAATCAATACGCGAACCGCGAAGGCCGCGTACAATTTCCCCTGTAAAATCAGGCGAATGAGTAATGTAGATTCCCAAGACACTCAGGCAATAGGCAAGAAGGATGGCCGCGATTCGTTCGTTCTTTCCATTAGTCCAGTACGCGATAAACCAGAAGAAAAAGAAGTCATAAAACAAGAAGGGGGATGGAGAGTCTTTGGCAAGCTCAGGTATTTGAACCGTGCTGTTGATCCAGCTTATTACAGGGACGATTAGTGATAGAATGAATGCAATGAATATAGGGTCTTTCTTTACAAGTCGAAAATTGTAGCATGCAGATGCAATGGTTCCGAGCACCACCAGGAAGATAAAGATATCGCCCAAATCCCGATAGAAACGCTTGAATAAAACAAATCCGACTACACAGGTGAACATCACCAGTGAGAAAGTTCGTCCCTTTAAAACAGACTCAATATTAGTTTTCAACGAAGCACCCAAGATGTAGTTCAAGAGGAGTCGTTAATATCAAAACAACAAGATGGCACCTGAGATAAAATGTGATGTTACTCATGGAAGGTGTCAGATTGAGATCTGTCGAGTGTCCACAGTCCCGCATACTTATTAAAGGTAACCTGAGCGTACGTCACAGCGGTAAGATAACCCACAGCACCGTCCAGAAAACCGAACCGGATAAAATAAACCTGTACAAAAGTCATTAGCCCTCTTAGCGTCGGGTAGATCATGGTCCGGGTTTTCTTGCCCCTCCGATGCTTTTCCATCGCGCCTAGCCAGGCATATTTGGCACTCTTCTCCAGGGAGTGCCCGAAATCCCGGTGGGTGTAATGGGTCAGGCGACCACGGAGGGTTTTAATCTTCCGGCCGGCTGGAATCAGTATCCGCTCGTGGACCAGCGCGTCGGAGAAGCTCACACCTTGTCGGCGAAACAGTCTCAGGGGGGCCCGGCCACTGCGCCCGAAATCAAGGCGGCTGCCATAGATGGTGACCGCCCAGGGGAGCTTGTAAGCATCTGCATCCGGGTCTGCCAAGTGGTGGTTGATTTCCCTGGCAAGCTCCGGTGTGATGCGTTCATCCGCATCCAGAGACAATACCCATTCACCCGTGGCTTTCTCGAGTGCTCGCTGTTTCTGGACCCCGAACCCCGGCCAGTCTGTCACTTCCACGACATCGGCCAATCCCCTGGCAATCTCTACGGTTCTGTCGGTGCTGCCGCTATCCAGGACAATAATCTCGTCGGCAACCAGTCGTGCCGATGTCAGGCAGTCGGCAATATGGTCTTCTTCGTTTTTAGTGATGACCGTCGCAGAGACCTTTCGAGCCCTGTTGCGAACGTAGGACCCACTCAGTTCCGTAAACATTGCAGAGGCCAGGGAGGCAACCGCGAGCAGGTAGAAGGTCACAAACAGGCTCCGGTTGAAGGTGGCTTCGGTCAGTCCGAAGAAAAAGTATCCGGCACAGACCATGGTGCCGGCCGTTGCCAGGTGCGCGGTAGGAATATGACGGCTGAACAGGTGGCGCGCAAAAATGGCGAGTGGGATGAAAATGAGCAGCGCCCAGCTGAGGATGCCCGGGATGCCGCTGGTTGCAGCAACATTCAGCAAATCATTATGGGCGTGGCCGGTACAGCAGTCGATAAAGTGCTTTGGCAGATTCCCGGCCTCAACCTCCGATTCAATCCGATGGGTGAAGCCGCCCAGGCCGGCCCCGGTCCAGGGGCTTTCCCGGAACATGTTCCAGGCTTGCGCCCAGACTTCCAGGCGTATCTCCATCCCTGTATCCAGCCCCCCATCATGAAGCAGGCCTTCCAGTGAGTGGGACATGCGGTCACTGATTACGATTGCGCCGGTGACGAGCAGGGGAATTGCGACCAGGCCGGCGATGCGCAGGCGTTTACCAAAGAGCGGGATAAGCGCGGCCAGGAGAAACGGTAGTGCTACCAGGTTACTGCGGGTTTCCGAAAGCATGGAAATCACGATGGCAGCTGTTCCGGCCAGGAAGAGCAGCGTTGCTACGCCCCTGCGGTTGTCGCGGGTGAAGAATAGGGCGGCAACAATCGTCAGCATACCACCGAGGAGGGCGAGATTGCCAAAGCTGATGGGGTTGATGCCGCCGCCGAAGCGAGAATTCAGGACCTGTTCAAAGGTACCCTGCCGGGCGGCGACGGTGACCAGGAAAACCCCGATGATGGACACCGCTATCAGGCCGATGGCGACAAATGTGGTTCGGGCTCCAATCCGGGCATAGCTCATGGCCACGATCAAGGGCCAGAACAGAATAAACCGGGCGTGTGTGCCAAATGTTTTGCCGCCCTCATAATCGAAGCCTTCCAGGGCCCACGAGAGAAAGCTTACCAAAACAAAGAACCAGAACGCGAAATGCAGCAGTCGAAGCTCTTTGGGCTTGTCCCAGCCAGTTTTGTCTGGCGATTTCCGAACACTGAGCGCAATCCCGGCGATAGCAAGCAAGAGGGTGGCGCCGGCCAGAATGCTTGACGACAGGAGTGCGCCCCCCAGCCCGATCATCAGCAGTGCATGGAACGACAGTCTCGGGCTTAGCATACGCGATCCGGGTTGTAGGGGTTGATCTCTCCCGGTGGCCGATGACGCATCCGTTTGTACTCCCATTGATACTGTTCAGGAATTTCCCGGACGCACTGTTCAATGGCGTGATTCATGGCGGTCGTCGCGACAACCGGATCACTGTCACCGAGGCCAGGCCCGGTTTCCCGGACCACGATGCGAAAGCCCTCAGCATCGGGCAGACGTTCGGCGTAGGTGATCAGAACATTGGCTCCGGTCCGTTGAATGAGCCTGGAGACGAGGGTCATGGTCTTCACTTCCATACCAAAGAAGGGCGCAAAGGCATTGCCTTTGCCCCGGGGTGACTGGTCTGGCAGGATGCCGGCAACGCCACCTTCCCGCAGGATGGAGGCCAGTCGGGCCAGGCCGCGCCGGTCGCCCCGGACCAGTTCGGAGCCAAGCCGTCCGCGAACCTTGATCATGTAGTCCTCGAACTCGGGCATGTTCGGGGGGCTGTAAAGTGCCGCCATCTTGTAGCGCGAGGAGAAGAACAGGCCTGCCAGTTCCCAGTTGCCAAGATGCGGTGCGAGCAGGATCAGCCCCCTGTTGCCGGCCATGGCCTGGTCAATCAGTTCCAGGCCCTCGGTTTCCCGGATCAGGCCAAGGCATTTCTCCACCGGCCATTCCCACATCAGAGGAACTTCCAGCATGGTCATGCCGGTCTGGGCCAGGGATGCTTTTGACATGGCTGCGCGCTCGGGCCCGGAGAACTCGGGCAGGCAGATCGAGAGGTTGATGTCGGTCACCTGGCGTGACTGGGTTGGCAGCCTCCACACCAGGTAGCCAACGAATCGGCCAGCCCGCTGGGCGCCGGCAAGAGAAAACCAGCCGGCAATCCTGAGCAGACCGGCGATTACGAAATACTTGAACTTGCTCATTTTCGGCCGTACCGGTCCTCGTACCTTACGATGTCATCTTCGCCCAGATAGGAGCCAGACTGCACCTCAATCAGCTCCAGATCGATGACCCCAGGATTTTCAAGGGAATGTACTTGCCCAACGGGGATGAAGGTAGACTGATTTTCCGTGACCAGATAGGTTTTTTCGCCATTGGTGACGCGGGCTGTACCGCTGACCACAATCCAGTGTTCGGCGCGATGGTGATGCATTTGCACCGACAGTTTGGCTCCGGGTTTCACCGTAATCCGTTTGACCTGATACCGGGCACCGTTATCGATGGAGTCATAAACCCCCCAGGGCCGGTAGACTTCCCGATGGTTCATGTGTTCGTGTCGGCCATCATTTTTTATCTGCTCAACGACCGTTTTCACGTCCTGAACGCTGTCCTTGTGGGCCACCAGCAGCGCGTCCTTGGTTTCAATGACAACCAGGTTGTCCACGCCAACGGTCGCCACCAGACGGCTGTCTGCGCGCACGAGGGTGTTGGACGTTTGGTGGGTAATCACATCCCCGGTCAGACTGTTGCCGTTCGGGTCTTTGTCGCTGACGGCCCAAAGCGCCGACCAGGAGCCGATATCGCTCCAGCCGGCATCCAGGGCAACCACGGCGGCCTTGCCGGTCTTCTCCATCACCGCGTAGTCAACGGATTCGGAGGGGCATTCGGCAAAGCGCTGGGCATTGACCCGGGTAAAGTGCAGGTCATCGGCAGTATCGGCGATGGCGGCGCGGCAGGCGGTGAGGATATCGGGACGGTATGCTTCGAGTTCTTCAAGATACCGGCGGGCACCGAACAGGAACATGCCGCTGTTCCAGAGGTATTCTCCGGAATCGAGGTAGCTGTTCGCGGTTGCCTGGTCCGGTTTTTCGACAAATTTGTCAACCGCATAGCTGTCCGGGCCCAGTTCGGTGCCTCGGTGTATGTAGCCATAACCGGTTTCCGGATGGTGGGGGACAATGCCGAAGGTAACCAGTTTACCTTCCCGGGCCAGGGGGATGGCCTTTTTGACGCCCTCCTGAAAGGCTGTGACGTCCTTGATCAGATGATCAGCCGCCAGTACCAGCATCAGGGGATCATCGGCGCCGTTTTCCACGGATTCAGACAACTGGAGGGCGGCCAGTGCAATAGCCGGGGCGGTATTGCGTCCGCACGGCTCAAGAATAATGCGGGTATCTTCGTGGCCGGATTGGCGCATCTGTTCTGCCGCCAGAAACCGGTGCTCTTCGTTGCAGATCAGAAGCGGGTTCGCTGCGTCCATGCCCTCAAGCCGCGCCACGGTGGCCTGCAGCATCGACAGGGGGCCGTTGGCCAGTTTCAGGAACTGTTTCGGGTTCAGCTGCCGGGACATCGGCCAGAGCCGTGAGCCGGTGCCGCCAGCCATAATGACGGGGTGAATCATCTGTACACTCCGGGCTTGAGTTGGAGAATGTCGTGAAAAAACATCAAAATCAGGCGCGTCATCTTACCATAAGGCATCCATGATATTGTTCTGACCAAACCGTAAACTGATTACCAAGCCACCAGGAATTGTGATGAAGCTACCGTTATCCGTTTATTACATCACCCAGGACGAAGAACTGCGGCTGCCGGAGTCGCTGGCAAAGGTTGCCGGCTGGGTGGATGAGATCATCGTAGTCGATTCCGGGAGTACTGACCGAACCCGTGAAATTGCAGAAGCCGCCGGCGCCCGGTTTGTTCACAATGACTGGCAGGGATTTGCCTGCCAGAAGGCCTTTGCCGCCAGTTTGTGCCGGAACGACTGGGTGCTGGACCTGGATGCGGATGAAGTGCTTTCTGGCGAGCTGGTGATCAATATCAAGGGCTTGTTTTCAAAGCCTGTGGATGCTGACATCGCGGGCTTCAGAATGCGCTGGGTACTCTCCCAGCCGGACCCCAGGCATCCATTCCGGCACGACAAATCAAAAAAGATCCTGAGGCTCTACAACCGAAACAAAGCCGTTATCGAGGCGGAAAAAGACAGCAACAATGACCGGCCACAGGTAAAACATGGTCGCGTACTGGATCTGAAAGGCGATGTCCTGCATCGCACCCTGATTTCGCTGGAGCAGATGGAGCGCAAGTACTGTCAGTTGTCGACAGAGCAGGCCCGCTTTCTGGCAGAAAAGGGAAGGAAGATTTCGAGCCCCCGGCTTTTTGCCGAGTTCCCTTTGAAGTTTCTGAAATATTACCTGGTACACCGGCAAATACTGAATGGCTGGTTTGGCCTTAGCGTGGCAATCACGGCCGCCAACCGGAATTTCATGCGGCTGGCCAAGGCCAGGGAATTGCAGATGCTGGCGGCCCTTGAGAAAGGTGGTAGGCAGAAGCAGCCCTGACGTTTTCTCAGCTTCCGGAATGCCTGGCCGTTGCCGAGAGGTACAGGGTTTCGGTCTGAGCCACCATGGCCTCCAGGGTCAGCGTTTCCCGGGCAAAGGCCATTGCCGGTTGTTCAGCCTGGTTCAGGGCATCCAGGTCGGCTAACGATCTGGATAGCAGGTCCGCGAGATCCTGATCGCTGTGCCCCGGACTGAGAGCTGTGGCGGGAAGAATATCCCGGGGCCCGGATACCGGCGTTGACACAACCGGACAGCCATGCAGCAGCGACTCTACCAGCACATAGGGAAAACCCTCCCGTTCCGAGCTGATTACCGCCAGTTGTGCCTGCCTGTAAACCGGTGCCAGGTTTTGGCGGAACCCCGCCAGGGCGATCTGTTGTTCCAGTCCTGATTGGCGGATGAGGCCTTCAAGCGGCTTCCGCTCGCTGCCCTCACCAAAAATGGTCAGTTGGCAGCCTTCTGCAGACTTGCCTAGCATCGACCAGGCCCGGATGAGGACGTCAAAGCCTTTTACGGGCTCCAGTCGCCCGACGGCAATGACATTGATATTGCCTTTTGGCAGGGCTGGTCCGTCGTCCCGATTCTTCAGTTGCCTGGTGATGTCGATACCGTTGTAGATCAGGTGCTTTTGGGGGTGCTGCAGAGCCCTGAAAATCTGTGGGCTGACCGCAATAACCCGGTCAAGACGATCAAAGGCCTTGTGGCTGGATTTGGTGCCATGAACCGTGCCCACCCGCACGCGTGCCAGTTTTCCGGTTTTGCCGGCAAGTTGCGCGGCCTTGTTGCCCTGGGCGTGAAGAATATCCGGCGACAGCCGGCGCAGGCATCGGCGAAGGGCCAGTTGCAGCCACAGGTTACGGCGCCCCAGATGGACGGGTAGCGGATGAAATCCGACATTGGCCGGAAATTTGTCACGGTAAGCCCGGTGGCCAAGGACATGGACCCTGTGGCCGCGGTCGGCCAGAGCTCCCGCCAGATCGGCCGTGTGTTGCTCCATGCCGCCCCAGGTTGTGCCGGGCGTTGCGAGGAGAAATGCGATGGTTAATCGTCTGGACGGATTCATGTTCGGTAGGCGGGCTGCTTTAGTATTTTCTCGTAAACCTGCAACGTCGCCTCTGTTTGCGCCTCAAGACGGAACCGGTAGGGAATCTCGATCGCCGGCGGTTCGGAATCCAAAAGCCGGGATACGGTCTGGGCGAAGTCCCCGATATTGTCCGGTGGCACCAGTCCTTCCCTGAAGCAGGCTTGCAAGGTTTCCGCTGCGCCGCCCCGGTTATAGGCGACGACGGGCGTTCCGGAAGCCAGAGCCTCGGTCACTGTCCTGCCAAAGGGCTCGGGTTTGGTGCTCATGTGGCAGACCACATCCGCAAGCAGATACAGGTTGGTCATGTCATTGCGCTGGCCAAGGAAGCTGACCTTGTCGGCCAGGTCCAGACGGGCGCGTTCTTTCTCCAGCTCTTCCAGGAAATGCTCCTTGCCGGGTTCGGCGCCGCCCACGATGATGCCATGGCAATCCGGCCGTTCACGCACCAGCTGTGCCATCATGGTCAGGAAATCCAGCTGGCCTTTCCAGCGTGAGATGCGACCGGGCATCATGATGATTTTCTGGTCGACTAGCTGGGGGTATTGCCGGAACCAGCGGTCCAGCCATTGTGAAGTGAGCTCCCGCTGGCGGAAGGCATCCACATCCACACCTCGCTGGATGACCGTCAGTTTTTCTTCCGGCACGGGATAGTTATTCAGAACATAGTCCTGCACGCACCGGGAAACGGCGATTATGTGGTCAGCACGGGTCATGATGGCGCTGTAGGGATTGACCGAGTACATGCCATGAAAGGTGGACACAACCGCGGGGCGCTTGTGGGCCGGAATGCTTTTCAGGGCCAGAAAAATGATCCAGGCCGGCATGCGGGAGCGGACATGCACAATATCCGGTTTCAACGCCAGCAGCAGTTTTCGCATGGGCAGAATCTGCCCGAAAGACGCTGGGGTCTTCCGGTGTATGGGCATGAATATGTGTTTCGAGCCCTGGCCGCGGAGCTGCTCGGCCATGGGGCCGCCTTTTGAGACCACAAACGATTCATGGCCACGTTTGACGAGGTCCGCGGCGAACTCCACGGTTCCTCTTTCCACTCCACCGCTGTAAAGCGCCGGCAGTGCCTGGAGAATTTTCAACGCTTGGTCCCCTTGAGCTGGCGTTGGTTGGCTTTGTGATTCTGTGGCAGAAGTCCCTGTTCCAGTACCCAGCGGGCGGCACGATTGGCTTCCCAGAGGGCGTGATCATGGCTGACATTGCCGGCCATAACGCTGGCATGGTCGCGCCACTGGCCAATGTAACCCTCCCGGACCAGCCGGTCTACGCCCCCGGCCACCCGGCTGCCGGGCCTGGCCGATAACTCGAAGATCCCGGTCGGAACACCCGAAGTTGCCGCTTCGCACACCATCGACATACTGTCCGGTGTCACCCAGACTGCCCGTGAGGCAGAAAGCTGATGGTTGAGCCAGTCCGCATGAGTCTGCTGCGGGTGAACGACGGTAGTCCGCAGCCCGGCGAGTTCATCGAGTCGGTCCTGAAGTGCTTCCGGGGTTCGCCGGGAACTGCTGATGGTCCATCGCCAGTCCGGATATTGCCCGATCAGATGAGACACCTGCCCGAGGATGACATCATCCTCCCAGTCAAAATGAGGTGAAGGTCCGCCAACCAGCAAAAGCGCTTCCCGCTTTCCGGTGATTTTTGCCAGAGGCGTTATGGTATTCACAACACCCTCGGTAATGAATATCCGGGAATCGGGCTGGACACGGTCATGGGCTGGAATCAGGGCACCGCTGACCAGTGATAGCGGGAAGCCGGGCTTCATGATGACCAGTGTTCTGGTTCCCCTGAGTTTCCGCAGGGAAAGTAATAGCCGGTGCGTGCCGGACCCGGCTGCGATCACAAGATCGGGGTGGGGCAGTGCCGGTTCCATGCGTGGCGCAATGGCCAGCAGGGTTCGCCAGATCGGGACCTTTATTGCGGAGGCGTCGACCCAGTACAGGCTTGCTCCGGCGAGCACGCGAAGTCGATTACCAAGACCTTTCAGCTGGTTCCGGTGGCCCGGTTTGTTGTCGGTCAGAAGCCACACCACCGGTGCGGCTGAGTCCTGTTCACTGGGCTTCGGCATGGTTGTCAGGCACTGAATGCCCACCTCCTTGTTGCCCCGGGGTTATAGGGTTCAGCGGCGGCCATAAAAGCCGGGATCGTCCGGGTCCGGACGAGTCTTGAAGCGCCGGTGCATCCACAGGTACTGATCCGGTGCGCGCCGGACTTCTCTTTCGATAGTCTGGTTGATCAATGTTGCATCCTGGAGGTCATCCCCGCTGGGAAAGTCCTCCAGAGCCGGGTGGAAATAGATGTCGTACCCGGGGCCGTCTTCCCGGCGGAAGTGACTGAAAGGCACTACCTTGCACCCACTGCGTTCGGCAATGCGTGAGGTTGCGGTAATCGTGCCGGCAGGGACACCAAAAAATGGCGCGAATACGATGTCCTTGCGACCGTAATCCTGGTCCGTGGCGTACCAAACCGCGCGGTTTTTCTTCAGGCTGCGGAACAGGCCCCGAAGGTCCCTGGCGCTCAGAGCCTGGCCATACCGGCGCTCACGGGCGCGGGTCATAACGGCGTTCATCAGCGGGTTATTGTGATCGCGCTGCATCACGTCGGCCTCGATGAATTCCGTTACCAGGCTGCCACCCAGATCCAACGTGCTGTAGTGGCCGCCGAGCAGCAGAATGCCCCTGCCTTCGGACAGGGCCTTTTCAAAATGCTCCAGGCCATGAACCCGGGTAATGCCCGTCAGCCTGGCCGGGTTGCGGAACCAGGCAATGCCCAGCTCCAGCAAGCCGATGCCATTGGCGATAAAGGCTTTGCGCACAAGGGCGGACTGCTGGGCAGTGGTGAGCTCCGGAAAGCACAGCCGGATGTTAACCTCGGCAATGTGGCGGCGGCTGCGCGCGAGGCGGAGTGCCAGCAGTCCGGCGACCTTGCCAAGCCACCACTGGACGCGGATCGGCAGCCGGGAAACAGACCACATCACCACGATGCCCAGCCAGGTAGGCCACCACCGGGGATGAAGGTATGCGGAGTAGTTGGTGTTTCGCGGTAGTTTGCGGTATTTCCTGTTCACGTAAAGCGGTTCCTGCCAGGCCGTGTCCTGATCGTCCTGACCCCACCGGGTGGCCGATCAATCGGAAGCAAATCAATGGGTTTTGCGCTATGATAGCGCACTGTTTTGCCCGGAGTCCTGTGTGCTGCAATTTATCTATTCCCAGCTGATAAGGCTGCTTCTGCCGTTTATTCTGCTGCGTCTGTGGTGGCACGGCCGGCGCGCGCCGGAGCTGCGACGAAACTGGCACCAGCGCCTCGGGCTGGTGCCGGCGGCCTCCGGATCCGTGGTCTGGGTGCACGCGGTCTCGGTGGGCGAAACCATTGCCGCAGCCCCGATGGTCCGGCGCCTGTTGGCACGGAACCCCGACATCACCATCCTGATGACCGCCATGACCGATACCGGGCTGGCCCAGGCACGCAAGATGTTTGGTGATCAGGTGCAGTATGCCTACGCGCCCTATGATACGCCGGGTGCCATCCGGCGGTTTCTGGACCGGGTCAAGCCCCGGATACTGGTTATTATGGAAACTGAAATCTGGCCGAACATGATTCGTCAGTGCCGGGCTCGTCGGGTTCCGGTGTTTCTGATCAACGCCCGCCTCTCCGAGCGCTCTGCGCGCGGGTATGAGCGCATCCGGGGCCTTGTGGCACCTATCATGCAAAGCATCAGCTGGGTCGCCGCCCAGGCAGAGAAGGATGCCGACCGGTTCCGGAGAATCGGTGTTTCGCCATCGAAGGTGGCCGTCACGGGGAGCGTCAAGTTCGATGTTGATATTCCGGATGAGGTGCGGGCAGCGTCCATTGCCCTCAGGCAGAGCCTGGCCGGCCGGCCGGTCTGGATTGCCGGTAGCACCCATGGCGGCGAGGATGAGCAGCTGTTGCTGGCACATCTCAGGGTATTGGAAAAACATCCAGACGCCCTGCTGATTCTGGTTCCGAGGCACCCGGATCGCTTTGAGTCGGTGGCCGAAAAAGCTGTCCGGAAGGGGCTCACGCTCGCCCGCCGGTCACTGGGGGACGATCCCAGCAAGGCGCGGGTCTATCTCGGGGATACCATGGGCGAGTTGATGATGTTGTATGGCGCCAGTGATCTGGCCTTTGTCGGTGGATCGTTGATTGAGCGCGGCGGGCATAATCCCCTGGAGCCTGCTGGCTGGGGTATTCCTGTGTTTTCAGGGTCCTACATCTTCAATTTTGAAACCATCTACCAGCGGCTGCTGGATGACAAGGGGGTCAAGCTGGTCGCCGATGCGGATGAGCTGGCGACTCACGTGTCATTGCTGTTCGGTGATGACGAAGAACGCCAGGCCATCGGCCGCCGGGCCCTGGAGGTGGTCAATAAAAACCGGGGAGCCCTGGATAAGGTGGTCGACGGGATCATTGAACGAGTCTGAGGCCTGGCTGGCCGCAAAGGCGGGTGAACCGATTCACCCGCCTTTGCGGTTACTGGGTAGGATCGTCCAGCGTTTCTTCCTCGTTGGCCAGAGCCTCGATCCCGGGGGCAGCGGCGCTCAGCCAGTTGTTCAGGTCGATCAGATCCCGAGGGGTCAGGATTCCGGCGGCCTGTTTGAGCTGAAGCGAGTTGATCACATAATCATAGCGGGCGTTGGCGTAATCCCTCAGGGCTACGTAATAGGCCCGTTCCGCATCCAGCACTTCCACAATATTTCGCGTTCCAACCTCATAGCCGGCGCGGGTGGCGTCGAGGGCGCTGCGGCGAGAGATGATGGTCTGTTCCAGGGCGGAAGCGGTCTCTATATTGTTGTTGACCGTCAGGAACAGGCTCCGGGTATTCACCCGTACGTCCCGGCGCACCGTATTCAGGTCCTGTTCGGCGGCGGTGACCAGCGAACGCTGTTCCCGGGCGCCGGCCTGGGTGCCGCCGCCCGTGTAGAGCGGGATGGTCAGTGACAGTGAGGCAACGGACTGGCTGCCCTCCTGCTGGGTAAAAAGGGCGTTCTCCAGACTGGTTTCCTGGTAGGAGGCGCTCAGCTCAAGGGTTGGCAAATGACCGGACTTTGCCGCTTTCAGGCTGGCTTCGCTGGCATTGAGTTGCCTCAGGGCCGCCTGAATAGACCAGTTTTGCTCCACCGCGGTTGCTTCCCACGAAGTCGGATCCATGGGCTCCGGGCGCCCGAGCGGAAAATTCTGCCTGAGATTTTCCATGGCGTCCGGATATTCTCCGGTTAACCGGGCCAGTTGTTCCCTGGCCACATTCAGGTCGTTGTCGGCGGCGATGCGCTGGCTTCTGGCATCGTCGTAGCTGGCACGCGCTTCATAGACTTCGGTGACGGCAATGAGCCCCACGTCAAACCGTTCCCGGGCCTGTTCGTACTGGCGCTGGATGGCCGTTTCAGTCGCTTTTGCGGTTGTGACGGTGTCCTTGGCGCGCAGGACATCGAAGTAGGCGGTTGCCACATCCAGAATCAGTTGTTGCTGGGCCAGGTTGTACTGGGCCTCGGCCGCCTCGGTCTGGAACTGGCTGGCTTCGTAGCTGAACCAGTCTTGAGCCCGGAACAGTGGCTGGGTCAGCTCGACGCCGTAGCGGTAGGTTCGATAACTGTCTCCCGAGAAGAGTTGCCGCGTCAGCTCATCGGCGTTTGCCCCCCCGGGTATATTCCTGGGCTCGAAACTTGTGTAGCTTGCTGACCCAACCGCCGAGATTTTGGGCAGCAGGGCGCTCTTGCTGACATCGCTGGTTGCCTGCTGTGCCTGGAACTGCGCCAGGGACGAGGCAATGCCGGAGTCATAGGACAGTGCCTTTTCATAGGTTTCCATCAGATCCAGAGAGAACGCAGGCTGGGCTGCGAGCAGGCTGATCAATCCTGGAAGTAAACGCTTATTCATTGCTTCTCCTGACAAACTATCTCCGGGTATCCCTGATCTGGATAGGGGGTTCGGAAGGCCTGTATTCAAGGTATGGGCCGGTGCCGACGGTGACCCAAAGGTATTGGTTGCTCATTATGGACAATAAACGCCTCCGCATCTACACTTGCAGAGTTCACTCATTTTGTGAGCAGTTCGCGTCTTGACGGGGTGCTGATACACCGAAAACCGGTGGTTGGCTGAGATTGCAGTGCGGAACCCGCAACCTGATCCGGATAATACCGGCGTAGGGATTAAGACCATTCAAAACGTGCTGGTTCCAGCCTCTTCCGTACCGGAAGGCCCGTCATACGCGACCCGACAACCCTCCAATACCGGGAGCAGACCATGACGGACTTGCCAGCCTATCTCAGTGAATCCGCAGCGGCGGATTCCGCCGCCATCAAACCATTATCAGGCTCACGAAAAGTATACGTGCAGGGTAGCCGATCCGATCTGCGGGTACCTATGCGGGAAATTACCGTGCAGGACACGCCCACGGAGATGGGCGGCGAGCCGAACCCTCCGGTGGTTGTGTACGATACGTCCGGCCCGTACACAGATCCTGAAGCTGCTATTGATCTTCGTAAAGGTCTCAAACCAGTCCGCGCCGCCTGGATCGCCGAACGCGGTGATGTGGAACAGCTTCCGGACTACTCTTCCGGGTTCACCCGCCGCCGCATGAAAGACCCCCAGCTTGACCCGCTGAGGTTCATGGACGAGCGAAAACCGCTACGGGCCAAACCTGGCCAAAACGTTTCCCAGATGCACTACGCCCGGCAGGGTATCGTGACCCCGGAGATGGAGTACATCGCCATCCGTGAAAACATGAAGCTGCAGGAGGCCCGGGAACAGGGTCTGCTGAAAGACCAGCATCCCGGACAGTCCTTCGGTGCGGGCCTGCCGGACCAGATTACCCCCGAATTCGTCCGGGACGAAGTGGCTCGCGGCCGCGCCATCATCCCCGCGAACATCAATCACCCGGAATCCGAGCCGATGATCATTGGCCGTAACTTTCTGGTGAAGATTAACGGCAACATTGGCAACTCAGCGGTCAGCTCCTCCATTGAGGAAGAAGTCGAGAAACTGACCTGGGGCATCCGCTGGGGCGCCGATACCATCATGGACCTGTCTACCGGCAAGAACATCCACGAGACCCGGGAATGGATCATCCGCAACTCCCCGGTACCCATCGGCACCGTGCCGATTTACCAGGCCCTGGAAAAAGTCGGCGGCGTGGCCGAAGACCTGACCTGGGAAATCTTCCGGGACACCCTGATTGAGCAGGCCGAGCAGGGGGTGGATTACTTTACCATCCACGCCGGCGTCCGCCTGCACCATGTGCCTATGACTGCCAAGCGCACCACAGGCATCGTCTCCCGGGGTGGTTCGATCATGGCCAAATGGTGCCTGGCTCACCACAAGGAAAGCTTCCTGTACGAGCACTTCGAAGACATCTGCGAAATCATGAAAGCCTACGATGTCTCTTTCAGCCTTGGCGACGGCCTGCGCCCCGGCTCCATCGCCGACGCCAACGACGCAGCCCAGTTCGGCGAACTGGAAACCCTGGGTGAGCTGACCAAAATTGCCTGGAAACACGACGTCCAGTGCATGATCGAAGGCCCCGGCCACGTGCCCATGCATCTGGTAAAAGAGAACATGGACAAGCAACTGGAATGCTGCGACGAAGCCCCGTTCTACACCCTCGGCCCGCTGATCACCGACATCGCCCCGGGCTATGATCACATTACCTCCGGCATCGGCGCGGCGATGATCGGGTGGTATGGCTGCGCCATGCTCTGCTATGTGACCCCCAAAGAGCACTTGGGCCTGCCCAACAAGGACGACGTAAAAACCGGCATCATCACCTACAAGATCGCCGCCCACGCCGCCGACCTGGCCAAGGGCCACCCGGGCGCCCAGATCCGCGACAACGCCCTCTCCAAGGCCCGTTTCGAGTTCCGCTGGGAAGACCAGTTCAACCTCGGCCTGGACCCGGACACGGCCCGCGCCTACCACGACGAAACCCTGCCGAAGGAATCCGCCAAGGTGGCCCACTTCTGCTCCATGTGCGGCCCGAAGTTCTGCTCCATGCAGATCTCCCAGGAGGTTCGGGATTACGCGAAGGAGCATGGCCTCGATGAGGTATCCGCAGTGGATGCGGGCATGCAGGAGAAATCCCGGGAGTTCGTGGAGTCTGGGAGCAAGCTCTACGACAAGGTCTAAAGCCGTACTTTGAGTTTTCCTGGTGGCTCTGTCTGGGCGTGAGTAATTCGTATGAGTGGTTTTGCCTGTAATTAAAGACATCATATTCAAAGTTTGGTTTGGAGGGTCTTATAGGCGAAAGCACATTGTCCGATAGGGTGTGTCGGGACCGGGTTCCCAAAACTGTGCGGAGCCATGGATGGCGGAGCTCAAGCGTCACATGGACGTGCCGCAAGGAGCGTGTTTTGGGAACCCGGTCCCGACACACCCTCCCCCGAAAACAACAAGCTGGGGCCGGAGCTAGAGCTTGAAGTAAGACCCAAGTAAAGGCTATCGTTCAAAGTCGATTCAACAACCGGATGAAAGATGACCAAACCGTTCCAGTTTAAAGCCAGCGACGTCAAAGTCGAAAAACGCGAAACCGTCTTCCAGGGCTTCTTCCGTATGGACAAGCTCTGGCTGACACACCCGCGTTTTGATGGCGGGGACATGCCCGTGTTTACCCGGGAACTCTTTATCCGGGGCGATGCCACCTGCGTGCTGCCCTACGACGCTGAACGGGATCAAGTCGTACTCCTTGAACAGTTTCGCCTCGGCGCCTTGGGCCGCACGCAATCGCCCTGGTTGCTGGAACTGGTCGCCGGCATGAACGAAGATGGCGAAAGCCCGGAAGAGGTTGCCCGGCGGGAAGGGCAGGAAGAGGCCGGGCTTACTTTTCAGCGGCTCGACAAGATCTGCGATTACCTGGTTTCTCCCGGTGGCAGCACCGAGATGATCCACCTTTACTGTGGCCGCATCAGCACGGAAGATGCAGGCGGTCTTTATGGCATGGAACACGAACACGAGGATATTCGCGCCCACGTCGTTTCCTCGGAAGATGCCATAGCGATGATCCACGATGGCCGCATCAACAATGCTGCCGCCATTATTGCCCTCCAGTGGCTTGAACTGAATCGGGCCCGTTTGAGGAGAGGGTGGCAGTAATGGGTGAGTGGACCATGAAACCCAAGCGGTATGTTCCGGACCTGCGTCAGCTCGGTGCCCTGTGTGATGGCAACTACCGGAGACTGCAGAAGCTGCGTCAGCTGGAAGTGGACGGTAAGCCCGTGTGCGAGTTTGAGTTGCACCGGGAGAATCATTACCTCGGGCGTGTCCGTATCCAGGTGCTGCAGACTGCAAGGTTTACCGAAACCCTGCTGCTTGAGCAGGTGCACAACCCGGGGCGCTGGCTCAATAATCCGCAAATGACCGTCCGGGTCTACCACGATGCTTCCATGGCCGAGGTCATCAGCTGTTACCGGGATCGCCAGATTGCCCCTGTGAATGACTACCCCAACCGTTTTATGCACCACCCGGACGAGAAGGTCCAGGTCAACGGCTTTCTGGCCGACTGGCTGGATTATTGTCTGCGGTTTGGCCACCTTCCCATGGAACATGCCGCCTGGTCTGCCGGTGAAGGCGTCGACTGAAACGACGTTTTAAAGGGCGGCAGGCAGTACTAAAGTGGTGTGGCCATGGCCCCCTGATGTGCCATAGTTGTCAAAAATTGCAATATATCGTCCGAGCCTGGCCAGAATGTGACTCCAGTTCGATTCGCGAGTGATAAATCCGCAAACTGACGTCGTACACTTGTGTCCAGACCAAGTGTTGCGCAGCGAGTAGATCCAGAACGCCATGACCATTAAGGAAGAAACCCGGCCGCTCCGGGTATTGCAACTGACCGATCCGCACCTGATGGCGCGTGCCGACGGGGACCTGCTGGGCGTTAAGACCCGCGAAAGCCTGCAGGCAGTCATCGCAGAAGTGCTGAAGGTACACGGCCAGCCTGACCTGATACTGGCCACCGGGGATCTGGCCCAGGATGGTTCGGTGGACGCCTATCGCGTGTTTGGAGAGAGCCTTGAGGTGTTTTCCTGCCCCTCCACGTGGATTGCGGGCAATCACGACCGTATCGAAAACCTGGAAAGAGTTGCCGCAGAGTTCGATGCGAACCAGCGCCATGTGATCCAGGGCGGGTGGCAGTTCGTGATGCTGGACTCCTCCGTGCCCGGCAAGGTCTTTGGTGCCCTGGCCGATTCAGAGCTGGAGTTCCTGGCCCAAGCCCTGGAGCAGCATCCGGATCTGCCAGCCGTCGTTGCATTGCACCACCATCCCGTAGACATCGGATCTGACTGGATGGAAAAGATTGGCCTCACCAACCGGGATGCCTTCTGGCGGGTTGTGGACCGGTTCCCTCAGGTAAAAATTGTGTTGTGGGGACATATCCATCAGGAACACGAACGCGAGCGCCATGGTGTGCAGCTGATGGCCACGCCGTCTACCTGCATTCAGTTCACCTCCGGTTCCAGCAAGTTCGCCGTTGAGGACTTGCCACCTGGCTACCGCTGGTTTGAGTTCCATGACACCGGGGACTTCATGACGGAAGTCCGCCGGGCCACAGATTTCCAGTTCGAGCTGGATCAGAACAGCACCGGTTACTGAATCCGCTCTCGCAGCTCACGGGCTGCAGCCACCATGTTCTTGAGCGCCGGAATGACTTCCTCCCATTGACGGGTCTTCAGGCCGCAGTCCGGGTTAACCCATAGCCGCTCCGCTGGTATCTGCTCTGCAGCCTTCACCATAAGCGACTTGATCTGCTCGCTGTCCGGTATGTTGGGGGAGTGAATGTCGTAGACGCCGGGGCCGATGTCGTTCGGATACCGGAAGCCCCGGAATGCATCGAGCAGCTCCATGTCCGAACGGGATGTTTCGATGGTGATGACATCTGCGTCCATGCGAGCGATGGCTTCGATTATGTCGTTGAATTCCGAGTAACACATGTGAGTATGGATTTGGGTTTCATCTCGAACGCCGTTGGCGGCAATCCGAAATGCCTCTATCGCCCAGTCCAGGTAGTCGCTCCAGTCTGATTTCCGCAGCGGAAGGCCTTCCCTCAGGGCCGCCTCATCAATCTGGATAATGCCAACGCCGGCGGCTTCCAGATCAAGCACTTCCTCCCGAATCGCCAGCGCCAGCTGCAGGCAGGTATCCCTGCGGGGCTGGTCGTCCCGTACGAAGGACCAGTTTAGAATCGTCACGGGACCGGTCAGCATGCCTTTTACAGGTTTTTCGGTCAGTGACTGGGCGTAGCGAGTCCACTCCAGGGTCATGGCTCTCGGGCGGGAAATGTCGCCGAACAGAATGGGCGGTTTCACGCAACGGGAGCCGTAAGACTGGACCCAGCCGAACTGGCTGAAGGCATAACCCTCAAGCTGTTCGCCGAAGTATTCAACCATGTCATTGCGCTCCGCCTCGCCATGCACCAGAACATCCAGGCCCAGTATTTCCTGCTCGTCAATGCAACGGCTTACTTCCTCACGAATCCGTTGCCTGTAGGCGGCTTCTGTCAGTGTGCCCTTACGGAATTGCAGGCGAGCCTGGCGGATGTCCCGTGTCTGGGGGAAGGACCCAATGGTCGTGGTTGGAAACAGGGGCAGGTCAAGTTTCTGTTGCTGGGCTGTGATGCGCGCTGAGTAGGGGCTTTGCCGCTGACCGAGGTCCGGCCTGATTGCCTGGATTCGGGTCTCTATCGAGGGGTTATGAACCCTTCCGGACGTTTTCCGGTTTTCCGTCGCTAGAGCGGATTCAGCCAGTTCCTTACGGACTGCGTTTCTGCCCTGATTCAGGGCGGTGGCGAGAATGGCCAACTCGTCCAGTTTCTGAAGGGCAAACGCCAGCCAGCCGCGGATTTCCGGGTCCAGCTTTTCTTCGCTGTTGAGATCTACCGGAACATGCAGCAAAGAGCAGGACGGCGCCAGCCACAGGCGATCACCCAGTTTTTCATGGACCTGCTCCAGCCAGTCCAGGGTCTTGCCGAGATCTGTTCGCCAGATATTCCGGCCGTTGATAACACCCAAGGAAAGTTGTTTGTGGGGTGGCAGCCAGTCCACCATCCGCGCTACTTCCTGTGGCGCGCTGATGGCGTCGAGGTGTAGGCCGGCAACCGGCAGTTCGCAGGCCATTTGCAGGTTTTCCCGCAACTCACCGAAGTAAGTGGTTACCAACAGCTTGAGGCGGCTGGTCTTGAGATGGTGGTAGGCCAGGCTGAAGGCGTGGCGCCAGTCTGCATCAAGATCGGCGACCAAGGCGGGCTCGTCCACCTGAACCCAGTCGATTCCATGATTCGACATCAGATCCAGAAGTTCCGAGTACACAGGCAAAAGGGAGTCCAGCAGGGTCAGCCGGTCACTGTCGTCTTTGGATTTTCCCAGCCAGAGATAGGTCACCGGGCCGATAATCACCGGTTTAGGAATCAGCCCCTGGGCCCTGGCTTCGTTGATCTGTTCAATCAGCCGGTCGGCATTGAGCTGGAAACGGGTGTCCTGCTGGAATTCCGGCACGATGTAGTGATAGTTGGTGTCGAACCACTTGGTCATTTCTCCTGCCTGCACGCCACAGCAGGACGGCTCCTGCCCGGAGCGGCCCCGGGCTACCCGGAAATACTGATCGAGCGCGCTGCCTCCGGTCTCGCTCACCCGTTCGGGCAGGTTGCCCAGGGTAAAGCTCATATCCAGAACCTGATCGTAAAACGAGAAATCGCCCACCGGAACCCGGTCCAGCTTCCGCTGGCTATGCCAGTGCTTTCGGCGCAGGTCAGTACCTGTGATCTGCAGTTCTTCTTCGGTGATTTGCCCTTTCCAGAAGGCTTCCTGGGCAAATTTCAGCTCCCGGCGGGCGCCAATGCGCGGGAAGCCGAGATTGTGTGTGGTCACCATGGTGTTGTCCTTTGTTCAATCGTGTTGTTTGCAGGAGGGGTCAGGTTATCGCCCTTGCGAGATGAAAAATAATGGTAAAATTTCAGGTATCAATGAATTTAGCTCATGTTTGGAGGCGGAATGATTGAGCGTGGCCATCTGGAAATTCTCAGGGCGGTGGATCAGCAGGGGTCCCTGACGGCGGCCGCCGAGCGGCTACACCTGACCCAGTCTGCTCTGAGCCATTCGGTCCGAAAGCTGGAGCGACAGCTTGGTACGGACATTTGGGTGCGGGAGGGGCGGCAGCTGCGGCTGACCCAGTCAGGTGAGTATTTACTTGCCCTGGCCAACAGGCTGTTGCCGCAGATTGAGCACGCCGAGATGCTGATTGGTCAGTTTGCCAAGGGTCAGCGGGGAACCCTCCGCATCGGGATGGAATGCCACCCCTGTTATCAGTGGCTGCTGAAAGTAGTGGGGCCCTACCTGGAGCAGTGGCCGGGGGTGGATGTGGATGTGAAACAGAAATTCCAGTTCGGCGGCATTGGCGCCCTGTTTGGCCACGATATCGACATGCTGGTAACGCCAGACCCATTGCACCGTCCTGGTCTGGTCTTTGAGCCGGTGTTTGATTACGAGCAGGTACTGGTGGTGGGGGCGGATCATCCGCTGGCTGGCAAACTCTGGGCAGAACCGGAGGATCTGGAAAACGAGACTCTGATTACCTACCCGGTAGAGATTGAGCGGCTGGATATCTACACGCGTTTTCTACTGCCGGCCCATGCCAGCCCGGCGCGGCATAAAACCATTGAAACCACCGACATCATGCTGCAGATGGTCGCAGCAGGGCGCGGTGTGGCAGCCTTGCCGCGATGGCTGGTGGAAGATTACGGGGGGCGGATCCCGGTAAGGGCTGTTCAGCTTGGTAAGACAGGTATTCCCAAACAGATCTTTCTGGGGCTTCGCGAGCGGGATCGGGAGGTGGATTATCTGAATTCGTTCATGACGTTGGCAAGAGAGGTTCGCTGGAGCTAGTGTCTTCGGTTAAACTGCGCAAAAATTTGATCAGGAAACCAGACTATGAGTGAGATACCCGCAGACCTGAAATACATTGAGACCCACCAGTGGGTTCGCGTGTCTGACGATGGCACGGCGACGGTCGGCATTACGGATTTTGCCCAGGAGCAGTTGGGTGATGTGGTTTATATCGGCGTTCCGGATGTGGGCGCGACGGTTAACGGTGGTGAGGAAGCCGGTGTGGCGGAGTCTGTGAAGTCGGCTTCGGATGTGTTCAGTCCGGTGACCGGTGAGGTTCTCGAGGTGAATGAGAGCCTGGAGGATGAGCCGGAGAAGGTCAATGAAGACCCCTATGGCGATGGCTGGCTGTATAAAGTGAAGCTGGCGGATGCCGGTGAGCTCGATGGCCTGATGGATGCTGCGGCTTATGCGGAGCATGTGGCTGCCGAGGAATAATGCTTCCATTTGGGAGGCTGGCCTGACGGGGCGGGCCTTCCAAAACACGCTGTGAATACTTCCCTGTACGCTTGGCTCCGCCATCCCTGGCTCCGCACAGTTTTGGAAGGCCCGCCCCGTCAGCCCGTCATACATCGGTGTCAGTTTCAACTCATCTTGTATAATCCCTGTCTTTCCTTTCCAGGTGGTCGTTATGAACTTCCCTGTCCTCTATCTACGCAAAGGCGCAGAGCGCCGTCTCCGTGCTGGCCATCTATGGGTTTACAGCAATGAGGTGGACACCCGCCGCAGTCCGCTGACGGAATTCGAGGCCGGTGTTCAGGCGGAGCTTCGGGCGTCGAACGACAAGCCTCTGGGTACAGTGTTCGTTAATCCCCATGCGCTGATTTGTGGCCGGCTGATCAGTCGGGATCCGGGCCACGGTATGACGCCCCAGCGGTTGACCCAGCGGATGGAGGCTGCGCTTGCGCTCAGAGAACGGCTTTTCGACAAGCCGTTTTACCGTTGGGTGTTTGGCGACAGTGACGGGCTTTCGGGGCTGGTGATTGACCGGTTTGATTCCACGGTGGTGGTGCAGATTTCCACGGCCGGTATGGAAGCGATGAAGGAGGCAGTTGTTCGGGCAGTCCAGCGGCTGGTGCACCCTGAGGCGATTATCCTCAAGAACGATGGCAAGATGCGCAAGGTCGAGGGGCTGGAGACCTATGTGGAGCAGGCACATGGCCCGGAGGTCAGTCTGCTGCAGGTTGAGGAGAACGGCGTCCGTTTTGAGGTTCCGCTGGAGGGTGGCCAGAAAACCGGCTGGTTCTATGATCACCGGATGAATCGGCAGCGTCTTCAGGCCTATGCGCCGGGCAAGCGGGTTCTGGATGTGTTCAGTTACGTCGGTGGCTGGGGTCTTCAGGCGGCCTGTGCCGGGGCCACTCAGGTGACCTGTGTGGACAGTTCGGCCGGTGCGATTGATTCGGTTCACCACAATGCCCGGCTCAATGGTCTGGACAATGTGGAAACGATTGAAGGCGATGCCTTTGAGGCGCTCAAGGCGCTGGCGGATGAGAAGGAAAAGTACGACATCGTGGTGCTGGACCCTCCGGCACTGATTCCCCGGCGCAGGGACCAGAAGGCGGGGGAAGAGGCCTATGCGCGGTTGAACCAGCTTGGCCTGCGTTTGCTGGAGCGGGACGGGGTGCTGGTTTCGGCGTCCTGTTCGATGCATCTGTCGCAGGAGAAACTGGTAGATATCATCCGGGGCAGCGGCCGGAAGATTGACCGCTTTGTCCAGTTGCTGGAGCAGGGGCATCAGGCCCCGGACCACCCGGTAATTCCGGGCATTCCCGAGACCGATTACATCAAGTCCTGCTTTGTCCGCTCGCTTACCGGGTTCTTCTGAAGCCAGTGAAGTCGGTGAAGTCGGGGTCAGATGAAAATGGGGTCAGATGAAAATTTCATCTGACCCCATTTTCATCTGACCCCATTTTCATCTGACCCCAAATTTACTTCAGTTGCGCAGCGAGATAACGGGCCAGCCGCTGTCCCGGGCAAACTTCTCCAGGGTGGGATCCGGGTCGACGGCTACCGGGTTGTCCACTTTCTTCAGCAGCGGCAGGTCGTTGTGGGAGTCGCTGTAGAACCAGGCGCCTTCAAGTGTCCTGTCATGGGCTTCCAGCCAGTCGTTCAGGCGTTTGACCTTGCCATCCTGGAAGCTCGGGGTTCCCGCCACTTCGCCGGTGTAGCGGCCGTTCACCAGTTCGGGTTCGGTGGCAATAAGATGCTCAATGCCGAGGGTTTCGGCAATGGGTTCAGTCACAAAGCGGTTGGTGGCGGTAATGATCATCAGGGTGTGGCCCCGCTCCCGGTGGCTGTTCAGGAGGTCTTCCGCGCTGGCCTGCATCATGGGGCGTACTTTCTTCGCCATAAACGCCTCCCGCCAGGCCAGCAGCTCGCCCATGTTATGGCTGGCCAGGGGCTGAAGGGCAAAACCGAGGTAATGCAGGATATCCAGCTCGCCGTTCAGGTATTCCTGATAGAAGCGGTCATTGGCAAGGCGATATTCCTCGGCATCCACAATGCCTTCCTCTACCAGAAATTCACCCCAGGCATGGTCGCTGTCGCCGGCCAGAAGGGTGTTGTCCAGATCAAAAATTGCGAGCGTCAAGCTGTTACCTCCAGTGATCACAGGGCCTGCGGGAAAGCGCGAAGTCTAACACGACCTGTCCTCAACGGCTCCGTTTGCCGAACCCTTGGGATTCTGTAAGAATGAGAGCAACTTGGGCAAATCTGACCGGTGAATTTTTGTACTGGTCTACCGACTTTTAAGAGGACTGTGCCGTGATCGATTCAGACGGTTTCAGACCCAACGTCGGAATCATTCTGGCCAACCACAGGGGAGAAGTTCTCTGGGCAAGGCGAATAGGGCAGGATTCCTGGCAGTTTCCACAGGGTGGTATCAAGCATGATGAATCACCCGAGGAAGCACTGTACCGGGAGCTTGGAGAGGAAATCGGCCTGTGTGCGAACGATGTGGAAATCATCAGTTGCACCCGGGGCTGGCTGAGGTATCGACTCCCGAGGAGGATGGTACGCCACAACTCGCTTCCCGTTTGTGTGGGTCAAAAACAGAAATGGTTCCTGCTGAGGATGTTATCGCCGGATGCGCAGGTTTGCGTGGACGGCACGAATTCACCGGAGTTCGACGGCTGGCAGTGGGTAAGCTACTGGTATCCACTGGGCCAGGTAGTTTCATTCAAGCGTGAAGTGTATCGACGTGCGCTGAGAGAGCTTGCGCCGCGGCTGTTCTACAACATGGAACAGTGGCATCGGGCGGAGCAGAACCGGCGTTTAAAGGAACAACAGAAATGACGGACTGACACCGCCATGCTGAGCATTCTGCGAAGTCTAGTACAAGAGGTAAACAGCGCCCGCGATTTGCAGGAGGCGCTGGATATCATCGTATCGCGGGTGCAGAAGGCCATGGGAACGGAAGTCTGTTCCGTCTACCTGCTCGATCCCGCTACCAACCGCTATATCCTGATGGCCACCGAAGGCCTCTATCGGAAAGCAGTGGGGCAGGTGAGTCTCGCGTATTCCGAGGGCCTTGTCGGTCTGGTGGGCGCCCGTGAAGAACCCATCAACCTGGAAGATGCGCCGTCCCATCCACGCTATCGCTACTTCCCGGAAACCGGGGAGGAGCGATTCCGCTCCTTCCTGGGCGTCCCGATCATTCACCATCGCCGTGTCCTTGGCGTACTCGTTGTTCAGCAGCGGGAAAGCTCCCGGTGTTTCGACGAGGGTGAAGAAGCTTTCCTGGTAACCGTATCGGCACAGCTGGCGGGTGTTATTGCCCACAGTGAAGCGACCGGGGCTATCAGTGGTCTGTCCCTGACCGGAGAAGAGGCTCACGATGTCAGCTTCAGTGGCGTCCCCGGCGCTCCGGGTGTGGCGATCGGGAGTGGCGTTGTGGTTTACCCGTCCGCCGATCTGGATGTGGTTCCTGAAAAGCCCACCGACGACATTGACCAGGAACTGGAGCTGTTCCGGGCTTCGGTGAAGGCGGTCCGGGAAGATATCGAACGCGTAGCCAAACGGCTCGCCTCGCAGTTGCGTCCGGAAGAGCAGGCGTTGTTCGATGTCTACCTGAGAATGCTGGGCGACGATGCCATGCCCGGTGAGGTCGCAAACAAGATCCGGGAAGGGATCTGGGCCCAGGGTGCTCTGAAGCAGGTGGTCCAGCAGTACATCCGCCACTTCGAGATGATGGACGACCACTACCTCCAGGAGCGCGCTGTTGATATCCGGGATCTGGGCCGCCGTCTGCTGTCCCATCTCCAGGAGGGTGAGCAGAAACATCTGAATTATCCGGAACGTACTGTTCTGGTGAGCGAGGAGCTTACGCCCGCCATGCTGGGTGAGGTGCCCAAGGGGCAGCTGGTAGGTCTGGTGTCGGTGAAGGGCTCCAGCAACTCACATGTGGCGATTCTTGCCCGTGCCATGGGTGTGCCCACGGTAATGGGGCTGGTGGATATTCCCGTTAACCAGCTCGATGGCAAGGACCTGATTGTTGACGGTTTTGAGGGCCAGATATTCGCGTCACCGTCTGCGGATCTTCGCTCGTATTACCAGGCGATCTGTGAGGAAGAAGATGAACTGATCCGGGGCCTGGAAGTGCTCAAGGACAAGCCCTGTGAAACCACCGATCATCACCGGGTTTCGCTGCTGGTAAACACCGGGCTGATGACCGATGTCGTTCGCTCGCTGTCCCACGGTGCCGAGGGCATTGGTCTGTACCGGACGGAAGTCCCCTTCATGGTCAAGGACCAGTTCCCCTCCGAGCAGGAGCAACGCGAATATTACCGGGAGCAGCTCGAGGCCTTTGCGCCCAGTCCGGTCACCATGCGCACGCTGGATATCGGCGGCGACAAGGCGTTGACCTACTTCCCGATCCACGAGGAAAACCCGTTCCTGGGCTGGCGCGGCATCCGGGTAACCCTGGACCATCCGGAGATTTTCCTGGTTCAGGTGCGGGCAATGCTCAAGGCCAGCGAGGGCCTGAACAACCTGCAGATCATGCTGCCGATGATCTCCAATATCTCGGAGGTGGAGGAATCCCTGCACCTGATCTACCGGGTGTATCACGAGGTCCGGGAAGAGGGCTACGACATTCACATGCCGAAAGTCGGCGTGATGGTCGAGATTCCCGCAGCGGTCTACCAGATCCGCGAGCTGGCCGACCGGGTGGATTTCCTGTCGGTGGGTTCCAACGATCTGACGCAGTACCTGCTGGCGGTGGATCGCAACAACCCGAGGGTTGCCCAGCTCTATCATTCCTACCACCCGGCAGTGCTTCAGGCACTGGTCCGGATTGCCCAGGATGCCCATTCGGTCGGGAAGCCGGTGGGCATTTGCGGGGAACTGGCCGGCGATCCCGGTGGCGCGTTGCTCCTCATGGCCATGGGGTATGATTCCCTGTCCATGAACGCGGCCAGCTTACCAAAGGTCAAATCGGTCATTCGGAGTATCAGCCGGGAGTGGGCCGTCCAGTTGCTGGAAGATGTATTGCTGCTGGATTCTCCGCACGTCATCAAGAGCTGTGTGGATCTGGCTCTCCGAAACGCCGGTTTTGGCCGCTACCTGAGGCCCGGCAAGTCAAGCGCCATGGCGGTTTCGGAGGCGGCCGTTTCCTGACTCGGCGAATATAGGGTGTGTACTCTAAAGCGGGTTGTTACCTTGGTATCTGCAGTATCCGGTGGTTCAGAACACGGAATCGCACTTTTTGTCCGGAAAAGGAAAGGCTATGAAGGCACCAACTGATCTTAAATCCGCTCCCCGCATCGGGCTTGCCCTGGGCGGTGGTGGTCCTTTGGGCGGAATATACGAGATCGGAGCATTGCGTGCCCTGGACGAAGTGCTGGACGGCCTCGACTTCAACAATATCGATGTTTATGTCGGGGTAAATGCCGGTTCTTTTGTGGCGGCGAATCTGGCAAACCAGATGACCACCGCACAGCTGTGCCGGATTTTCGTGCGCAATGAGGCCGAGGTTCACCCCTTTCACCCGGAAGTCTTCTATCGGCCGGCATTCCGGGAAATCGGCAGTCGGTTGCTGGCGGTGCCGGGGCTGGTTTCAACCGCGGTGCGCCGGTTTGTCAATAACCCCTACGATCAGAGCCTGCTGGAAGCCATGACCATACTGGCGCAGGCAGCTCCAGCGGGACTGTTTGATAACGAAGGTCTGCATGACTATCTCAAGCGTGCCTTTACCATGCTGGGGCGGACCAACGATTTCCGCCAGCTGAAGCGTAGCCTCTACATAGTGGCAGCCGATGTCGAGAGTACGGAGGCAGTCTGTTTTGGTGCCCCGGGCTTTGACCACGTGCCCATTTCAAAGGCGATTCAGGCAAGCACCTCGTCGCCGGGCCTGTATGTGCCCGTGAATATTGATGGCCGCTATTACGTGGACGGCACCCTGCGCAAGGGGTTGCACGCCTCCGTTGCCTTCGAAGATGGCGCGGATCTCGTATTCGCCGTGAATCCCCAGGTGCCCATTGATGCCAGCGCTGCGGTCCGTGCCGGATCCATGAAGCCAGGTGAGCTGACCCGATCCGGTATGCCGAACCTGTTGTCCCAGATGTTCCGGACCATCGTCTACTCACGTATGCAGTCCGGTATTGCCCAGTACGCCCGGGACTATCCAGACAAGGACATTCTGCTGTTCGAGCCAACCCGCGACGACGCCAAACTGTTCTTCTCCAATGTGTTCAGTTTCCAGTCCCGGCGCATGGTCTGCGAACATGCCTACCAGATGACCCGGCGGGATCTCCTGAACCGCGCGGACCAGTTGGAGCCCAAGCTGGCGAAATACGGCATCAAACTGCGGCGGGATCGTCTGGAAGACGAACAGCGCACGATCAGTACCAGCCTTTACGGGGAAATGCTGCCCCTGTATGTGGCCAAGGACAGAAAGAAAAGGGCAGACAAGGGGAAGCTGGCAACCGGCCTTGAGAATGTCACCCACCTCTTTTCGAAAGCCGAGTAATCGGGGGTCAGATGAAATTGGGGTCAGATGAAATTTCATCTGACCCCAATTTCATCTGACCCCAACTTCACGTTTAGAGGATAAACCGGCTCAGATCCTCGTCTTCTGCCAGCTCTCCAAGCTTTTCATCCACATACTCGGACGTGACCTCAAAGCCATCGGTAACCTCGTCGCCGGCATCGAAGGACAGGGTCTCGAGCAACCGTTCAAGTACGGTATGAAGCCGCCGGGCACCAATGTTTTCGGTGCTTTCGTTAACCTTCCAGGCAACCTCCGCGATACGGGCGATGGCGTCTTCGCGGAAAGTCAGTTTTACGCCTTCGGTTAACATCAGCGCCTCATACTGCTGAACCAGGGACGCATCCGGTTCGGTCAGAATGCGCTTGAAGTCCTCTGGGGTGAGTGCCTGCAGCTCCACCCGGATTGGCAGGCGGCCCTGGAGTTCCGGAATGAGGTCCGAAGGCTTGGACAGGTGGAACGCCCCGGAGGCGATAAACAGGATGTGATCAGTGCGTACCGCGCCATACTTGGTGCTTACCGTGCTGCCCTCGATCAGCGGTAACAGATCACGCTGAACGCCTTCGCGGGATACATCGGATGAGGTGTTTTCCGAGCGCTTGGCGACCTTGTCGATTTCATCAAGGAACACGATCCCATTCTGTTCCACTGCCTGGATGGCCTTCTGCTTGATCTCTTCCTCGTTGACAAGCTTGGCGGCCTCTTCCTCCTTGACCCGCTTCAGGGCATCCGAAACCTTCATCTTGCGGGTCTTGCGCTTGTCGGAGGAGAGATTGGAAAACATGCTTTGCAACTGATTGGTCATCTCCTCCATGCCCGGAGGCGCCATGATTTCCACGCCGGCACCGGAGTTGCGCAGGTCGATTTCAATTTCCTTGTCGTCCAGCTCGCCTTCCCGGAGCTTTTTCCGGAACAGCTGGCGGGTGGATGAGTCTGAGCTGCGCTGGCTGTCTTCGCCGAAATCCCTGGGTGGCGGAATGAGTGCATCCAGAATCCGGTCTTCCGCCGCATCGAGTGCCTGGCTTTCATGGCGCTTCATCTCTGCTTCACGCAGCATTTTTACGGCCATGTCCGCCAGATCCCGAATAATGGATTCGACATCGCGGCCAACATAACCCACCTCGGTGAACTTGGTGGCTTCCACTTTCAGGAACGGAGCATCGGCCAACCTGGCCAGGCGCCGGGCAATCTCGGTTTTACCGACACCGGTGGGGCCGATCATCAGAATGTTCTTCGGTGTAATCTCATCACGCAGGCTGCTGTCCAGCTGCATCCGGCGCCAGCGATTTCTCAGGGCGATGGCTACCGCCCGCTTGGCTTCTTGCTGGCCCACGATGTGTTTGTTGAGTTCGTGGACAATCTCACGGGGAGTCATTGCAGGCATGGTTGCTCCGGATCAGTCGTTTTTGGAGAGCACTTCAAGGGTGCGATTGTGATTGGTGTAGATGCAAATGTCAGCGGCGATATCCAGGCCCTTCTCGACAATCTCGTGGGCGGAAAGATCGGTGTTCTCGAGCAGGGCCCGGGCCGAGGCCTGGGCAAAAGGACCGCCTGAGCCAATGGCAATCAGACCCTGTTCCGGCTCAATGACGTCGCCGTTGCCGGTAATAATCAGCGAGGCGGTCTTGTCAGCCACGGCCAGCAAGGCTTCCAGCCGGCGCAGCGCCCTGTCCGTTCGCCAGTCTTTCGCCAGCTCCACCGCGGCCCTGGTGAGGTTGCCCTGGTGTTTCTCCAGCTGGGCCTCGAATCGTTCAAACAGGGTGAAGGCATCGGCCGTGCCACCGGCAAACCCGGCGATCACCTGGCCGTTGTAGAGGCGGCGAACCTTCCGGGCATTGCCTTTCATTACGGTGTTGCCCAGGGAAACCTGGCCGTCGCCACCCATGGCAACTTCGTCATCGCGCCTGACAGAAAGAATGGTAGTCATTGGGGCTCCAATTGCCTGATTGAACTTAGTATCCGCAAGTTATGGAGGCTTCTGACTGGAATTCAAGAGTGCTCCGGCTGGGGAGAAGGCCCGGGTTGGGTTTTTGCTTTCCAAAACACGGGCCGGAAAACGAAGATCAACCTTCCTTGGGAACCTTCCGAACCAATGGCTGGATGCTGAGGGAAACCAGCTTGTCGATTGCAGAGTTCATCTGGCTGCGGGACGTGAACGGCCCTACGTTGACCCGGTACCAGATGGAACCATTGTCCAGATTAATCCGCTGGATGCTCGCACGCAGGCCCTGGAAGGCAATCTGGGCCCGCTGGCGTTCGGCGTCTTCCTTGCTGCGGAAGGAGCCTGACTGCACCAGGTAGTCGAAGTCCTGTTGGGTTGGGCCAGGAGTGTACTCGTCAACTTTGGGGGGTACGACCTCGGATTCCGGCAGCATGTCATAAAAGCGGAATGCCGGTTTCTGGTCTTCCTGGCGGGCTGTTTCCGCTGGCTTTTTGGCTGTTTTTTGGGCCGGTTTTTCAGTCGCTGGCTGAACGTTGCCGCCTGGACCGGGCGGCAGGGAGTTCAGGTAGACAATAAAACCGATGAACCCGCCGACGGCCGCCAGAGACAAAATCCACTTCAGCGACAACCCCCCGCGCTGCGAGCGGGCAGTGGCTGCCGGTTTTGGCCGGGCAGCTTTCGCCTTGGCCTGTTTCACAGGTTTGCGGCGCACGGTGGCTGAAGCCTTGGTTGATGACCTGTCTTTACGGGCGTAGTCTCGGGACATTCGTTTTACATCTCTTCCGGGGCGCTGACGCCCAGCAGGTCCAGGCCGTTGGCGATAACTTGCCTGATTGCAAGGTAAAGGCTGACACGGGCATCGCGGGTGGCTGTGTCTTCGATTAACACCTTGTGAGCGTTGTAGTAAGTGTGGAACTGGCCCGCCAGGTCCCGCAGGTAGTGCGTCAGATGGTGCGGCTCACGCTGGGCGGCGGAATTGGCAATCAGTTCCGGGTATTTGGCCAACTGGTTGGCCAGTTCTTTTTCCTCGTCCAGGGTCAGCAGTGACAGATCACCCACGCATTCGTTGCGACCGCGCTCCACGCCTTCCTCCGCCAGTTTGCGAAGCACACTGCAGATGCGCGCATGGGCATACTGAATGTAGTACACCGGGTTTTCATTGGTCTGAGAGCGGGCAAGATCGATATCGAAGGTCAGTTGGGAGTCGACGCGCCGGGCGGCCAGGAAGAACCGGGTGGCGTCGCGGCCAACTTCATCGATCAGGTCCCGGACGGTGACATAGCTGCCGGCCCGTTTGGAGATTTTTACCTCCTGGCCGGAGCGGGTGACCATGACCATCTGGTGCAGAACATAGTCTGGCCAGCCTTCAGGGATTCCGGCGTTCAGCGCCTGCAAGCCGGCACGAACGCGGGTAACGGTAGAATGGTGATCGGCACCCTGTTCGTTGATAACGGTGGTAAAGCCCCGCTGCCATTTGTCGAAGTGATAGGCCACATCCGGCAGGAAGTAGGTGTAGCCACCGTCTTTCTTGCGCATGACGCGGTCTTTGTCATCGCCGAATTCTGTGGTTTTCAGCCACAGGGCGCCGTCCTGCTCGTAGGTGTAGCCGTTTTCCTGCAGGCGCCTGACCGTGGCTTCGACCTTGCCTTCCTCATAAAGGGAGGACTCAAGAAAATAGACATCAAACTGGACACCGAAGGCTTTCAGATCCAGATCCTGCTCCCGGCGCAGGTAGGCCACGGCAAACTCCCGGATGGCGTCACGGTCTTCCGGATCTGCCTTGGCAGTCACCTCGCGGTCATCCGCGGTCACTGTCTCGCCAGCGAGGTAGGCGTTGGCCACGTCAATGATGTAATCGCCGCGGTAGCCATCCGCCGGCCAACTGTCGTTTTCCGGGGTCAGACCTTTCACCCGTGCCTGAACTGAAAGCGCCAGATTGTTGATCTGGGCACCGGCATCGTTGTAATAAAACTCCCGGGTCACATCGTAGCCGTTGGCTTCCAGCAGCCGGCACAGGCAGTCGCCAATCGCCGCGCCGCGTCCGTGGCCGACATGCAGGGGGCCAGTGGGATTGGCTGATACAAACTCCACCTGCACTTTTTCGCCTTTGCCCTGATTGTTACGGCCAAAGCCTTGTCCTTCATCCAGAATCGAATTCACGACTTCGAACGCACTGGCGGTGCTCATGAAGAAATTGATAAAGCCCGGCCCGGCGATCTCCACCTTCTCCACCGCCTTGCTCTGTGGCAGCTTTGCAATCAGTGCTTCCGCCAGCTGACGGGGCGGGCAGCCGGCTGCTTTGGATGCAACCAAAGCAATATTGCAGGCGTAATCACCGTGGGACTTGTCCTTGGTATTGCCTACCTGGGGGGTAAAAGACTGGTCCGCCGGCAGAGTACCATCGGATTGGAGCGCTGCCAGTGCAGACTGGAGCAGTTCGGAAACGGTCTCTTTCATGCTGTCAGATGACTCGGTTTGCTGGAGAATTGGAATCGGGGGCAGGGCGCCCGTTGAAAACAGAAGGCGGGTATTATCGCGGAAAGGAGCGGTCTTCTCAAATATATGGCCGCCCTATATCGAAGTAGGGCGGCCATAGCTTTTAATCGGAAAGAGCAACTCTTGATATATAGGCGTTGCCAGTGAACGGTGCCGGAGGCGTCACCTCTACGGTTAATGTTCCAGTAGATGGGGTGTCGTCGGCTTCAATGATAACGCATTGTTCAACGGGATCTTCCGTGTAGGATGTGGTTGTTGTGAACGAGCTTGGCGCGACAATAGTCCCGTTTGTTGATGAGAAGCTCACTTGCGTGCCTCCGGGTGGGGGGCCCTGCACAGGGTTGCCCAGGCTGTCGGAAAATACGCCTGCTACATCGACGCATACCTCACCTGGAGCCACAGGGGTAGTAAAATTGATGATGATGTTGTCGCTGGCCATAAAGATTTTGGCGGTCTGAGTGATTTCCAGGAGTGAGGTTGTACAGTTTGCTGCATCGTCGGCACAGGCCGTTCCGTTATAAATTGAATTTGCTGCGTCGTACTGCCCGTTATCGTTGTAGTCAAAATACTCTTCGTCCGGATCTCGTGCGCCATCCAGGTTTCGGTCAAGGAACGCTTCTCCTTTGTCGTCATTGGCCACATTGAAGTCGTCAACTGACTTTAGATATTTGCCGTCACTGTTCAGATCTCTAAAGCTTTCTTCGCCTACCGTGCGAGCGAGCACAAGAACGATTCCATCTTCTGGCCTTGGGTCCTGGCTTATCCAAGTTACTGAGCAAGCTCCATCTTGGAGTGTGCACTCACTCTGAACTGATCCCGCATTGGTTATGTAATTAACGACGGCGTCACTAATTCGGTTGTTGTTTCTATCCGCGGCCCTGATCGATATGGGTACAGTTACCCCGTCATAATTTCTTGCATTTGGCAAGAAATTATCTTGAACCGACACCGAGAAGCTGTCTTGATCGGGAATGGTGGCGCTGATCGAAATAGGCGCTGATGTTGTCTGGATAGGGACTCCAGAGTCGGGAGTGTAAGTGGCAATAACACTGACAACGCTTGCAACCGACCCTGCGTTGACCCGAGTTGTTGCCTGACCTTGCTCGTCGATTTGCGTCGAGCTTTGGGAAAGTGAAATTCCACCGACAGTTGTTGAAAGAGAGAAACTTATTTCTTCGCCAGACGTAATAGGGTTGCCGTTTTTGTCGGTCAACCTGAAAGCCACTTCTGAGACGCTTGGGCGAGTACTGTTAGAGCTGCCACTCAACGCAATCGAATCGGGGGTAGCGCTGATAAACTCCAGTTCTCCGATTTCTGGTGCTGCTACCGTGACGTTAGCTATGGCAGTTGCACCGTTTGGCAGTCTGGCTGTGATTGTGTCTGTGCCTGCGCAACCCGCTTCATAAGTCGTACTGAAAGACCCGGAGGTCGTCGTAACCGGGCTGTCAAAAACCGCACTTTGACACAGCGAAGTGATGCTGACTGAGGTCTCGGCTGCATTGTAAATGCTATTGCCTTCAGCGGCATTTACTACGTTGAACTCCAGACGGGTTGATCCGCCTGCAGAAAGTGAAGTCGCAGAAACGTTCATTTGGCCGGACTGAAAAGAAGATTCGCTTCCTGTCCCAAGCTCCAAAGTCACTGTTTGCTCTGCGTCGCCTCCGGTTCCTCCGTCACTCGCCCCACCTGAACCATTGGATCCGCCGGTTCCGACCAAGGGGGAAGAGTTTTCATCACCGCCGCAGGCCGCGAGTATCAGAGCAAGCGAAATTGCTGATGCACGCGCAAGAATGTTCCCTGACATTATTTTTTCTCCAGTTTCCATTTACAGCAAAAGCCTTCAGATGCGCATTCCCTGCACGAGAACCGCAAGCTCAGGTGTTTTCACAGGATTGGTTGTTAGTTTGCTGAAAATCATAGCACAGGATCTCGATCCGCAATGATGATTAGTATTCATTTATGAAAAACTTTGTAACCTGTCGCTCAGCCTAAAGGCCAGGCAATCAGCCGGTTTCCTGCGGATCAACATCAATCATCCACTTCACACCGGCCGGCAGCTTTCGCTGGTCCAGTTCCTGGCAGATTCCGGTCAGCAAACTGTTCAGCCGCTTTCGGTTCCGGGCATTCAGGATCAGTTGTGCGCGGTGCTTGTCGGCGCGTCGGGCAATCATTGCGGGCAGTGGGCCCCAGGTTTCAATGCCCGGAGCATGGGTGAGCGGTTTGATGGCGTCCAGGACTTGCAGGCTCTTTTCCATGGTGTCGGCTTCTGCCCGGAAGATCGCCATGGCGCGGAACGGCGGGAACAGACCTTCCTCGCGTTCGCTGAGGAGCTGCTCGGCGATGTCCAGATAATGCCCCTCGCAGAGGGTTTTTAGTAGCGGATGGTCGCTGTGGCAGGTTTGCACCAGCACTTTTCCGGGTTTCGTGCCGCGGCCGGCACGGCCGCTGACCTGCAGCAGGGTCTGAATGAGCTGCTCGGGCGCCCGGAAGTCGACACTGAACAGACCGCCATCGGCGTTGACCACCACCACGAGAGTCACATTGGGGAAGTCGTGGCCTTTGGCCAGCATCTGGGTGCCGACGAGTACGCACGGCTTGCCACTGTTAACCTGGTTCAGGATGCCCTGGATGCTGCCCTTGCGCTGAGTGCTGTCGCGGTCGACCCGCACCACGGGCGTCTCTGGGAAGGCGGATGCCAGAATGTCCTCGGTTCTCTCGGTTCCCTGGCCAACAGGTTTGAAAGCGTCACTCTGGCATTTCGGGCAATGCTCGGTGGCTGCTGTCTGAAAGTCGCAATGATGGCACCGCATGGCCCGGTCCCGGCGGTGATAGGTAAGCCGGGTGTCGCAGCGGGGGCACTCGACCATGTGGCCACAGTCAAAACACATCATTACCGGCGCAAAGCCGCGCCGATTGACGAAAACCAATGCCTGGTCACCCTTGGCGAGGGTTTGTTCAATGGCGTTCAGGGCAGGGCGGGAAAGGCCGCCCTCGAGGGGACGACTGCGAATATCCAGCAGGCTGATGACCGGTGGAGTCGCATTTCCCGCCCGCTCTTCGAGTTTCACCAGGCGGTATTTGCCCTGTTCCGCATTGTGAACAGATTCAAGTGAGGGCGTGGCCGAGCCCAGAATGACCGGGCAGCGGTTCAGGTGCGCGCGGTAAACCGCCAGGTCACGGCCGGAATACCGAAACCCTTCGCCCTGTTTATAGGAGCTGTCATGCTCTTCATCGACGATGATTGTGCGCAAGCTGGTAAAGGGTAGCAGAACAGCCGACCGGGTACCGATGAGGATGACGGGCTCACCCTCACGAATCTTCAGCCAGGTGCTCAGGCGCTCGCTGTCGTTGATGGCGGAATGCCACACCACAATGCGGGTACCGAAATAGTGCCTGAAACGGGCGACGGTCTGTGGGGTAAGGTTAATTTCCGGAACCAGCACAAGGGCCTGGTCGCCTGCCCCAAGGTGTCGCTTGAGATAGTGCAGATAGATTTCCGTTTTGCCGCTGCCTGTAATTCCGTATAGAAGGGAGGCACTGAACCCTTCCCGGGGGCTGGTCAGCTCTTCGGCCGCGACTGCCTGGGCAACTGAAAGAGTTGGGCGCCTCGCCAGAAATTCAGGCGCCTCAGGCTCTGAACCAGGAGCGGGTGGCGAGATGGGTTTGACCAGCTGTCGGTCGCTGAGAGCCCTGAGTTGGGCGCGGGTAAATCCGGCCTTGATGATGTCGCTGGCGGCTGCGCCCTGGTTGTGCTGATTCAGCCATTCAAGCAGTGCTTTCTGTCGATGGGCGTTGGCGGGAAGGGGCTCGCTGTGATTGCAGGCCATCCACCACTCCACGGGCTTCTCTTCCGCTTTGCGGCCCCGCCTGAGGGCGGGGGGCAGGGCAGTAAACAGGCACTCGCCCAGAGGATGCTGGTAGTAGTCGCTAGCCCAGCTGAGAAGGTTGACGGTCTCGTCCGGCAATGCCGGCCAGTCCTCCATGGCCGCGAACACCGGTTTAAGGCTGACTCCCGGAGGCGGTTCTACCCCGGTTTGTACAATAAGGCCTGTTGCCTGCTGGCGGCCAAAAGGAATTCGCACCCTCTGGCCCGGCACAAGCTTGAGGCCTTCCGGAACGGTATAGTCGAAGAGCCGGCGCAGCGGACGATTCAGGGCAATGCGTGCGATCAACGGCACTGAGTGCCCCACTGGAAAACGAGTGTCACGGTTTTTCCCTATCCTGTTTAATCGGCGGCCTGCCGCGAAATCTCTGATGGGCGGGTCCGGAAATCAGGGCGGCGCTTGCCTGATGCGGTAATTGCAAGTAAGATTCGCGGTCTGTTTCCGGCAGGGCATGATTGTGCCCCGTCTTCTCAATTGATTCAAACATGCGGTGCCTGGCGCCTGGGTAGTTCAGATGCCCCGTGATCAGGTAGCGGCATGACCTAACGAGGTTCGCCATGAAAGAAGGTATCCACCCCAAGTACGAAGAGATTGCCGTTACCTGTTCCTGCGGTAACACCTTCAAGACACGTTCTACCTACACGAACGATCTGCAGCTGGATGTGTGTTCACAGTGTCACCCATTCTACACTGGCAAGCAGAAAGTCATGGACACCGGTGGTCGTATCGACCGTTTCCAGAAGCGTTTCGGCGGCCGTATCGGTGGCAAGAAAGACTGATTGCTGCGGATTCGAGAAGGCGCCTCCGGGCGCTTTTTTTTTGATCTGTAATGCGGTACGTAGCCGGCAAATACATACGCAATTAGCCCTATTGACTGTTCACAAAATGTTCGCGTGCCACTTGTCGTTTTCGGTCTGGCGGGCCATAATGGCGCGCTCCGCTGGGCAAGCCCCGGCGGTTTATTACCTTTAAACGTGACAAACGGAACAGTGGCAATGTCTCAAGATCTGAAAGAAGCAGCCCTTGAATATCACGCCAAGCCGCGGCCTGGTAAGCTGAGTGTTGAAATCACAAAGCCAACCAGGACTTCCCGCGACCTTTCCCTGGCGTATAGCCCCGGGGTTGCCGAGCCGGTCCGAGAGATCGCAAAGGACCCGGAGAATGCATACAAGTACACCGCCAAGGGCAACCTGGTGGCTGTCATCTCTGATGGGACCGCGATTCTTGGCCTGGGCAACCTGGGTCCGCTGGCAAGCAAGCCGGTTATGGAAGGCAAGGGCGTACTGTTCAAGCGCTTTGCCGGAATTGATGTCTTCGACATCGAAGTCAATTCCGAGAGCCCGCAGGCGTTTATTGAAACGGTCGAGCGTATTGCCGATACCTTCGGTGGGATCAACCTTGAAGACATCAAAGCGCCGGAGTGCTTTGAGATTGAGCGCGCTCTGATCGAAAAATGCAACGTGCCCGTCTTTCATGATGACCAGCACGGTACTGCCATCGTCACTGCAGCTGGCATGATCAATGCCCTCGAACTGCAGGGCAAAAAGATTGAAGAGGCGAAGGTGGTTTGTCTGGGTGCCGGTGCAGCCGCCATTGCCTGCATGAAACTGCTGATCAGCTGCGGTATTCGCTCTGAGAACATCTTCATGCTTGACCGTAAGGGTGTGATCCACTCTGGTCGTGATGATCTGAACCAGTACAAGGCGATGTTTGCCAATGAGACTGACAAGCGCACGCTGGATGACGCTATCGACGGTGCCGATGTGTTCCTTGGCCTTTCCGGTCCGGACCTGCTAACCGGCGATCAGCTCAAGAAAATGGCTCCGAACCCGATCGTATTCGCATGCTCCAATCCGGACCCGGAAATTAACCCGGAAGTTGCCCGGGCAGCTCGCAATGATCTGATCATGGCGACCGGCCGTTCCGATTACCCGAACCAGGTCAACAACGTGTTGGGCTTCCCGTTCATCTTCCGTGGAGCGCTGGACGTTCGCGCCACGGTGATCAATGAAGAGATGAAAGTGGCCGCCGTAAACGCAATTCGCGAGCTGGCCAAGGAGCCGGTGCCGCAGGAGATCTGTGAGGCTTACGGTGTTGAAAGCTTCGAGTTCGGTAAGGAGTATATTATTCCCAAGCCGATGGATGTCCGCTTGCTTGAGGTGGTGCCGGCGGCGGTTGCCCGGGCTGCTGTGGATTCCGGGGTTGCCCGTAACCCGTACCCTGCGCATTACCCGCTCAAGTCCATGGACGACATCATCTGATACGTTGTTCAGGGCAATAAAAAAACCGGCGGGTGATCCCCGCCGGTTTTTTTATGTCTGTTCCGTTTGTGTCAGAAAATCCTGCGTGAAAGGTCGTCTTCTCCGGAGCTCCCGTTGCGATCGCTCTCTTCTTCGGACAGCAGTGGCGGTGGTGCATCATCTTCCCGAAAGACCTCAAACACACCGTCTTCGCCCGGTCTTGCCCGCTGTCCGGTCTCCGGGTTGATCCGGATGTTCACGATGCCGTTAGGGCGGGGCATGAAGGAAGGAGGCTCGCCCTCGAGGGCGACTTTCATATAATCCAGCCAGACGGGCAATGCAGTGCTCGCGCCAAATTCACCCCTGCCCAGTGGTGCCGGCTGATCGAACCCAACCCAGGTTGTTGTGGCCAGTTCATGATTGAACCCCGCAAACCAGGTGTCTTTCTGCTCGTTGGTGGTGCCTGTCTTGCCCGCAATATCCTCACGCCCCAGTGCCAGGGCCCGACGACCTGTGCCCAGGCGGATGACGTCCCGCATCATGGAATGAAGAATGAATACTGAGCGTTCATCTGCGAGCCGGCGCATCACTCGCACCTGCTGTGTATTATCGGTGCTTTCCGCAGGTTCTGCTTCCGTGCTCGTTTCGCTGTTTTCGGTGTCTGTTCCGTTCTCTTCTGCGATCTCCTTGCACTCCTGGTCGCACAGAACGGTTTTCGGAGCCTGATAGACAATCTCGCCGCGGACGTTCTTGATGGTCTCGATCAGATAGGGTTCAACGTCATACCCGCCGTTGGCAATCACCGCCATGCCTCTGGCAAGCTCCATGGGGGTAAGCAGGCCGCTCCCAAGGGACAGTGACAGGTTGTCCGGCATTTTCTCGACCGGAATTTCCAGTTGCGCCAGGTAGTCAATCGTTTTCTGGATGCCAAGATCGCGTAGTAGTCGGATGGAAACCAGGTTTCGCGAGCGATAGAGGGCTTCGCGAAGTCGGGTCGGACCATAAAATTGCCCGGATGAATTCTGTGGCCGCCATGCGGACTCGAGTTCGGAGTCATTAAACACTATCGGCGCATCGTTATAGATGGTTGCGGGTGTCATGCCGCTTTCGAGTGCGCTGAGGTAAAGGAAGGGCTTGAAGGTGGAGCCGGGTTGTCTTTGCGCCTGGACGGCCCGGTTGTATTTGCTCTGGCCGAAGCTGTAACCGCCTGTGAGAGCCTGAATGGCACCTGTTTGGGCTTCCAGAGAGATCAGGGCACCTTCAACGCGGGGAATCTGTGCGAGTGATACAATGGCCGGCCTGGCCGGCTCCGCAGTCCCGTTGCGGTCTTGGTCTTCCTTTTCGGGAGTTGTCCCCGCCGGCTTTGGCGCCTGAACGCGCACGTAGACAACGTCGCCCACTGCAACCACATCCGAGGGCTTTTCGGGTTCCGGGCCAGTGAGGTCTTCGGTTTTATAACGTCTAGCCCATGTCATGGTTTCGAAAGGCATGATAGCGGGGCCTGGCATTCGAGCGTGTACCCGGACATTTTGGGCTTTGTCGTCAACGTTGGTAACAATGGCAGGGATCAGGGACTCGACCCGGGGATAATTCTGCACAATCTCCGACAGGTCGCCGTCGGCCAGAGTCTCCGGATCAATCTGGCCGATAGGGCCCCGGAATCCATGGCGCCGGTCGTAGGCCTCCAGGCCATCTCTGAGGGCTTTCGTGGCAGCCTGCTGCTTCGTGCTGTCAACGGTGAGCGTAACTGTATAGCCATCGGTGTAGGCGTCTTCGCCGTAGCGCCGAACCAGTTCGGAGCGGGCCATCTCTGCGACATAATCAGCGTCAACTTCGCTGTCAGTACTGTTGTAACTGGCTGTGAGTGGGGCTGCAAGCGCAAGCTCATAGGCGTCCGGGGTGATGTAGCCCAGTTCCTGCATCCGGCCCAGAATCCAGTTCCGGCGAATCATCGCGCGCTCCGGGTTGGCCAGCGGGTTGTAGGCGGACGGCGCTTTTGGAAGGCCCGCGAGCATGGCCATTTGAGCGAGCGAAAGCTGGGAGACGGGCTTGTTGTAATAGACCTGGGCTGCGGCGGCAATCCCGTAAGCCCGGTTGCCGAGATAAATCTTGTTCAGGTAGAGCTCAAGAATCCGGTTCTTGTCCAGTTCACGTTCTATCTGAAGAGCCAGAAGTATCTCGTTGAACTTCCGTATAAAGGTTCTGTCCCGTGACAAAAAGTAATTTTTTGCAACCTGCATCGTGATGGTGCTGCCCCCGGACTGGATCTCCCCGGTTGAGACCAGTTCGATGGCAGCCCGCGCCAGGCCTTTGATGTCGACCCCGAAATGCTCGTAAAAACGCGAGTCTTCAGCGGCCATAAAGGCTTGTAACTGAATTGTTGGGATCTGTTCGATTGTGATCGGTGCCCTTCTCTTTTCACCGAATTCTGCTATTAATCTCTTGTCTTTGCTATATACCCGCAGCGGTGTCTGGAGTTTTATTTCCAGCAGTTGAGCAACCGGTGGAAGCCCGGGGCGAAGATAGAGATAAAAGCCTGAGGTTACGATAACGGCGACACTCAGTCCGGTAAGAAACACCCAGGCAAAAAGGCGAGATGTGCGCAACAAATGAGACATTTTTTTCTGACAACTGTTGGATATAGGTCTATCATTTGAGAAATTGCTTTAGGAAGGATGAGTCGCTTCACCGCTGCAATGGTTCTCGATTAAGAAGAACACGCATTGTAGACGGAATAATGAAGAAATTCTCTTAAATAAAAAACACATAAGTTACGTAACCCGGTGCATCTAACCAGGTATAGGGTGAGCGCGTGTTCGGATTGTTAGGAAAGAAATCCAGTGCAGTGCTGGGCGTGGATATAAGCTCCAGCTCGGTCAAACTTCTGGAGCTGTCGAAGCAGGGTGACCGGTACAAGGTTGAAAGCTACGCAGTGGAGCCGTTACCGGCGAACGCTGTGGTCGAAAAAAATATCACGGATGTCGAGGCGGTGGGCGAAGTGCTGAAGCGCGTTGCCTCCAAGTCCCGCACCAGCGTGAAGCAGGTTGCGGTCGCGGTCTCCGGCTCCGCGGTTATCACCAAGGTCATCCAGATGGATGGTGGCCTCAACGAGTTCGAGATGGAAGATCAGATCGCCCTCGAGGCAGATCAGTACATTCCATACCCGCTGGATGAGGTGGCCATCGACTTTGAGGTACAGGGTCCCTCCGAAAGCAATCCTGATCAGGTTGATGTGCTTCTGGCCGCGTGCCGGAAAGAAAATGTCGACATACGGGAAGACGCCCTCGAGATTGCCTCACTGACAACCAAAGTTGTTGATGTCGAAGCCTACTCACTGGAACGGGCATATGCGCTGATAGAGCCGCAGCTTGACTCACAGGGTGAAGAGCTGGTGGTTGCTATTGTCGACATTGGCGCAACCATGACAACACTCAGTGTCCTGGCCGGCGGAAAGACAGTGTACACCCGGGAGCAGATTTTTGGCGGCAAACAGCTGACTGAGGAAATCCAGCGCCGGTACGGATTGTCTCTTGAAGAGGCCGGGCTCGCCAAGAAGCAGGGTGGATTGCCCGATGACTATGAGTCAGAGGTTCTGACGCCGTTCCGTGAAGCTGTCGTGCAGCAGGTGGCGCGGGCGCTTCAGTTCTTCTTTGGTGCCAGCCAGTATAATGCTGTCGACTATGTGGTTCTGGCAGGCGGTACTGCCTCTATCCAGGGGCTGACTGAAATGGTCGAAGAAAAAACAGGAACACCGGCACTGGTGGCAAACCCGTTTGCAGATATGGCAGTGGGGTCACGGGTCAATGCATCGGCGCTGAGTAATGATGCTCCCTCTCTGATGATTGCCTGCGGCCTGGCAATGAGGAGCTTCGACTGATGGCAAAGATTAACCTCCGACCCTGGCGCGAAGAACTTCGTGCCGAAAAGCAGAAACAGTTCGTCGTGATGATTCTTGGTGCGGCGATCATTGCCGGTGGCCTGGTATTCCTCTGGAAGTCCGATATGGACAGCCGGATCGCTTACCAGCAATCGCGGAACGCTTATATTGAAACGGCGGCCAAGAAGCTGGATCAGCAGATCAAGGAAATCGAGAATCTCAAACGCAAACGGGATGAGCTGCTTGCCCGGATGCATGTTATCCAGGACCTTCAGGGTAAACGCCCGGTTATTGTCCGGGTTTTTGACGAGCTGGTCAGAACGCTGCCCGATGGTCTTTTCTATACTGACCTCAAGCGCACAGGAGACCGGCTGGATATCGTGGGCATGGCGGAATCCAACAGCCGCGTTTCCACGTTGATGCGTCAGTTCGAGGAGTCCTATTGGTTTGCTGATCCCAACCTATCAAACGTGTCGGCAGCTGACAGCCGCCGGGCCGGGTACAGTCAGTTTCAACTCTCGGTACAACAAAAAACACCTGAGCCCGAAGGGGAGGATAAGTAATGAGCCTCGCGGACTCACTTAAAAGCCTTAATGAATTTGATATCAACGACCTCGACGTCAACAACGCAGGTATCTGGCCAGCACCGATCAAGGCCATTGTGGTTCTGATCATCTTCGGGCTCATTATCGGGGGTGGGTACTGGTTCTTTATCAAGGATCAGTCCGCCCAGCTTGAACGCGTTGAAAAAACGGAGCAGGAGCTTCGCAAGAAGTACGAAGAAAAAGCGTACCAAGTGGCGAATCTTGAAGTCTTCAAGGCTCAGATGGCGGAGATGGAAGAAACGTTTGGCGCGCTGGTAAGGCAGCTTCCCAGCGAGACCGAAGTGCCAGGTTTGCTGGAGGATATTACCAATACCGCCCTGGGTAGTGGTCTTGCGCTCCAGGAAGTGAAGCTGCAGCCGGAGCAGCGCCGGGACTTCTATTCCGAATTGCCGATCAATATCCGGGTGTCCGGTTCCTACCATGAGCTGGCGTCCTTTGTCAGCAGTGTCGCAAGCCTTCCTCGGATCGTGACCCTGCACGACTTGACCATCAAACCAACTGGCGGAGACGGAGAGCGGCTTGATATGCAGGTTGTGGCCCGTACCTACCGCTACCGGGCTGGAGAATGAGCATGGCAGCAAAGCATGCGGTAAAAGCCTGGCTGGGTGTGTGTCTGGTGTCTCTCCTGACAGCCTGTTCCCAGGGCAGCGGATTTTCAGATCTTGACAAGTTCATGGCCGAAACGAGGGCGAAGCCGCGGGGATACGTGGAGCCTCTGCCCGAGTTCAAGGCCTATGAAGCCTTCAGTTACTCAGCCGCAGACAGACGGGCACCGTTTGAGCCGCCGATCGACGTTCAACTGACCATGGTGGATGAGAAGCCGGTCAGTGATGTTGAGCCGGATCTGGACCGGCCAAGAGAGGTGCTTGAGAACTTTGATCTCAAGGCGCTTCGGATGGTCGGTACGCTTCAGGGCGCCTCAGGCAGCCTGTTCGCTCTTGTCGAAGACGACACGGGTGGCATCCACAGGGTGCGCACCGGAAACTATATGGGGCAGAACTACGGTCGTATCGTGGGCGTCAGTGAAACCCGTATTGAGCTGATTGAAATCGTTCCCAATGGCCGGGGTGGCTGGGTCGAGCGTCCTCGCTCGCTGACCCTCGAAGAAGGCGCAGGCTAGGGAGCGGCTGGATGAAAGTTGAAAGAAACATGCACGTACAAAAAAGTTTAGGGTCGAGGCTAGCGATGTTCAGAAAACTCAATGTATACGTCAGCGTGATTGCTTTTGGGTTGTTCTCCGGCCTGGCCAACGCGGTCACGCTGGAAGACGTGTCGTTTTCGTCGCTACCGGGCGAACGGCTTGAAGTGACACTGGAATTTGATGGGCCGCCGCCGGAACCCACCGGTTACACCATTGAGCGCCCTGCTCGCATCGCTGTCGACCTGAGGGACACGATCAGCGGTCTGGACAGTCGCAGCATTCCTCTGGGGTCTGGTAACGCCCAGAGTATGACGGTGGTGGAAACCAGGGACCGAACGCGGCTGATCTTCAACCTCGTTGAGCTGGTTCCTTACGACACGGTTCGCAGTGGCGATTCACTGGTTATGACTATTGGTGGCGAGGCTGGGGGCGAGGCTCAGGGTGCCGTGGCTGGCGCGCCTGCTTCGTCCTCCCAGAGTAGCCCGGGAGCATCGGGTTCTTCTTCGGCCAACGCCCTTGGCGGTGTGGATTTCCGCCGTGGCAAAGAGGGGGAAGGCCGGGTTCTTGTCGATCTGGGCAGCTCCGGCACGCCAGTGGACTTGTCGGAACGGGCTGGCAAAATCCGGCTGACCATGGATGGCATTACCGTTCCTGCCAATCTGCGTCGCCGGCTGGACGTTACTGATTTTGCAACGCCGGTTACCCGCATCGATACCTTTGTTGAAGATGGCAATGCGGTGGTCGAGATCAGCCCGGCAGGGAATTACGATTATATTGCCTATCAGTCCGGCAGCCAGTTCACGGTCAGTGTGGAAAAGCTTACTGAACAGGAGGCAGAGTCACGCCGTGAAGAGAAGTTCCCGTATACCGGCGAGAAGCTCTCCCTGAACTTTCAGGACATTGAGGTTCGTTCGGTTCTCCAGCTGATTGCGGATTTCACAGGCCTGAACCTGGTCGCCAGTGACACGGTGGGTGGCAGCATCACGCTTCGTTTGCAAAATGTTCCCTGGGACCAGGCTCTGGATCTGATTCTGAAGACCAAGGGGCTCGACAAGCGGCAGATCGGTAACGTGTTGCTGGTGGCTCCGGCAGATGAGATTGCTGCCCGGGAAAAGCTGGAGCTGGAAACCAATAAACAGATTGCAGAGCTGGCGCCGGTACGGCTGGATATTGTTCAGGTCAACTACGCCAAGGCTGCCGACATTGTTGCCCTGATCAAGGAAGATGAGGAGCTGATTTCAGACCGCGGATTTGTCTCCTCGGATGTTCGCACCAACACCATCAGTATTCGTGAGACTGCGCAAAAGCTCGAGGAAATCCGTCGGCTTGTCTCCACATGGGATGTGCCGGTGCGGCAGGTATCCATCGAGGCGCGAATTGTCCGGGCCCAGACCAATGTGGCTGAAGATCTCGGTATTCGCTGGGGTGGTGCCGCTTACGATGTGAGTGGCGATAATGTATTCACTGTCGGAGGCTCGCAGCAGTCCTTGCAGGAGGCGCGTGATGCTGCAGCCGGAAACAGCAGTACAATCACCTTCCCGGGTGCGCTGGCGGTCGATCTCGGTGTGAGCGGTGAAGGCACTTCCTCGTTTGCCATTGGCTGGGGCAGCGATGACTTCCTGGTTGACCTGGAGCTGTCTGCGCTGGAGAGCGACGGCCAGGCCGAAGTGGTTTCACAGCCTCGTGTTGTGACCGCGGATCGCCAGACAGCGTCTATCAAATCCGGTGAGGAAATTCCTTATCAGCGAGCGTCTTCCAGCGGTGCGACAGCGGTCTCGTTCAAGGAAGCCGTGCTTTCTCTCGAGGTGACGCCGCAAATCACCCCGGATGACAAGATTATTATGGATCTGGTGGTCAACCAGGACTCCCGTGGTGAAGTTACCGCCGGTATTCCTTCGATCAATACCAACCAGGTGACCACTCAGGTTCTGGTTGGCAACGGTGAGACGGTGGTGCTGGGTGGTATCTTCCAGTCGCAAGTTGCGACCCAAACTACGAAGACCCCGTTCCTTGGGGATATTCCCTACCTGGGTCGTCTTTTCAAGCGTACCGAGAAAATTGATGAGCGCAGTGAGCTGTTAATTTTCATAACGCCCAAGATCATCAAGAGCGATCTTGTCCGGTAACCGGGATCCCGAAAAAAAGCCGCCGCCGCCTGGAACCGGCGGCTTTTTTGTGCCTGAATTCCCCACAGGCCGGGTACGGAGCTTATGCAAGTACCGGCCCTGTGATATTCTCACCCGCCTGATCAAAACTGAGCGGAAGTTATGTCTTTGCCAAAACGCGTTGTCCTCGTTGGCCCCATGGGGGCCGGGAAAAGCACGATTGGTCGGATGCTCGCCAAGGAGCTGGGCTATCGTTTTCTCGATTCGGATCGCATCATTGAACAGCGTTGCGGGGCGAACATACCGTGGATTTTTGATGTTGAAGGTGAGGATGGATTCCGTCAGCGGGAAACTGCGATGCTTGACGAATTGTCGAATGAAAACAACACCGTGCTCGCCACTGGGGGTGGCGCGGTGATGCGGCCTGAGAACCACCCCCTGCTTAAAAAGGATGCGATGGTGATCTACCTGAAAACGTCGATTGAGCAGCAGGTAGAGCGCACGCGGAAAGACCGTAACCGACCATTACTGCAGAACGATGATCCGGAAGCCGTCCTGAGAAATCTTTTCTCGATCCGGGATCCGCTGTATACAGGCCTGGCCGACATCATCATGTACACAGATCGCAAAAGCCCCAGGCTTGTGGTTCGGCAGCTGGTTAACCGGCTGAATCCGAGAACTCCACGTCACAAAAGGCAGATCCGGAAGGAAGGTCGTAATCATGTCTAACCTGCTTCGTGAACTTTCGGTTGAGCTGGGGGATCGCAGCTACCCCATTTTTATTGGCGAGGACCTTCTTGGCACCTGGGATCTGTCGCGTTTTGTTGGCGGCTCCCAGGTCATGATTGTGACCAATGAAACCGTCGCGCCCCTGTATCTCGAGAGTGCGAAAGGCTGCTTTCCCGGGAAGCGTATTGATACAGTCGTTCTACCCGATGGCGAAAAATTCAAGGACTGGCAGACTCTGAACCGGATCTTTGATGGTCTGCTGGAGCAGCGGCATACCCGGAAAACCACGTTGGTCGCACTTGGAGGAGGGGTTGTCGGCGACATGGCAGGCTTCGCCGCGGCTTGCTATCAACGGGGAGTTCCGTTTATCCAGATACCGACCACGCTATTGTCACAAGTGGACTCCTCCGTAGGTGGCAAAACGGGAATCAATCACCCGTTGGGTAAGAACATGATCGGTGCTTTCCACCAGCCACAGGCCGTTCTGATTGATACCGGAAGCCTGCAGACCTTGCCTCCAAGGGAAGTGTCGGCCGGCCTGGCTGAGGTGATCAAGTACGGGCTCATCCGGGATCTGGATTTTCTTGCCTGGCTTGAAGACAAGGTGGGCGCTCTTGTTGCCCTCGATCCCGATGCGCTTGCAGAAGCCATCTACCGGTCCTGTGCCTGCAAGGCGGAGGTTGTTGCGCTGGATGAGCGCGAAGGTGGTCTGAGGGCGATACTGAATCTTGGTCACACCTTTGGCCATGCCATAGAGACCTTTGCAGGCTATGGCAACTGGCTCCACGGAGAGGCGGTTGGAACGGGCATGATCATGGCGGCGGAGCTTTCTGCCCTCGAAAGTATGATTTCCCGGGCCGACTGCGACCGGATAACCCGTCTTATTCTGAGTGCCGGGTTGCCCGGCAAACCTCCAGTCGGGATGACGGCGGACGATTTCATGAGTCTGATGGCGGTAGACAAAAAGAATGTCGACGGGCAACTCAGGCTTGTTTTGCTCCGCTCAGTTGGTGATGCCGTTGTAACCTCCGAGGCTGGCCCGGAAAACCTGGCATTGACCTTTGCCCGCTTCTGCAGCCTGGAATGAAGTCAGGCTAATGGCTTCGATGATTTCGCGTGGCTTGCGGTAAAGGAATAGCAGACAAGGAAGACCCGTGACCGAGGAAAGCTTGAACAGTCTTGATGGCGGCGGCCTGTTTCCCAGGCTGCAGCAACGGTATGGTCTGCGCGCCAACCCTTTGGAAATGGAGACGCCGTTTTTTCCGGATGCCATGCGTCATCATGCGCTGGAAGCCTTGCGCCACCTCTGTGGGTTCGGCGACATGGCGCTTTTACTCACCGGTGCCGCAGGGTCCGGCAAGAGCCGAATACTGGCGGAGCTGGTGCGAAGCGAGTCATCCCGAGTCGACTTTCACCGGATTCCCGCTTCAGCGTTAACCAGTGCCCAGGCCCTTGCCAGAGACCTGAAAACGGTTGCGCGGTCGGGAATGGGGTCGGATGGGAATCCCCGGGATCTTATTTACCGTTTCTTCAAATGGTCCGAATCCCGGGTTCGCAAAGGCCAGCGGATGGTGTTGTTGATTGACGATGCCGACCGGGCGCCGGTGGAATTACTCAGGCTCATTCTTTCTGCCTATCTGGCGTCGGAGCGCGGGTCTTCAGCGGTTCCTGTTTTCTCGGGAAGCGATAATCTGGTCGAGATGTTAGCACTTGATGATGCTTCTACATCCGTTCACCAGATTCATCTGCGCCCGCTGACGAAAGACGAAGTCGCTGCCTATCTTGAGCCGAGAGTTCATGCGGCCGGCGGGAAGGCCAGTGAGCTGCTGGGTCCCGTACGGGTGTCGAAAATTCACGCTCTGAGCCAGGGCAGCTTTGCGAGACTCAAGCGGGTAACGCCCGGGGTCTGGCTGGATATGGTAGCCACATCGCCTGCGATGCGTTCTCAGGGGCTGCCCTGGAAGCGCATCGGCTGGCCGGCGCTGGCCCTGTTACTGCTCGCGGGCTCGTGGTGGTTTGTTTCCCGTCAGTACGATGAGTCGATGGCTGAGGAGTCAGTGAAGGTGCCTGAGCCAGTCCGCAAGAGCATCACCATCGGCCCTCAAACCGAGGCTGTTGAGCCTCCATCGGAGGAGCCTCTCCCGGAGACTGAAACCCTGTTGACAGAGGTTGCAACAGAGCCGGAAGCTGCTCAGCCAGAGCCAGAGCCAGAGCCAGAGCCAGAGCCAGAGCCAGAGCCAGAGCCAGAGCCAGAGCCAGAGCCAGAGCCAGAGCCAGAGCCAGAGCCAGAGCCAGAGCCAGAGCCAGAGCCAGAGCCAGCATTTACACCTGAAAACCCGGAGTATTTTGTACCGCTTGAGCAGGTGAGGGCCCGCGAAGGGTGGACGATTCAGCTCGTGGCCGGCAACCTGGAGCAAACGGCACTTAACATCATAGAGCGCCACTCACAGCTTGGTGAGATTGTTTACACCCTTGGCGAAAGACAGGGTCAGCCCTGGTTTATGGTATTCTATGGTGAGTTCCCCACCCGAGAGGCGGCGAATGAGGCTGTATCCAATTTACCCCAGGAACTGGTTTCCCGGTCGCCGTGGGTTCGATCAATCGACAGTTTGCAGTAGCGCCTTGTCTGGCGCTAACTCGTTGTTCCATAACCTGTCAGTTGGTAATTCCGTTTTCGGCTTCCCACAATAACTCAACTCCGATTTGAGTACGTATTTCTACGTGTGTAAAATAGCCAGCCCCCATTTTCAGTGTCAAAGAGTGGTTGTATGGCTGCGTGCCAAGTAACTCTTTGATTGAAAAGTATTTCTACGCGAGAGAACGCTTATGATGACAGGTTTGTATCATCCCGACGAATTCAGGGACAACTGCGGGTTCGGCCTGATTGCCCATATGAAGGGCGACGCCAGCCACAAGTTGTTGCAAACTGCCATCGAGTCTCTGACCTGCATGACCCACCGGGGTGGTATCGCTGCAGACGGAAAGACCGGCGATGGTTGTGGCCTGCTGATCCAGAGCCCGGACGGCTTCCTGAAGAAAGCCGCCAAGTCAGCTTTTGGCAAGGAGCCAGGTGACCTTTTTGCCGTGGGTCAGGTATTCCTGAACCCGGATGAAGCCAAGGCCGCCGCTGGTCGGGACGCACTTGAAAAGCGGCTGACCGAACAGGGTCTGGAGATCCTCGGCTGGCGTGAAGTGCCGGTGGATGACAGCTGCCTTGGGCCCATGGCTCTTGATTGCCTGCCCCGGATTGAACAGGTGTTCGTGGTTCCTGCCGGCAAGGAAGATCGTGAGTTTGCGATCAGCCTGTTCGTGGGCCGTCGCCACGCCGAGGGCGACATGGCGGATGATCCCGAGTTCTACATCTGCAGCCTTTCCCATCGAACCCTGGCCTACAAGGGCCTGATGATGCCGGCGGATCTTGCCAATTTTTACAAGGATCTGGGCGATCCTGACCTGGAGACGGCGATCTGTGTTTTTCACCAGCGTTTCTCCACCAACACCATGCCCAAGTGGCCGCTGGCCCAGCCGTTCCGGTATCTGGCCCATAATGGTGAGATCAACACCATTGATGGCAACCGAAACTGGGCCATCGCCCGCGCTGCCAAGTTCAGCTCGCCGGAGCTTCCGGACCTGCAGACCCTGCAGCCGCTGGTAAACCTTACCGGGTCTGATTCTTCCAGCATGGACAACATGCTGGAAGTGCTGCTCGCTGGTGGTGTAGACCTGTTCCGCGCGGCCCGGATGATGATTCCCCCGGCGTGGCAGAACGTCGACAGTATGGATTCGGAACTCCGGGCGTTCTATGAATACAACTCCATGCATATGGAGCCCTGGGATGGTCCGGCTGGCCTGGTTATGTCTGACGGCCGCTACGCCGTCTGCATGCTGGACCGTAATGGCCTGCGGCCCGCTCGCTGGGTCATTACCAGGGACGACTTTATTACCCTGGCCTCTGAAATCGGAACCTATGGCTACCAGCCTGATGATGTTGTAGCCAAGGGGCGGGTCGGCCCGGGCCAGATGCTGGCCATTGACACCGAATCCGGCGAAGTCCTGCATACCCGGGACATTGATCAGCGCCTCAAGGCCGCGCAGCCCTACAAACGCTGGCTCCGTGAGAATGCGCTGCGCGTTGAAACCACTCTGAACCAGGACACACCTGACTTCAGGCTGATGGATGCTGACGAGCTGCTGGTTCATCAGAAGATGTTCATGGTGTCTTTTGAGGAGCGTGACCAGGTTCTGCGTCCGCTGGCCGAGAATGGCCAGGAGGCCGTCGGCTCCATGGGTGACGACACCCCGATGGCGGTTCTGTCGAGCAGGGTCCGCCACGTGGCGGATTACTTCCGCCAGAAATTCGCCCAGGTCACCAACCCGGCGATCGATCCTCTGCGTGAGGCGATCGTTATGTCACTGGAAACCTGTCTGGGTGCCGAGCGAAACGTATTCGAGGAAACCTCGGATCACGCGGACCGGATCATCCTGACCACCCCGGTTCTGTCGCCTGCGAAATTTCTCAAGATTGCCAACAATGACCGACAGGGCTTCGAGGTGGCGCGCATCGCCATGAGCTACCGCCCGGAGCAGGGTCTTGAGCAGGCTATCCGTCAGGTTTGCGAGCACGCCGAACAGGCAGTCCGTGATGGCAAGGTGTTGCTGGTGCTGACGGACAAGGATCTGAAGGAAGGTGAGTTGCCGGTAAACGCCATGATGGCGACCGGCGCTGTTCACCACCATCTGGTCCAGCAGGGTTTGCGCTGCGATTCCAACATCATCGTGGAAACCGGCTGGGCCCGGGATCCCCATCATTTTGCGGTGCTCTTTGGCTTTGGCGCCACGGCGGTCTATCCGTACCTTGCCTATCAGGTTCTGAATGATCTGATCCGCACCGGCGAGTTGCTGATTGATCCGATTGATGCGAAGAACAACTACCGCAAGGGCATTAACAAGGGCCTGTTGAAGATCCTGTCCAAGATGGGTATCTCTACCATCACGTCCTACCGTGGAGCCCAACTGTTCGAGGCGGTCGGTCTCGCCGATGAGGTTGTTGATCTGTGCTTCCTTGGGGTGCCCAGCCGTATCCAGGGCGCCGGGTTCTATGATTTTCAGCAGGACCAGGAGCAGTTGGCCACCGTTGCCTGGAAGCCTCGCAAGCCCATCTCCCCGGGTGGTCTGCTGAAATACATTCATGGCCAGGAGTACCATGCCTTCAACCCGGACGTGGTGGGCAAGCTGCAGGAAGCGGTTACCACAGGCGATTACGGCCATTACAAAGAATACGCCGGGCTGGTGAACGAGCGCCCGGTGGCGACTCTGCGTGACCTGTTGGGGTTCCGCAAGGATCTCAGGCAGATCGCCCTTTCCGAGGTGGAGCCGGTCGAGAATATCTTCCCCCGCTTTGACTCCGCGGCCATGTCTCTGGGCGCACTGTCGCCGGAGGCTCATGAGGCTTTGGCTGTTGCCATGAACACGCTTGGCGGCCGTTCCAACTCCGGCGAGGGTGGGGAAGACCCTGCCCGTTATGGCACCGAAAAGCGCTCCAAGATCAAGCAGGTTGCCTCCGGTCGTTTTGGTGTCACCGCGGAATACCTGCGCAGTGCCGATGTTATGCAGATCAAGGTGGCTCAGGGTGCCAAGCCGGGTGAGGGCGGCCAGTTGCCGGGTGGCAAGGTCAATGACCTGATCGCACGCCTGCGCTACTCAGTGCCCGGCGTAACGCTGATTTCGCCGCCACCGCATCACGATATTTACTCCATTGAGGATCTGGCCCAGTTGATCTTTGACCTCAAACAGGTCAACCCGCAGGCTCTGGTGTCTGTGAAGCTGGTGTCCGAGCCGGGTGTCGGTACCATCGCGGCCGGTGTTGCCAAGGCATACGCAGACCTGATTACGGTTTCCGGCTATGACGGCGGCACGGCGGCAAGCCCGCTGACGTCGATCCGCTATGCGGGCTCTCCGTGGGAGCTGGGACTGACGGAAACCCAACAGGCGCTTCGGGCCAACGATCTTCGGGGTAAGATTCGCCTGCAGACCGATGGTGGCATCAAGACCGGCCTGGATGTTGTGAAAGGTGCAATCCTTGGCGCCGAGAGCTTTGGCTTTGGAACCACGCCCATGGTTGCGCTGGGCTGTAAATACCTGCGCATCTGTCACCTGAATAACTGTGCGACCGGTATTGCCACCCAGAATGACTACCTGCGTGAAGAACACTTCAATGGCACGGTGGAAATGGCGATGAATTTCTTCCGCTTTGTTGCTGAGGAAACCCGTGAATGGATGGCGAAGCTTGGTGTGCGCACTCTCGAAGAGCTGGTCGGACGTGTGGATCTGCTGGAGCGGCTGCCGGGCGACACCGAGCGCCAGAAGAAGCTGGATCTCACTCGTCTGTTGTCTAATGACCACATTCCGGCGGACAAGCCACAGACCTGCCAGGTGGAGCGGAATCATCCGTTCGACAAAGGTACGCTTGCGGAGCAGATGGTTCAGGATACCGCCACGGCGATCAAGGAAAAGAGTGGTGGTGTCTGGCCCTACAGGGTGACCAACTGCGACCGGTCCATCGGTGCTCGCCTGTCCGGTGAAATTGCCGCGCTGCACGGCAACCAGGGCATGGTCGATGCGCCGATTACCCTCGATCTTACCGGCACTGCTGGCCAGAGCTTCGGTGTCTGGAACGTGGGTGGTCTCAATCTGGTGCTCGAAGGCGATGCCAACGACTATGTCGGCAAGGGCATGACCGGCGGCAAGCTGGTGGTGAAACCGCCCCGTGGCAGTGCCTTCAAGACCCAGGAAACCTCGATTGTCGGCAACACCTGCCTGTATGGCGCCACCGGCGGCAAACTGTTTGCGGCGGGAACGGCGGGCGAACGTTTCGCGGTTCGTAACTCTGGCGCTCACGCTGTTGTGGAAGGTACCGGGGACCACTGTTGTGAGTACATGACAGGCGGCCTGGTCACCGTTCTCGGTTCTACCGGGCACAACTTCGGTGCCGGCATGACCGGTGGCTTTGCCTATGTGATGGATATCAACAACACCTTCGTGGACAAGTACAACCACGAGCTGGTGGAGATTCAGCGGATTTCCAGTGAAGACATGGAGTCATACCGCAATCACCTGCGAGGTGTTATCCGGGAGCACATCTCGGAAACCGGCAGTGAATGGGCTGAGCACATTCTTGAGGATTTCGACGACTACATCGGCCGTTTCTGGTTGGTGAAACCCAAGGCTGCCAACCTCCGCAGCCTGCTGGCCAGCACCCGGGCGCGTCCGGAATAAGGCGACGGGCAGAACAGGGTTCGGGGTGCGCAGCCTGACTGCCACCCCTCGTCGAAATCGAGTTGATGAGAGCATCGAAATGAAAGAACGACTGAGTAACGACTTCCAGTTTGTCGAAGTTGGGCGGATTGACCCGAAGAAGGTGCCGGCCAGGAAGCGAAAGAAAGAGTTTGGTGAGATTTACCACCCGTTTACGGCGGACCATGCCGCCTCCCAGGCCCACCGTTGCCTGGAGTGTGGTAACCCCTACTGCGAGTGGAAGTGCCCGGTACACAACTACATCCCGAACTGGCTCAAGCTGGTGTCCGAAGGAAATATCATGCGCGCGGTGGAGCTGTGTCACCAGACCAATTCATTGCCCGAGGTCTGTGGCCGTGTGTGTCCCCAAGACCGCCTGTGTGAAGGCGCCTGTACCCTGAATGACGGCTATGGCGCGGTCACCATCGGCTCGGTGGAGAAATACATCACGGACACCGCCTTTGCTCTGGGCTGGAAGCCGGATATGTCCGCAGTCAAGTGGACAGACAAGAAGGTTGCAGTCATTGGTGCTGGCCCTGCCGGTCTGGGTTGCGCCGATGTCCTGGTTCGCAACGGTGTAAAGCCGGTTGTGTTCGACATCTATCCGGAAATTGGCGGCCTGCTGACCTTCGGAATCCCCGAGTTCAAGCTGGAGAAGTCGGTCATGACTCGGCGCCGTCAGGTGTTCGAGGAGATGGGTGTGGAATTTCGCCTGTCCACCGAGGTTGGCAAGGACGTCCAGTTGCAGGACATTATCGACGAATACGATGCCGTCTTCATGGGCATGGGCACCTACACCTACATGAAGGGTGGTTTTCCGGGTGAAGACCTGCCCGGAGTCTACGACGCGCTGCCGTTCCTGGTCTCCAACGTTAACCGTCGCCTGGGCTTTGAAAAAGACAAGGCCGACTTCATCGACATGAAAGGCAAGCGTGTCGTTGTTCTGGGTGGTGGTGACACCGCCATGGACTGCAATCGCACCTCCATCCGTCAGCAGGCTGAGAGCGTGACCTGCGCCTACCGTCGGGACGAGGAAAACATGCCGGGCTCCCGTAAGGAAGTGGCCAATGCCAAGGAGGAGGGCGTGAAGTTCCTCTTCAACCGGCAGCCAATCGCCATCCTGGGTGAAGATCGGGTTGAAGGTGTTAAAGTGATCCAGACGCGACTGGGCGAGCCCGATGACAACGGCCGCCGCCGCCCGGAAGTGGTGCCGGGCAGTGAGGAAGTGATTCCGGCGGATGCCGTTCTGGTTGCTTTCGGATTCCGTCCCAGCCCTGCCGAGTGGTTCGATGAGCTGAAGGTGAGCACCGACGACTCAGGCCGGGTAACGGCACCGGAGGAATCCGAGTTCATGTTCCAGACCAGTAATCCGAAGATTTTCGCTGGCGGCGACATGGTCCGCGGCTCGGATCTGGTCGTAACCGCTATCTGGGAAGGCCGCCAGGCGGCCGAAGGCATCATGGACTACCTGGATACCTGATTGTCCCGGACATGGGGTCAGATGAAAGCCTTCATCTGACCCCTGGTTCACCTGGCTTCTCTCTAACGCCTTTCCAATTGATCCGACACCTTTCCAATTGACCTAAACCGCGTATCATTACCTTCCAGAAAATTCGTTTCCCAGACCAGGAGTTGCCATGACCGAGCTGAAAAATGACCGTTTCCTGCGCGCACTGATGCGCCAGCCCGTGGACCGTACTCCGGTATGGATGATGCGACAGGCAGGGCGATACCTGCCGGAATACCGCGCCACACGGGCGAAGGCCGGGGATTTTCTCAGCTTGTGCAAGAATACTCCGCTGGCGTGCGAGGTCACCCTTCAGCCGCTTGAACGTTACCCCCTGGACGCCGCCATTCTGTTCTCGGACATCCTGACCATTCCGGATGCACTGGGGCTGGGCCTTTACTTTGAAACCGGGGAAGGCCCCAAGTTCCGGAACACCATTCGTTCTGAAGCCGACGTGGCTGCACTGCCGAAAATCAACGCCAGGGTGGATCTGGACTACGTCATGAACGCGGTCTCTACCATTCGCGGCGCCCTGAACGGCAGCGTGCCTCTGATTGGTTTCTCCGGCAGCCCATGGACCCTGGCCACGTATATGATCGAAGGTGGTTCCTCCAAGGATTTCCGGGAAGCCAAGAAGCTGATGTACGGCCAGCCGGAGGTGATGCACCGGTTGCTGGACCATCTGGCGGATGCGGTTATCGATTACCTGAATGGCCAGATCAGGGCCGGCGCCCAGGCGGTGCAGATTTTTGATACCTGGGGCGGCGTGCTCAGCAGTTGGGCCTATGAAGAGTTCTCGCTGCGCTACATGAAGAAAATCGTCGACGGCCTGATTCGCGAGAATGACGGCCGCAGAGTACCGGTAATCCTGTTCACCAAGAATGGCGGTCAGTGGCTGGAGTCCATCGCGGACTCTGGCGCCGACGCCGTTGGTCTCGATTGGACCACGGACATCGGCAACGCCCGCGCCCGCATTGGCGATCACGTAGCCCTTCAGGGCAACATGGATCCGGCCATGCTGTACGCGCCGCCTGAGCGGATTCGCCAGGAAGTGGCGGATATCCTGCGCCGTTATGGTTCCGGCACAGGGCACATCTTCAACCTTGGCCACGGAATTACACCGGACGTGGATCCGGAGCATGCCAAGGCGTTCATCGAGGCGGTCGTTGAATTGAGTCCGGAGTATCACCGCTGAGCATTGGGGTTCTTTTTCCCCTAGCCTGAGGGCTTTGCAGGTGAGGCCGTTGTGGGGCCCTTTCCAAAAAACGCTACAAGCACTTCCCTGTGCGCTTGTTTCCGGCCATCCATGGCCTCCAACATTTTTGGAAAGGGCCCCACAACGGCCTCTATCTCACAGCGGCGATATATCTTCCTAACAATCGACCACTCCAAAATCCTCTGGATGCATCCTTCTGTCCGGTCTATAGTCAGGTAAACCAAGATCGGTAAACAGGAGTAGTCACTTGCCCACCAAAACTCCCGAAAAACGCCGGTTTCACCGGATTGAATTCGACGCGCCCTGCGAACTCCACTGTCTGGAGACTGTCTGGACCACCGAGGTGCTGGATATTTCCTTGAAAGGCGTTCTGGTAAAACGGCCGGAGGGGTGGGATGTGCCTTTGAATCAGCCGTGTGAGGTGATTATTCACCTGGATGATCATGAAGCAGGTATTGTTATGGCGGTTGAGCTCAGGCACGTGGAGCCGCACAGGCTTGGCTTCAAATGTCGGTACATTGACCTTGATAGCGCTACCCACCTCAAACGTCTTGTTGAGCTTAACCTTGGTGATCAGGCGCTGTTGGAGAGGGAGTTTGCTCATCTCATTGATTAGGCGGGTTTTGTCGGATTACGTCTTCGCCTAATCCGACCTACGTTGCGGGTCAAAAGCTAAGAGATATGAGGGTGGGACTATTACTGCCAAGCATGCAGGACAGGATGGCTTTTCTATTTCCAAAAATGTTGGAGGCCAGGGATGGCCGGAAACAAGCCCACATGGATGTGCTCGTAGCGGTTTTTGGAAATAGAAAAGCCATCCTGTCCGTCAACTCCCAAGACAAGATACTCAGAGATCTTCCAGAGCCGAGAGCGCGTCACTGAGCTTGGTCACCGGAATCACTTTCATGCCCTCGATGGCCTTGCGGGGGGCATTGGATTTGGGCACCAGTGCCCGGGTAAAGCCGTGCTTGGCGGCTTCGTAAATGCGCTCCTGGCCGCTGGGGACCGGTCGGATTTCGCCGGAAAGGCCGACTTCGCCAAAAATCACCAGATCCTGGGGCAGGGCGCGGTCGCGGAAGGAGGAGACAATCGCGGCCAACAATGCCAGGTCGGCGCTGGTTTCATTCACCTTCACACCGCCGACCACGTTCACGAACACATCCTGATCAGATACATGCATGCCGCCGTGACGGTGCAATACGGCGAGAAGCATCGCCAGCCGGTTCTGGTCCAGGCCAACCGCCACGCGTCTCGGATAGCCGCCCTGGGCCATGTCCACCAGTGCCTGGATCTCCACCAGCATGGGCCGGGTGCCTTCCCAGACCACCATCACCACGCTGCCGGGCGCCGCTTCCTCGCCACGGTTGAGGAATATCGCGCTGGGGTTCTTCACTTCCTTAAGGCCCTGTTCCAGCATGGCGAATACGCCCAGTTCATTCACCGCGCCAAACCGGTTCTTGATGCCGCGAAGTGTGCGGTAGCGGCTGTCGCTGGAACCTTCCAGCAGGATGGAACAGTCGATCATGTGCTCCAGAACTTTCGGGCCGGCCAGGCTGCCGTCTTTGGTAACGTGCCCGACAAGGAACAGGATGGTGCCGGTCTGCTTGGCAAAGCGGGTCAGGAAGGCGGCGCTTTCGCGTACCTGGGACACACTGCCGGGGGCTGATTCAATCTCTGCCACGTGCATCACCTGGATACTGTCCACCACCAGAATCCGCGGCTTTTCTGCTTCCGTTACCTGCATCACCCGCTCAACACTGGTTTCAGACAGCATCTTCAGATCTTTGGTGGGCAATCCCAGCCGCTTGGCACGCATGGCGACCTGCTGCAGGGATTCTTCACCGGTGACATAAAGCGCAGGGACGCTGGCGGCGAGGTGGCATACCGCCTGAAGCAGCAGGGTGCTCTTGCCGGCGCCCGGATGGCCGCCCATCAGCACGGCCGACCCCTCCACCAGGCCGCCACCGAGAACCCGGTCGAACTCCTGCATGCCCGAGCTGATGCGAGGCTGTTCAGCCAGGCTGACGTCGTCCAGGCTCTGGACTTCCGACAGGCTGCCGGCAAAGCCCTCGAAGCGGGCGCCACGAGCGCCTTTGGTGTTGCTGCTGACACCGCGGACTTCGCTGATGGTATTCCAGGCCTGGCAGGCGGTGCACTGGCCCTGCCATTTGGAGTAGTCGGCACCGCATTCGGTGCAGACATAGGCGGTTTTTGCTTTGGCCATGGCGATCTCGGGGGATAATGGATGAAAGCGGGGGCAGATGTGAAAACGGGGTTGAAAACGGGTTCATGAAAACGGGGTCAGATGAAAGCTTTCATCTGACCCCTCTTTTAGCACCCTCTTTCATGACCCCTCTTTTACTAACATCAGGCCAGCTTCTTGTACTTCATACGCTTGGGCTGCATGGCAGAATCGCCCTTGCGCTTCTTGAAGTCTTCGTCGTATTCCGTGAAGTTGCCCTCGAAGTACACCACTTCGCCGTCATCCTCGAACGCCAGGATATGGCTGGCTACCCGGTCCAGGAACCAGCGATCGTGTGAGATCACCAGGGCGGAGCCCGGGAAGTTGAGCAGGGCTTCTTCAAGGGCGCGCAGGGTTTCCACGTCCAGATCGTTGGTCGGTTCGTCCAGCAGCAGGACGTTGCCGCCTTCCTTGAGCAGTTTGGCCAGGTGCAGGCGGTTACGCTCACCCCCGGACAGGTCGCCAACCCGTTTCTGCTGGTCGCTGCCCTTGAAGTTGAAGCGCCCCACATAGGCCCGGGACGGGGTCTCGTAGTTGCCTACCTTGATAATATCGTTGCCGTCGGAGAGTTCTTCCCAGACGGTTTTACTGCCGTCCAGGTCGCGCATCTGGTCCACGTAGGCCAGTTCCACGGTTTCACCGACGGTAATGGTGCCGGAGTCAGGCTGGTCGTAACCCGCGATCATCCTGAACAGGGTCGATTTGCCGGCACCGTTGCCGCCGATAATGCCCACGATGGCACCGGGTGGTACGCTCAAGGACACGTCTTCGTACAGCAGGCGGTCACCGAAGGACTTGCTGATACCGTCCACTTCGATCACCTTGTTGCCGAGGCGAGGTCCAGGCGGAATGTACAGCTCGTTGGTTTCATTGCGCTTCTGAAACTCCTGGGAACTCATCTCCTCAAAGCGGGCCAGGCGGGCCTTGCTCTTGGACTGACGGCCCTTGGCGTTGCTGCGAACCCATTCCAGCTCCTGCTTGATGGCTTTCTGGTGAGAGGCCTCCTGCTTGGACTCCATCTCCAGGCGCTTTTCCTTGTTCTCCAGCCACTGGCTGTAGTTGCCCTCGAAGGGAATGCCATGGCCACGGTCCAGTTCCAGGATCCAGCCGGCGACGTTGTCGAGGAAATACCGGTCGTGGGTGATGGCAACCACGGTGCCTTCATAATCGTGCAGGAAGCGCTCAAGCCAGGCCACGGATTCGGCATCCAGATGGTTGGTGGGCTCGTCCAGCAGCAACATGTCTGGGCCGGACAGCAGCAGGCGGCACAAGGCAACACGGCGGCGCTCACCACCGGACAGGATTTGCACTTTCTGATCCCAGGGCGGGAGGCGCAACGCGTCGGCGGCGACTTCCATCTTGCGTTCAATGTCGTGGCCGTCGGTGGCCTGGATGTAGGCTTCCAGTTCGCCCTGTTTCTTGGCGAGGGCGTCAAAATCCGCATCCGGTTCGGCGTAGGCTGCGTAAACTTGGTCCAGTTCCGCCAGGGCGTCATGAACACCGGAGACCGCCTCGTCGACGATTTCCTTGACGGTTTTCTCTTCGTCCAGCTCCGGCTCCTGGGGCAGGTAGCCCACGTTAATGCCCGGTTGGGGGCGGGCTTCGCCGATGTAATCCTGGTCCACGCCGGCCATAATGCGAAGCAGGGTGGATTTACCAGCACCGTTAAGGCCAAGAACGCCGATCTTGGCGCCGGGGAAGAAGCTCAGTGAGATGTCTTTCAGAATCTCTCGCTTGGGCGGTACCACCTTGCCCACGCGGTTCATGGTGTATACGTAAGAGCCTGTTTTCCCGATTTTGTCACTTTTCGACATAATCTGTTTCGCCTTTAAGTCAGTTATCATGAGGCTTTGAGGGAGATGATAAGCGCTCAAAGCAGAAAAACAAAAAGTTAAGTTTTTCTTGTGCAAGTCCCTGTTCGTTACTATACTTAAAAAAGTCACGTTTTAAGGAAGAACAATATGGGTCATCAAGTTATCGAGCAAGTGGTGAATGCTGCGCGAAGAAAGCTGCTTGTGCAAGACCTCATTCCCCTCTACTACCCAAATCTGTACGCAACCTTTGAACTGTCAGGCAAGGCCCTCGAAACCACGAAAAAGTATCTTGAGCACTTGGCCGTTTTTGAGGGCTTTCTCGCTTTCTCATCCATCGATTTGATTTCCCGCCTAGAACAGCGTCCCAAGTCAAACTACCTGACGGACAGCGAAATTTCTCGGTTTGTATCAGACGCAGGGTTCCACAAGGAAACCTTGGCTAAGAAGTATGCGGGTATGCGCTTGCATCCAACTGCATACAAATCGGTTGGTAAGGTCCATGCGAAGCAGCGCCTTGAAGCAGTGCGCGATTACCTAGCTTTTTTATACGAAAAGCTGGGTGATGACCTGACGCGATACGAAGCGGTTGACGATGTTAGGAAGCGATTCAACCGCAAGATTAAAGCTGCTAGTCCAGGGTGGAAAAAGACGCGAATCGGTGAGGTGAAAGGGCTGACAGATGGGGAACGAGATCAATTGTTGGAGGTCATGCATCCGGAAAGTCCCGCAAATCCATTTGCAAATGAAGCTATTAAGCTGCGTAACTTCATCATTTTGTTGCTCGGTCTCGATATGGGGTTGCGCCGTTCTGAAATGCTCTTGATTAAGACTAGCGATATTCACTGGCACAATCGTCAGCTCGCGGTGGTCAATATCGAAGATGAAAGCATGGACCCGCGTAGGGTGGCCCCGCAATTTAAAACCCACGAACGCATGCTGGTCATGACCGATGAAGTCTACGACGCGATCATTGAATATGAGTCGAAGTATCGGCGCACAAAGCCCCGTCAAGGTTCATCGCAGGCGAGAAAGCATCCTTTTTTGCTTGTTTCTCATAGAAAAAATGAAGGCGAGGCGATGAGCATTAAAGCGCTGGATGGCGTTTTTGCCCGAGTCGGAGAAGTAGTGCCTGAGCTGGCTCACATCCACCCTCACATTTTGAGGCATGACTCGGTCTACACGATGCTCGAAAGCATGCGCGAGGAGCTTGAAACGCTCACGCCAGAGGACCGCACAACTCAAGTTCAAAAGACGCTTACTTGGATGTTCGGGTGGAGTCCTGAATCGCACATGCCGGGTCTATACGGAGCGAAATTTTGGAAGGAAGAAGCAGATAAAGCGATGAAGAAGCGCTCCGGGAGGCTTAAGGCGATCCGTGAAAATGTTGAGGATAAAGTGCGAAAAGGAGCTACGAAGTGAATATTCCCGTCAGTGCACTCCAAGCGCCAACGCAGGATACCCTCGATGCGTGGTTGAGCGCGCCTCGCCTCGCTAAATGTGGAAAGTTTTTCACGCCCTCTGAACCGATGTGGTGGCCTGACAGAGCAAGTAATTGGGCTGTTAACTGGCAAGCCGCAATAGTCTGTGTCGCGTCCGAATGGCAACGCTGGTTACACGCCGCCTTGGCATACCGCATGGCAGATGTGTCACAGGCAACTATTTCAGGCGTTGCCAGTGTGCTGTCGAGGTCTGCGGAAGCAGGGTTTAATCCCCTCAATGAAGATCACCTGACCGAACTGCGGGAACGCTTTAACACCGGGGAGTTTGCTACTCTGGCCAGTTTCATGGAGTTCTGGCACACCTGTGAGTCTGTTAGACAGCGTCCTTGGCAATCCCTAATAGATGCGTACAAGGGGCTGCCGAGGAAAAAGTGTGTCCAGAAGGATGTCATCCTGAGCTTGGACCCTGAGCAAGGCCCTTTTACGCAGGCGGAGCAGGACGCCCTACACCAGTGGGCGCATGAGCAATTTTGCCACGCTAAGTTAGACCCTGAGCAATACCTCTATTTGCGCTTGCTGATGATTTACGGGCAGCGCAGCGTACAGCTGCGCATGCTGGTTTTTGATGATTTCATCAAAACCGATGAGGGCTACAAGATCAGGCTCTTTTGGGCGAAACAAAGAGACGACGATGCGGGCTGGCGAGCAAAGGCAGAGACGTTTAGCCTGGATGAAGACCTCTACAACACCGTGCAGGCCTATAAGGCGATAATCCTCGCCAGACTCTGGCAAGAATATCCAAGCGGCGCCGATTGGGATAAGGCGATCAAACACGTGCCTCTTTTTCGACGTAAGTTACAAGAGGTGGGCGTCGGATCTTTTAACCCACCAGTTTTGATTGGTCTCCCCAATCAAAAAGCACTGGAAGACGCGCCGAAACCTGAGTTTCATGTCCGAGCAAGCGGGGTAAGATTTTGGCTTTATCGCATAGAGCGTATGGCTGATTTTCCGATTTCGCACCGCACACATCAGCCGCTGAAAATCAGTCGAGGCCATCGGTTCAGACACACCCTCGGCACGGACCTATCCAATGCAGGGCTGGACGAGTGGTCGATGGCAAATGCACTGATGCACAAAGATACTCGTACAGCCCGGAAGTACCGAGCGGTCTCCGTTGAGTTGATGAATTTAATTGATGCGAAGATGAGTGATCATCTCGCGATCGTTGTTGGTGCGTTTACCGGCACTATTGTGACGGATCGTGCCTCAGCGAAGAACGGGAACCTAGTGGATCGGCAGATTGAGGATCTTGCGGTCTGTGGTGCCGATGCTGCCTGCCATCTGGACGCGCCCTTTACCTGTTACGGATGCGGTAAATTCCAACCACTTTTGGAGGCGGATCACGCTGCCGCACTTGAGCGGTTGGAGCGTCGTCGAGCGCAAGCAATTGCCATGGATAAAACCACGGGAGTGCTCTGGGATCGTGCCATTTTAGCCTGCCGCAAAGTTATTCTCGATTGTCGGGACATGCGCCAAGTAATCCAGTCAGAGGGATGTGGCGCATGACTAACTTCGTCGACTTTAAGCCGAAGATTCACCTGGATGCCGAAGCACAATTAAATGCGTTTATTCAATGGGCAAAAGCAATCCTTCCAAAGGGAATTCCGGATCGGGTTTACAGGAGTATTCGCTGGGAAGACAAGAGTTGGCATGCTCACGGTTTTGAGGGTTGTGCCTTCACGGCGATTACATCGACTAGGTCGACTCAAGTGACGATGCCGCCCCCCTTCTCGGACTTCGCCAAGGCATTGATGGTGTACCGCCGTGTCTATCAGACAAAGAAGTCGATGAAGGCTTGGTTAGATGCCGTCAAGGCCCTTGAGGCCGCACTGGTCGAATTGACCTGTACGCGGGATGTGACGAGAGTTTCAGCGGCTGTATGTAATCGAGCCTGCGAATACATGCAAACCCATTGGGTAAAAGGCAATACGGCGTACGTCACCAGCAAGGCTCTTGAGAAGATCATCACCCTGATGAAGGACAAACAGCTGCTCAAGACTAATTTTCGGTGGACTTCTTCGCTCAAAGTTAGACCCGTTGGTACGCTGAAGCAGCAAAAAGCGAATCGTGAGCAGAAACTTCCCAGTACCGAAGCGATAAAGGCTTTGGGGGAGGTGTTTAATAACGATTTGATCACTCCTATGGATATTGTCGTGACATCGGCGAGCGCTTTTTTGCTCAGTGTGCCCAGTCGCATTGGCGAGTTGGCCGATGTTGAGCGCGATTGCGTGGTGTTCAAAGAGGATGATAAAGGCCATCGGCGCATGTTCTTGCGTTGGTACGCCGAAAAGATAAACAAGCCAATGCTGAAACCTGTCGTTAAACCTGAGATGGAGTCGGTCTTAGAGCGTGCCATTACGTTGTTGAAACCGGTTACCGATGACGGGCGGGCCTACGCCGCATGGCTGGAAGATCATCCCGATGAATTTCCACCCCATGAAGGAGTGCCAAAAAAGGGCGCCGATGACCTGCTCACCTATGCAGAAGCATGTGCAGCTTTTGCATTGTCCACCAAAAACGCCAGCCCGCGAGGGGTTTTCAAACAACACATTTTGAGGGGCGTCGAGAAGCGACGGGCGATCAGCCCAGCCGCTAAAGCGATATTGGACGAGATACGCGAGGGTTGGGACACAGGTAAGAGAAAATCAATCTACATGAAGGGCAAGATTGGAGTTCAGGGTTATAAGTTTAACGACAGGGGCGAAATTACGCTGCGCAAACTTAATGTCCTGATGCGTGAAAAATACTTGCCTAAACACTTCCCGTACACAACACCCTATACCGAGGGCAAAGAGCGGGTGAAGTACCGTGATGCGCTGTTCACTGTGCGCACAGGCATTCTGGCAGATGAAACGGCGGGCAACCCCGCTAGGGTAAAAGGTCTCGGCGTAGAGATCGCCGCCAACGCAGACCGTATGAGGGTCCAGTTGGGAGGCGGCCCCGTGCTCAGCATCTTTGAGCGCCATGGCTACCACGGTGTGAAGGTGAGGACGCACGCCTTCCGTCACCAGTTGAACACGGAGATGCACAGAGCAGGCCTGTCACAGTTGCTGATCGACGCATTTTCAGGGCGCACGACTATGGGGTCTGTATACAACCATGAGACCGTCGAGGAGCGCACCCAGACTGTTGCGGCCTATCACCCCAAAACGAAGCATAGCAATGCCGCTCAGCGGTTGGAGAAGGTCAAAACAAATCAACCTTTGAGCCTCAGTGATGTGAGAGATCTGCATGAGGATGATCAGGACCGGGTCATCCATCAGACCCACGTTGGAATCTGTGTACACAACTTTGCCGCCGAACCCTGTCCGAAAATGGGGGCGTGCTTGACCTGCGGAAAGCTCGGTTGTGTAAAAGGTGATGATGTGAAACTTGCCAATCTCAAAGAAGAGGGTGAGGACCTTAAACGCCGCTACAACAAGGCGCTTGATGCGCAGTCTCGCGACATTTTTGGGGCCTCAGAATGGGCTAAAAAAGTGGGTATGGATCTCTATAAGTGTGACGCGCTGATCCAAACCCTGGAGAACCCTGATCTCGAAAACGGCGACATCGTGTGGAATGTCGATAACGGTTGGACACTGACAAACAATGCCGCATCAATGGCAGGGTTGATCGATGCCAAAGTCATTGAGGCAGAAACTGAACAACAGGCGTTGCCATCGTTGGATGAGTTGTCGGCAATGCTAGATGAGATCAAGGTATAGCGATGGGGCACTTAACGGAGAGGGATGTAAAGCGCATCATCAAATTAATTGAGGAATGGCAGGAGCCAAAGTTAACGTGGCCGTTACTCGTAGACGCGTGCAAAGAAAAACTGGGTATCAGTCGCGCTCGGCAGTCCCTAATGAAACTGCCCGCCGTCGATATGGCGATGAAGAACCGCAAAGCCGCATTGAAGGCCCCGATGGAAAAACCGGGATGGATAAGTGACATTCACAAGGCGAATAAGCGCATCGAAGAGCTGACCGAAACCAATCAAAAGCTCAAGGCTATCAATCAGAAGCTCGTTGAACGCTTCCTCATTTGGCAGGCAAACGCTGATATGCATGGGTTGACCCAGTCGATGCTTGATCAACCAGTTTCGCAGCTTCGGAAAAGAACCTGATCGAGTGCACAAAATAGCATTCATAGGGAGTTCAAAGGCAGAATTGTTGTGCAATATTTGGGCACGTGCAGTGGTCCCATGTCCGTCTCGTTAAGCAGGCGTAAAAGCTCAATGGTGCGTTGTGCTTATCCTCTGAAACTCGATGAGTCCGTTTTCATTTAACCCTCAAAGCGAAACAATTATTCACTACAGAAAACGGTCGTTTGTTGGACGCCTAGAGCTCTCCCTTGAAAACCTGCAATTTTCCGTTGTTTTCTGTCCATAAATCACGTACAAAAAACTATGATTAGAAAAGGTGCGTTTAATGATCATAGGCTATGCGCGTGTCAGTACTCAGGATCAGAACTCTGAGTTTCAGGTGGACGCTTTGGAAAAAGCTGGGTGCGAGCAGATCTTCCAGGAAAAGGTTACCGGCAAACTTCGCGAGCGACCCGAGCTGTCGCAGTGCCTTCGTACCCTCCGGAAAGGGGACGTTCTCGTCGTCTGGAAGCTGGATCGGCTGGCACGCTCACTGAAAGACCTGGTTGAGATCGTCCAGGATCTGAATGATCGAGAAGTTGGCTTCAAATCACTTACCGAGGCAATCGACACAACCAACTCAGGCGGACGCCTGGTGTTCCATATCTTCGGCGCATTGGCTGAGTTCGAGCATGATCTGATTAGAGAGCGCACAAAGGCTGGTCTTCAGGCAGCCAGGGCGAGGGGACGTAAAGGTGGGCGTAAACCATCAATGTCCGACTCAGATATCCGTAAAGCAGCGGCCATGCTCTCTGACCCTCAAATCACGAAAACAGAAGTTGCGGCTCACTTCGGTGTAACTCGAACGACGTTGAACGCATCACTAAAAAGAATTGGATTGGCTGCCTGAGATAAGCGCCGCCCGACAACATGCTGTATTGGAGCTCCACGGATGACTGACGACAAAACCAACCACTCCCAAACCGCCGCTTTTATATGGTCGGTTGCCGATCTCCTGCGCGGTGATTTCAAGCAGAGCCAATATGGGCGCGTCATTCTGCCGTTTACTCTGCTGCGTCGTCTGGAGTGTGTGCTGGAGCCAACGAAGGCTCAGGTACTCTCCGCGGCCCAGGAACACCAGACCAAACCGGATGCAGTTCGCGAGAAGCTTTTGCTCCGGGCTGCCGATCAGCAATTCTTCAATGCCTCCCCCTTGAGTCTGGCTACCCTATCTGACAGCCAGACGGCCGACGATCTGATGAGCTATGTTCAGTCGTTCAGCCAGGACGCCCGGGAGATCTTCGAACATTTCCATTTCGAGGACTTCGTTCAGCAGCTCAGCTCCAACAACTTGCTCTATCAAGTCGTTCAGCGGTTTGCCAGTATCGATCTGAGCCCGGCAACCATCAGCAACTTCGGTATGGGGATCATCTTCGAAGAATTGATCCGTAAGTTCGCCGAGAGCTCCAACGAAACTGCCGGGGAGCACTTCACCCCCCGGGACATCGTTCACTTGACCACTTCTCTTGTCCTCACCGGACAGGAGAACCGACTCTCGCCCAACAGCATTGTGACCATCTATGATCCCACGGCGGGTACCGGTGGGTTCTTGTCCGAAGGCGACGAGTACATTCAGCAGATCAGCGAGAATGTCACCGTCTCCCTGCACGGCCAGGAGCTGAACCCTGAGTCTTACGCAATCTGTAAGGCAGATATGCTGATCAAGGGGCAGGAAGTCAGCAATATCAAGCTGGGGAATACCTTGTCTGATGACCAGCTGGCTGCCAACAAGTTTGACCTGATGCTCAGTAACCCGCCATTTGGTGTGGAGTGGAAAAAGGTTCAGAAGCAGGTCACCGACGAGCACAAACACCGTGGTTTCGATGGTCGTTTCGGACCTGGTTTACCCCGCGTTTCAGATGGCTCCCTGCTGTTCCTGATGCACCTGGTCAGCAAGATGCGAGATGCGCGTGATGGCGGGGCCCGGATCGGCATCATTCTCAATGGTAGCCCGCTGTTTACGGGTGGTGCTGGCAGTGGCGAATCTGAAATCCGGCGCTATCTGCTGCAGAACGACATGGTCGAGGCCATCGTGGCCCTGCCCACGGATATGTTCTACAACACCGGCATCTCCACCTATGTGTGGGTGCTCTCCAACAACAAACCGGCCGAACGCAGAGGCAAGGTCCAACTGATCGATGCAACTGACCGGGCGACCAAAATGCGTAAGTCCCTTGGCAGTAAGCGCCAGTTTGTCAGCGAGTCCGACCAGGACGAGATCGTGCGGATGTATGGGGACTTCCAGGAAACCAAGAAAAGTAAAACCTTCCCCATCGAAGCCTTCGGTTACCGACGTATCACGGTGGAGCGTCCGCTGCAGCTGAACTTCCAGACTTCAGAAGAGCGCATCGCTCGGATTGCGGATGAAAAAGCCATCCTGAAAATGGATCAGGAAGACCAGGGCAATATCCACGCTGCCTGTCGTGCTATGGATGCCAAGACGGTCTACCGGAATCGCAAGCAGTTCCAGAAGGCCCTGAAGGCTTCGCTCACCGATCATCAGGTGTACCTGAGTGCGCCTCAACTGAAAGCCCTGCTCAATGCCTTGAGTGAGCGCGACCCAGAGGCGGATATTTGCACGGACAGCAAAGGCAATCCAGAAGCCGACACGGGTCTCCGGGACTATGAGAACGTGCCCCTAGCAGAGTCTGTGTATGACTACTTTGAGCGGGAAGTGAAACCCCATGTGCCGGATGCTTGGATCGACGAGTCGAAGCGGGACGACAGAGATGGTGAAGTAGGCATCGTGGGCTTCGAGATTCCGTTTAACCGGCACTTCTATGAGTTCACGCCGCCGCGTCCGCTGGAAGATATCGATGCTGATCTGAAGCAATGTACGGACCGGATCAAGCAGATGATCGAGGAGTTGTCTGCATGACTTTTCAGATGTATTCGAGTTACAAGGATGCTGGCTTCGTGGGGCTTGACCAAGTGCCGTCACACTGGGACGTTCTGCGATTTAAACAGGTGTTTGGGGAGGTAAACGAACGCTCAACAACAGGTGAAGAGGAGTTGCTCTCGGTTTCGGAGTATTACGGAGTGAAGCCACGATCACAAAAGATTGATGAGGGCGAACACCTTAGCAGAGCCGAATCGTTGGAGGGCTATAAGCTTTGCGACGAGGGTGACTTGGTAATGAACATTATGCTTGTGCATATTCCGGCCCATCATGAACACCCATTCCGGACGAACGTGAACACCAGTTCTGGTTCAACGTGAACAGCCATTCTGATCGAAGATGAACGCTTTTCCGGATTTTCCGGAATCGGTGTTCACGATGCCGGAATCAGCGTTCACATTCCCGGAAACGGTGTTCACGTTCAACCGGAATCCTTCTTAACGCATTGTTTATTCAACCGTTTGCTACTCTGACTCCTTTTTTTGGGAGCGGAGTTGTGCCAGCAAAGAGAATTCCAATGCGTAAAATCAGAGAGGTGCTTCGCCTAAGGCTGGAAGCCGGGCTCTCGATCCGGCAGATCAGTGCCAGCACCAAGACCAGTGTCGGGGCCATTCAGAAGCTGTTGGCCCGGGCCGATGCCTTGAACCTCAACTGGCCGTTGCCCGAGGATTTGGACGATGGCCGCCTTGCGGCCCTGTTCTATCCCGGTGCCGATCCCACCACATCGACTCGCTATCAGGTGCCCGACTGGGCCACTGTCCACCAGGAACTCAAGCGTAAAGGGATGACCAAGCAGCTGTTGTGGGAGGAATACACAGCTCAGTACCCCAATCGTTGTTACAGCTACTCCCAGTACTGTGACCGTTACCGGCACTGGCTGAAGCAGCAAAAGCGCTCCATGCGCCAGACCCATAAGGCCGGGGAGAAGTGCTTCGTGGATTACTGCGGCCCGACCGTGCCGATCATCAACCCGCAGACCGGTGAGGTACGCACCGCTCAGGTGTTCGTGGCGGTGTTGGGTGCCTCCAACTACACCTACGCTGAAGCTACCTGGAGCCAGAGTTTACGAGACTGGCTATCCAGTCACGTGCGTACCTTTGAGTTCTTCGGTGGCATTCCGGAGATGGTCGTGCCGGACAACCTGCGCAGCGGTGTCAGCAAGGCCTGTCGGTACGATCCAGAGCTAAACCCCAGCTACCAGCAACTGGCCGAGCACTATCAGGTGGCCATCCTCCCGGCCAGGCCCTACAAGCCCAAGGACAAATCGAAGGCGGAGGTCGGCGTGCAAATCGTGGAGCGTTGGATCCTGGCCCGGTTGCGTCACCACACCTTCTTCACTCTCGCCGAAGCCAACCAGCGCATCCGGTCACTGCTTGAAGAGCTGAACAGCCGCCCGTTCCGGCGGCTGCCGGGTAACCGGCAAACAGCCTTCGAGACACTGGATCAGCCAGCCCTGCGTCCCTTGCCGAAACAGCCCTATGAGTACGTCGAGATCCGGCGTTGCCGGGTCAATATCGATTACCACATCGAGTTCGACCAGCATCATTACTCGGTACCACACCAGTACGTGGGCGAGCAGGTGGAAGTCCAGGCCAGCGATCATCTGGTGCAGGTCCACTTCCGGCAACGCCAGGTGGCAAGTCACCCACGGCGTCACAGGCCGGGCACCACCACCGAAGCCGGTCATATGCCTGCCCGGCATCGAAAACAGCAGCAATGGACCCCGGGGCGTCTCAAGAACTGGGCCCGGGACATCGGGCCAGACACGCTGATCTGGGTCAGTGATCGACTGGCTGAGCGGGAACACCCGGAGCAGGCCTACCGTGTCTGTCTCGGGTTGCTCAACCTGACTCGGGAGTACCCCAGCCAACGCCTGAATGCCGGCTGCCGCATCGCCAATCGGGAAGGTCTGAACCGGCTGAAGCACATCAAGGCCATTCTCCGGAGCAACCGGGACAAGCTGCCAGAACAATTGCCCCTGAACGCCGAACTCCCCCAGCACCACGAGAATATCCGTGGCCCGAAGAGCTTCCACTAGGACATCACCCATGAGCACAACACAGACCCTGGCACGACTGAAAGACCTGAAGTTAGGCGGCATGGCTGCCGCCCTGGAACACCAACAAAACCAGCTGGGCACCTACGACGAACTGCCGTTCGCCGAGCGCCTGGAACTGCTGCTTGACCGAGAGTTCCAGACCCGAGAGCACCGGAAACAGGATCGTCTGGTACGCCAGGCCCGCTTCAAACTCCGGGCCTCGATCCAGGACATCGACTACCAGCACCCCCGCAACCTGAAGAAAGCTCAGGTCGCCCAGCTGGCTCAGACCGACTGGCTGGAGCGTGGCCAGAACCTGTTGATCACCGGCCCCTGCGGCAGCGGTAAAACCTACCTGGGCTGTGCACTGGGGCATCAGGCTTGCCTGAACGGCCTCAGCACACGGTACTACCGAATCTCCCGGCTACTGCTGGAACTGACTCAGGCCAAGGCTGACGGCACCTACCAGAAGACGCTGAACCAGCTGGCCAAAGTGAAGTTGCTGATCCTGGATGACTGGGGACTCGAAGCCCTGAAACCGGCACACCGGAACGACCTGATGGAGATCATGGATGACCGTCACGGCACGCACTCAACCATGATCATCAGCCAACTGCCTACGGATCAGTGGTATGCCGCCATCGGCGATAACACTCTGGCTGACGCCATCCTGGACAGGCTCATGCACAACGCCCATCGCTGGGCTCTGAAGGGGGAATCGATGAGAAAACGACTTCAGGAAATTGACTGAACGTGAACACCCGGAGTACAAACTCCGGTGGGTGATGCGTTAAGAAAAATGGCGTTCACGTTCAACCGGTATGGGTGTTCACGTTCGCCGGAATACGCAGCTTGCGTGGAAGCGCGGACTTGGCGTGACAAACTATCGGGGGATCGTCAGCCCTGCTTATGCCGTGTTCCGGCTCGTAAGAGATGATTTTCCCTTTTATTACCATTACTTGCTACGCAGCAATGAATACATCGGTTACTTCAAAACCTTCTCATCTGGCGTTATTGATTCTCGCCTGAGGCTGTATCCCGAGGTATTTGGTCGACTTACGGCTATTGTGCCTCCTCTCAACGAACAAACCCAAATCGCCCGCTTTCTAGACCACGAAACCGCCAAAATCGACGGCCTGATCCGCGAGCAGGAACGCCTGATAGGGCTGCTTCAGGAAAAGCGCCAGGCGGTAATTTCTCACGCGGTAACCAAGGGCCTGAAGCCGGATGTGCCGATGAAGGACTCCGGGGTGGAGTGGCTTGGGCGTGTGCCGGCGCATTGGACGAGCAGCTCAATCAAGCGGTTCTGCTCCCTCGTTAAAGATGGTACGCATTTACCTCCTCCGCGCGTTTCGGAAGGAATACCTCTGCTCAGCGTCCGGAATATTGTGGGCGGAGAATTCGTTAGGCGCTCGGATGATTCGAAGATTTCTGAAAACGATTACGTCGCTCTTTGTCGATCTTTCACGCCACAGCAAAGAGACGTTTTGCTAGCTATTGTTGGTGCAACGCTTGGTAAAACGGCAATAATTTCTGATGCTATGGGACACTTTCACATCCAGCGTAGCTTGGCATTATTTCGCGCGGACGCATCGAAGCTAAACCCACACTGGCTGCACTGGGTTTTTCAAAGTGCAGGCTTTCAGAGCCTCTTGTGGGAATATGCGGGTTTTTCAGCCCAACCAGGTATTTATCTCGGCACATTGGCTTCATTTAAAATTCCTGTTCCTCCGATTAAAGAGCAAATTGAGATTAACGAGTGGATTGGGCGTCAAATTGATCCAATGAACACGTTAATTAAGGAAGCGGAGAGCGCTGTTTTGTTAATGAAAGAACGTCGTTCTTCTTTAATTTCTGCTGCCGTTACAGGGAAGATTGATATTCGGAATTGGCAACCGCCGGCAGATAGTATGGTTTTGAACGAAGGGGCGAGCGAGCTAGGGGTCGAGGAGACTGCGGCGGGCCGAAAGGTTTGAAGGATACAAGGAGTAGTCATGGCTGACAGCCGAGAGAGAGCATTCCAAAACGACATCATTACGACCCTGAGCGACCAGGGCTGGCTGGTAGGCAAGGCGTCGGACTACGACAAGGTGCAAGCTCTGTATCCGGAAGACCTGATCGGTTACTTCCAGAAGGCTTGGCCAGATCGTTGGGAAAAGTTCTGTAAGGGCAACCCGCAGAACCCGGAACAAGTGCTCATCCAGAAAACGGTTCGGGAGCTGGAAAAGAAAGGCACGCTCGATGTGCTGCGCCATGGCTTCAAAGTACCGGGTGTAAAGGTCGATCTCTGCAGCTTCAAGCCGGATCACGGCATGAACCCAGACACGGAGCGCCGATACAACGCCAACCGGTTACGTGTGGTCGAGGAAGTCTCCTATTCGCCTCATGCCCGCACCGGTGACTACAATCCCCGTCTCGACCTGGTGCTCTTCGTGAACGGGATTCCGACGGCGACACTGGAGCTCAAAAGCGAGTTCAAGCAGACCGTGGAACACGCCAAGCGCCAGTACAAAAAGGATCGCCCGGTAAAGGATCCGGTTACACGTAAGCCGGAGCCATTGTTGACGTTCAAGCGTGGGGCATTGGTCCATTTCGCGGTCAGCCAGGACGAGGTGGCGATGACCACCCGGCTGAATGGAAAGGACACGTTCTTCCTGCCGTTTAACCGAGGCACGGCTGATGGTGGTGCCGGGAATCCCCGCGCCGAGGATGAGGGTAGCTACGCCACGGCTTACCTATGGGAGCAGCTGTTCCAGAAAGACGCCTGGCTTAAGGTCCTTGGCCGTTTTCTGCACCTGGAAAAGAAAACCGAAGAAGATTTCCATGGCAACCGGAAGACCAAGGAAACCCTGATTTTCCCCCGGTACCACCAGTGGGACGTGGTCAACCATCTGATTCAGACGACCCGCGAAGAAGGTGCCGGCAAGCGCTACCTCATCCAGCACAGTGCGGGCTCCGGCAAATCCAACTCCATTGCCTGGGCGGCCCATCAGCTGGCGCAGCTCTACGATAACGAGGGCAATAAGCTGTTCAGCTCGGTCATCGTCGTGACCGACCGAACGGTGCTGGATAGCCAGCTTCAGGACACCATCTACCAGTTTGAGCACGCTCAGGGCGTGGTTCGACCCATCAATCGTGATTTGGGCAACCAGAGTAAATCGGAGCAGCTGGCTGAAGCTCTGGCCGAGCAGACCCGTATCATCATTGTGACCATCCAGACCTTCCCGGCGTTGTTCGATGCGCTGGAGAAGTATCCCAAACTGGCGTCCGGACGGTACGCCGTCATTGCGGACGAGGCTCACTCTTCGCAAACTGGCTCTTCCGCAACCAAGCTGAAGGCCATCCTGGGTGGTGATTTACCTGAAGGAGAGGAAATCAGTGCAGAAGAGCTGCTGGATGCTGCCGTCTCTGCGCGAAAGCCTAGTCAGGACATCAGCTACTACGCTTTTACCGCGACGCCTAAGGCCAAAACCATTGAGCTGTTTGGCCGTGAGCCGGATCCGTCACAGCCTCGAAGTGAGTCCAATAAGCCTGAGCCTTTCCATGTGTACTCCATGAGACAGGCCATCGAAGAGGGTTTCATTATCGATGTACTACGGCGCTACACCACCTATGCCGTCGCCTGGAAGCTGGCTCACCCGGACGCAGAGGACGATGAGGTCGACTCCAAGAAGGCCCGAACCACACTGGCCAAGTGGGTGCGCCTGCACCCTTATAACATCAGCCAGAAGGTTGAGGTGATCGTAGAGCACTTCCGCGAGAATGTCCGGCACCTGCTGGATGGCCAGGCCAAGGCCATGGTGGTGACCAGCAGTCGGCAGGAGGCCGTGCGTTACCAGCTGGCCTTGCAGCAGTATATCCAGGACAAGGGCTATCAGGACGTTCACCCCCTGGTGGCCTTCTCCGGAAGTCTGCCACCCGATGACGTGATCCCGGAAGAAGTCACCGAAACCAGCAGCCTTTTGAACCCAGGCTTGAATGGCCGCGATCACGCCAAGGCGTTCGAGACGGACGAGTACAACGTGATGCTGGTGGCCAATAAATACCAGACGGGCTTTGACCAGCCGAAGCTGTGCGCCATGTACGTGGACAAGAAGCTCAAGGGTGTGGAGTGCGTTCAGACACTCTCACGGCTGAACCGGCTGTTCCCGGGCAAAGAAACCTTCATCCTGGATTTCATCAACGATGCTCAGGACATCCTCGACTCCTTCCTGCCGTACTACAACAAGGCTGAACTGACCGGGGTTTCTGACGCCCAGGTGGTTTATGACATCCAGGAAGCTCTGGATGCCGAGCAGGTGTACCACTGGGACGAAGTAGAAGCCTTTGCGCGGGCGTTCTTCGATCCCAAAGCAGAATCCTCCAAGCTCAGCTATTACTGCCAACCGGCCCGGGAGCGCTTCAACAAGCGGTACAAGCTGCTTCACGACGAGCGAGCACAGGTCCGAGCGGCCCGGAAACAGGCTGAGGCTGATGGGAATACCATTGGTCTGAAGCAGGCCGACGCATCTTTGAAGGAGATTGACGAAGGTCTGGATCAGCTCGATCTGTTCAAGAAAAACCTTGGAAGTTTTGTTCGGACCTACGAGTTCCTGTCCCAGATCGTATTTTTTGAGGATTCAGAGCTCGAGCAGTTGTGTGTTTTTTCAAAACACCTGTTACCACTGCTGCGCCAGGAGGTTTTGGACGATGATGAAATTGATATCTCAGAGCTAGCACTGAGTCATTACCGAATCACCAAGCGAAAGGAGCATGAGCTGCGATTAGAGGGGGAGGATGACCCGGACGGCTTGGATCCGATTACAGGTGTTGGCACCGGAAAACCTCATGATATAGAGATGAAGCGCCTCTCCGAAATCATCGAAAAGTTAAATGACATCTTCGGTGCTGAAGTCAGTGATGAAGACCAGCTGCACTTTGCCAATGGCATTGCTGATCGGGTTCGCCGGGATGAAGCAGTGATGGCACAGGTAAACAGCCATTCAACGGATCAAGTGATGCATGGGCTGTTTCCGAAGCGGCTTACCGATTTGGTTCTGGATTCGATGACGGATCACGAAAAGCTGTCGATGGAAATTTTGGATAATGAAGATAATCAAAAAGCTTTCGCACTTTTGATACTGAGGCTGTTAACGGAACAGCGCCGAGAGATTATGAGCTGGGTAACCCCTGATCCTTAATATTGAAGAAACGATTTAATGCGTAAGCTTGGCACCTTTAGGGCATATCTCCAAAGAACTCTCCTTGAATGAACAAGAGGGTTTTAGCATAAGCTGTTAAGGACACTGCTGACAGGGTAATTTCCCACCCTGATGGACAAAGGGTGGGTTGATCCTGAGATGTTAATGTGACTCCTTCGTATGACAGCCGCACTGGATTTAATTTGGTCCCTCGAGCCGCAAAAAAACTGTGGAAGTGGGGGTTACTCCAGCCCCAGAGAATACGATTACAACTGTCTACCATCACAATAGCACATGGTTTAAATGATACCTCCACAAGTCTGCAAGCAGTTGCTGTCAAACTAGTGTGATATCGGGCAGCGAGACTAGCGGCCAGCTCAAGGTTGAAAATTTTCGCGTTAACCACCTGTCCCCGAATATCCGAAGTTGGCATTAACAAGTTTGAGGCAAAAACATTCGCCTCTCGCTCAATATCTATCCCGTGGGGCGGACCGCCCAGATTCTCTATATCTTCTGCGGAACAGCGTATTTCTTTACGGTCTTTGTGTAGGCAATAATGGCCAAGCTCGTGGCCAATGGTGAAGTTTTTTGCCCACGCTTAAGGCCACACCTTGAATTGCTGCCCGTTTCCAGATCCACCCCACCATAGTCAGCACCTGGAAGCGCGACCTATTGGAGAGCGCGTCCGACCTCCTCGAAGGCAAGAGTATAGTTGCATATTCCGGCCCATCGTGACCGCCCATTCCGTTTGAACGTGACCGCCTGTTCCGGGCGATCGTGACCGCTCATTCCGTTTTATCGTGACCGATTTCGGGTAGTTTTCCGGAATCGCCGGTCACGATGCCGGAATCACCGGTCACGTTCCTCCGGAATCCCTGCCAACACGCTGGAATTCTTCAACTTTATCCGGCATACCCCTTCCTTTTTCATCACGAGGAAGGGCAGATGCCGGCAGCGAGGATTTCCATGCGACAAATCATCGAGGTCTTGCGCCTCAAGTACGAAGCGGGCCTGAGCCACGAACGCATTGCCCGTGCCTGCGGGCTCTCCAAGGGCGTGGTCGGCAAGTACGTCAGCCTGGCCACCGCGCAGGGCATCACCTGGCCGTTGCCGGAAGGCACGGATGAAGCACGGTTAGAGGCCCAGCTGTTCCCGGCCAAGACGCCGCGCGAACGCTTTGCCGAGCCCGACTACTTCCAGGTCCATCAGGAACTGAAGACCAAGGGCGTGACCCTGCAACTGCTCTGGGCTGAGTACGTAGAGCGCCACGGCGACAAGGCTCGCCGGTACAGCCAGTTCTGCCATCACTACCGGCTCTGGCGCGGCCGGCAGCGACGCAGCATGCGTCAGGTCCACCGGGCCGGTGAAAAGATCTTTATCGATTACTGCGGCCCCACCGTGCCGGTGGTGGACCGCAGCACTGGCGAGATGCGCAAGGCCCAGGTCTTTGTGGCCGTGCTGGGTGCGTCCAGCTATACCTTCGCCGAGGCCACCTGGAGCCAGAGCCTCCCGGACTGGGTCGCCTCCCATCAGCGCATGCTGGCGTTCTACGGTGGCGTGCCGGAACTGCTGGTTCCGGACAATCTCAAGGCAGCGGTCACCAAGGCAGACCGATACACGCCCCAGATCAACGAGACCTATGCGGAACTGGCCGCCCATTACCAGACGGCAGTCTTACCGGCACGCCCCTACAAGCCCAAGGACAAAGCGAAGGCCGAAGCCGCTGTGCTGCTGGTTGAACGCTGGATCCTGGCCCGGTTGCGGCACCGAACGTTCTTCTCACTGGCCGAGCTGAACGCAGCCATCGCCGGACTGCTACCGGCGCTGAACCAGCGCCGGTTCCAGGGGCGTTCCGAGAGCCGCCAGAGTCTGTTCGAAACGCTGGACCGACCCGCACTGAAGCCACTGCCGGCAACGCCCTACGTTTATGCCGAGTGGCGTAAGGCACGACCGGGCATCGACTACCACATTGAGATCGACAAACGGCTGTACAGCGTGCCTCACGCTCTCGTGGGCGTGAAGCTGGATGTACGGGTGACCGACACCGCCGTGGAAGTCATGCACAAGGGCCAGCGGGTGGCGTTGCATCCCCGCCACGGCAAGAGCCGCTTCGTCACCCTGACCGAGCACATGCCCAAATCCCACCAGGCCCATCAGAACTGGTCTCCCGGACGGTTCCTGAACTGGGCCGCGGACATCGGCCCCGCCACGCTCGACGTGGTGCAGCGACAGCTCAAGGATCGCCCCCATCCCGAACATGGCTACCGGGCCTGCCTGGGGCTGTTGAACCTGAGTCGACGTTACAGCCGTGACCGGCTGGAGCAAGCCTGTGCCCGGGCGCTGTCCATCAACTCGGCCAGCTACCAGAGCATCACCTCGATCCTGAAGCAGGGCCTGGATCAGCTTCCCCTGACACTGACCGAGGAAGAACCGGAACTGGCCGATCTGCCCGTTCACACCAACGTTCGTGGCCCCCACTACTACCACTGATCCCGGAGACACTGATGTTGACTCAAAACACTCTCGACACCCTGCGCCAGCTCAAGCTGACCGGCATGTGCGATGCCCTGGAACAACAGCGGGCGCAGCCTGACACCCACGACCTGGCGTTCGAGGAGCGTCTTGCCCTGCTGGTAGATCGCGAAGTGCTGCACCGCGAAAACCGGCGACTGGAGCGGCTGCTCAAGGCCGCCCGGTTGCGTGTGCCGGCCTGCATTGAAGATATCGACTACCATCACCCGAGAGGGCTGGAGCGCTCCCGCATGGCCGGACTGGCCAGCTGTGACTGGATCCGCCAATCCCTGAACCTGTGCATCACCGGGCCCACCGGGTGCGGTAAGACCTGGCTGGCATGCGCCCTGGGCAACCAGGCCTGCCGGCAAGGCCTCTCAGTTCGCTACCTGCGGGTACCGCGTCTGTTCGAACAACTACGCATCGCCCATGGCGATGGCAGCTATGCCCGGCTGATGAACCAGTTGCTAAAAACCGACCTGCTGATCCTGGATGACTGGGGCATGCAGAAGGTAACCGCGCAACAGCGACAGGACCTGATGGAAGTGATCGAAGACCGGCACGGCAGGGGTTCAACTCTCATTGCCAGCCAGTTACCCACGGAGCATTGGCACGATTACATCGGCTCCGCCACGCTCGCCGACGCCATCCTGGACCGGCTCCTGCACGGCGCTCACCGGCTCAATCTGAAGGGGGAATCACTGCGAAAAGCAAAAACACAAAAGACGGAATCTGTTGACCCATCGTGACCGCTCAGAGTACAAAATCGACTCCAGCGTGATGGCCGTGTGCAAATCGGTCACGATCCCCGGAATGACCGGTCACGTTCGCCGGAATACGCAATAGTCGGTAAGCAATTCGATGAACTCAGCACGGACGAACTGTACCGTGAGATTCGCCGACTGACGGTGGAACGCAATTTTTGTTGCTTAAGCTCCTGGGTGGCTCGTTCCACTTTGGCTGAGCTCCATGTATTTCACAGAGCCCTTCGGAAAATCCTTGCGAACCAAAAGCACTTCATCAACCTGTCACGTCAGTGACACGACAGTGTCATCCCTCAGCTTTACCGTTCAATTGTAACTCGCAATACGGCGAGCTTATTTATTGCAAAAGGTGATCCTGTGGCCCCAACTCAATCAACCAATGTGATGCTTCGAGTCGAGAGTATGGGCGTAACCTACCCGGGAAACGTCCTCGCGCTCAAACCCACCAACGTTCACTTTCACAAGGGCGAATTCACCGTGCTACTGGGACTTTCAGGCGCGGGTAAATCCACTCTGCTTCGTTCACTGAATCACCTGGTTAAGCCCACAACCGGGAAGGTTGTGTCTGGCGAGTTTGGTGAACTGACCAACCGTAGAATCCTGCGACAGCACCGCAGCCGCACCGCCATGGTGTTCCAGCATCACCAGCTGATCGAACGATACACCGCGTTACAGAATGTGCTGACAGGCAGACTTGCGTATCACGGTACTTGGCGAAGCCTGCTTCCCCTGCCCCGGCAGGACCTGGAGTTGGCTCTGCAATGCCTCGACCGCGTAGGTCTGGCTGACAAAGCGCTTTCCCGAGTAGATCAGTTGTCCGGCGGCCAGCAGCAGCGGGTTGGAATCGCCAGAGCATTGGTGCAGCAACCATCCATGATTCTTGCCGATGAGCCCGTTGCCAGCCTGGATCCGGCCACTTCTGAAAAGGTACTCGGCCTACTGCGCGATATTTGTCAGGAAGATGGAATCACCGCGGTTATTTCCTTGCACCAATTGGAATACGCCCAGCGTTTTGCAGACCGGATCATCGGCCTTTCGAACGCTCATATCGTTTTTGACGATGCTCCTGAAAACCTGAAATCGAAACACCTGGACGAGATTTACCACCGTTCACCCAGCGTGGTAGCTGCGGAAGGCAAACCAGCCATCCATAAACCTAAGACCACCCTGATAACGACAGACGTACTGGAGATAGCACAATGAAGACAATGATTCACTCTTTGCTGGCTCTGATAATGATGCTCGGCATCCATTGGTCAGCCCATGCCGCAGATACAGACCCTGATCTTTTGAAAGTTGCCTTGCTGCCGGATGAGAACGCGTCAGAACTGATCAAGCGAAACCAACCTTTGAAGGATTACCTGGAAACCACTCTTGGTAAGGAAGTAGAACTGATTGTTACCACCGATTACTCCTCCATGATCGAAGCCATGCGTTTTGGCCGAATTGACCTGGCTTACTTTGGTCCGTTGTCCTATGTGATGGCCAAGAGTAAGAGTGACATTGAACCCTTTGCCGCCATGGTGGTAGACGGGAAGCCGACTTATCGCTCCATCATTATTGCCAATGCAGACTCTGGCGTTGGCTCCTTCGCGGATATCAAAGGCAAGAAAATGGCCTACGGTGACCGCGCATCCACTTCCAGCCACCTGATCCCCAAGACCGTACTCCTTGAGAAGGCAGAGCTCGAAGCCGGAAAGGACTATGAGGCTCATTTCGTCGGTAGCCATGACGCTGTTGCGGTTAACGTCGCCAATGGCAATGCCGACGCCGGAGGGTTGTCCGAAGTTATCTTCGAGCATGTGATGGACCGCGGCTTGATTGATCGGAGCAAGGTCAAGGTGCTGGGCTACAGCGGTGACTTTCCTCAATACCCCTGGGCCCTGCGTTCGAACCTGGCCCCTGAGCTGAAGAGCAACATTCAGAAAGCCTTTCTGCAGATCGATGACCCGGAGATTCTCGACAACCTGAAGGCTGAGGGATTCGCGGCAATTACCGACGAAGATTACGATGTCATCCGCGCTATGGGTGGCCTGCTCAATCTTGATTTCGCAAAAATGTGAGGAGTGCCCCATGAGCTATACAACGACGGAACCGGCGACTCTGTCGCCGGCCCCGTCGGCCTCCGTGCTGGATGAGCACGCGAAAGGCTGGCGGAAAAAACTCGGACAGTCGCTGTTAGTGCTGCTCATCATTTTTGTCGCAAGTTGGTACGTAGGGCTGCTCAATTTCAATACACTTGCCAATGGCGTGCCAGCCATAGGCACACTCATTGGCGAATCTCTTCCACCTGACTTCACCAATGTGGCCAGCTGGGTGTCGCCGTTAATCGACACGCTTGCGATGAGCATTGCCGGTACTGCCATTGCAGTAACCTTGTCTGTGCCACTGGCATTCCTGGCTGCGCGCAACACCTCTCCACATCCGGTGGTGTTCCAAGTAACTCGAACCCTTTTAAACGGTTTGCGTTCAGTCCCGGAACTAATCATGGGCATCATCTTCGTGGCTGCTGTTGGTTTTGGGGCGTTGCCTGGCGTACTGGCGCTCGGTCTTCACTCCATTGGCATGGTTGGAAAGTTTTTTGCCGAAGCGATTGAGCATGTAGATGAGGCGCCAGTGGAAGCGGCCGATGCTGCCGGCGCTACTCGCTTGCAGGTGCTCTATCACGCCGTGCTGCCACAAGTACTTCCTCAGTTCGCGGACGTGTCCATTTATCGCTGGGAATACAATTTCCGTGCCTCGACCGTAATGGGCATGGTGGGTGCCGGTGGTATTGGCTTCGAATTGATGGGCTCGCTGAGAATCATGCAGTATCAGGAAGTCAGCGCCATTCTCATTGTCATCTTGTTGATGGTCACCGTCGTGGACAGTCTCAGTGGCCGCCTTCGTAAGAAATTCAAATAAGGAGCGTCGATGAAACCCAAGGTTGTGATAACCCATAAGGTCCATGACAGTGTTCTGGATGAACTTGCCCAAGATTGCGAGCTGGTCACCAACCAATCCGGCGCCACGTTGCCCCAGGAGGAAGTGGCTGCGCGCGTTGCAGACGCTGATGCGATGATGGCGTTCATGCCAGACCGAGTTGGAGTGGACTTCCTACAGGGGTGTCCGCGCTTGAAGGTGATTGGTGCAGCCCTGAAAGGCTATGACAACTTTGATGTGGATGCCTGCACGCGTCATGGGGTTTGGCTGACATTTGTACCGGATTTGCTAACCGTGCCTACTGCAGAGCTAACGGTCGGGCTGACGATCAGTCTCACCCGACAAGTCAAGGCGGCGGACCACTTCGTTCGATCCGGTGAATTTACTGGCTGGACACCACGCTTCTATGGGCAGGGGATCGAAGGCTCACGGATTGGTATTGTGGGTATGGGGGCCATCGGCCAAGCGGTGGCGCAGCGCCTGAACGGATGGGGAGCGGATTTAATCTATTCCCAGCCGGAACGTTTACCCGTGCAGCATGAGCAGGCACTGGGTTTGTCCCATACTCCCCTCAAGATGCTGCTGGCCCAGTCAGATATTGTGATCCTGGCACTGGCGCTCAATGAGCAAACCCTCCACACCATTAATCGCGAAACGCTAACAGGAATGAAACCGGGCGCATTCCTTATCAATCCCTGCCGTGGATCTGTGGTGGATGAGGGTAGTGTTCTGCAAGCGCTTCAATCCGGTCAGTTGGGGGGGTACGCCGCTGATGTGTTTGAGATGGAAGATTGGGCGAGAGAAGATCGTCCGAGGGAGATCGCCCAGGGGCTCAGGGCCCACCCCAACACGCTGTTTACTGCTCACATCGGATCGGCAGTCAGCCAGGTGCGTCTGGCTATCGAGCAACGCGCTGCTCGGAACATTCTGCAAGTGCTTCGGGGTGAGCGGCCGGGTGATGCGATCAATGATCCCAGTGGCCGCGAGAGCGGCCCATGCTGAATCTTGTCTGGCTGAAGAGTTTCGTGGCGGTGCTGGACCACAACGGGTTTCAGGCCGCAGCCCGCCAGTTGGACATCGCACAACCCACACTGTCCCAGCACCTTCAAAAACTCGAAAACCAACTTGGCGTTTTATTGGTCCACAGGGGGCGCTCTGGCTGTGAGCCAACCCGGGCTGCCTTAACCTTGTTGCCTTTTGCCCGAAGTCTGCTCCGGCTGGAGGAGCAGGCGAGATCTTCCATTATGGAGGCTCGACTTCGCGTTGGGGCGAGCTCCAATATTGGGATTTATATGCTCCAGCCCTACATCCGTCGTTACAAGGAGCTGGGCGTAGGGCCCGAGGTGGATGTGGTAATAGATTCCAATCCGACTATTGCACGGCATTTATCGGACGGTGAGCTGGACGTGGCGATTATGGAGTGGTGGCATGATCTACCCGGATTCCATGCTCAGGCGTGGCGTAACGAGCCCGTTGTTCTAATCGTTCCGCCTGGTCACCCGTTAGCCCGTCGAACCGATATCGACCGCGATACGCTGTCTAACATGGCTCTGATCGGCGGCGAACCCGGCACCGGCACTGGCCGGCTTTTGGCGACCTACTTCGGTGAGCATGGGCCATTTCCGACGGTATCTATGCAGCTGGGTAGCACCGAAGCCGTCAAGCAAGCGGTTAAGGTCGGACTTGGCGCATCGTTGGTGCTTGAAAGTTCTGTACGGGAGGAGGTCCAAAATGGAAGTCTGGTGGCTATTCCCGTGAGTGAGCCTGGCCTTAGCAAGGAGCTGATGGTGATTTATCCGAGCAGCCTGGACAAACACAGGCCAGTATACTCGTTTGTTGGGCATCTCTGTGAATAGCTATTGGGTCCACCTCACGCATATCTAGCTGGGAATGCAGATACTGAGCCTCACGCTCACTTCGACAACGCAGTATTCCGTCATCTGCATATCGGCAGAATGGGATATCCGGATGACGAACGGTCAGCCAACGATCCAATGCATAATGCAGAAACAGGTTTGCCAGAACTGGCGATAACGGGCCACCTTGTGGTGTGCCAACGTTCCGTCGTTCCTGCTTACCATCTTTCGTCTGCATCGGTGCCGTTAGCCAGCGCCTCACATACAGCAGCACCCAGGATTCAGAGCAATGGTGGTCAAGAGCCTTGAGCAATAGCTCATGATCAATATGATCAAACAAGCCACGGATGTCATACTCCAGCACCCAGTCCCTTTCCCAGCACCGCTTTCGCGTGTTTGCGCCCATTTCCGGGGTTGGCCAAACCGCTAAATGAGGACGATGCCGAGGGCATCCCTCGGCATCGCTAGAATCTTTTCATTGATGTGAGGTGACGCATGTCCAAAAAATACCGAAGCGCTGTAACGGGCCGTTATGTAACCGAGACCTTTGCCAAGAAACACCCACGGGAAACCGTCGGTGAAAAGAGTAAATCGCCTCGGAAGAAAAAATAACGAAACCGGCACAAGGACGTGCCCTGGAACCCGCTTCAGGCTCTGGTGGTCTTCCAATTACACTGCGCATAATCTGGGGTTATGGTGAACCGACTTTGAGGAAATGGGAACTAGGCGTCTCCCTGGCGCGTCACACCACTGGGCAGGTGTCGCGTTTGCCTGGCATCCGTGCGGGCGCTGAGTTTCGGTCCTATTGACTGAAATCCCGGACAAATAATACCACTCGAGAAACCTTAAGCTGTGCGAGATCTCGCATCGGCGTTTGAGAAGTTGCTTTCTAAAGGGGAGTGTGCGGACAAAATGAGAGGTGGTTTGCACACTGGTGTCGATGGTTTGCACATCGCTGACTCAGGTTATTTTTCTTTGTCGTTAATCTCCAAGTAGCGCGAATACAAACACCAGGCAGTCAGCAGTGCGCTGCCAAAGATCCCGATACCCATCGTTAGGAGCAGCGCTTTTTCCATAGGTGACTCCTGTCTCAAAGATAACCGATTCGTGGATGTGCAGAATAGTGGGTCAGCCACGAACCAGGGCGCGATCTCTAGGAAAACTCGCCACATTCGATTTTCCTGAGAACCCCCGTAACCTCTCGACGACCTTCGGACGTCTCGCATAGTTCAATAGGTCGCCGATGGCCAAGTGCGGCAACAGGACCGTTTAGCCAGTCGCAAGCTAGCTGGCGAGATTCAAAGACCTGCGAGGCGTACTCGATTAATTCGTCCATATTCTTGGGGGCTCTTGGACCATGGATTAACCATACAGTATAGGGCCGGAAGTCTTTCTTACCCAAGTCATGCTGAGTTGAGGTGGCCTTGGTCTTGCCCCTGGCCTGGCTGTCCATGTAAGGGGCTAGTCAGGCCCGGGAATTGTTGCCTTAGGACTGGGAAGCTGCTGGTGGCCGCCCAAAATGTTTTCTTTTAAACAAAAGCGAACATTCATGGCGCCTGTAATCCTCGGGGCTGTCTGCCTAGTTGAGCGCTTGGTCATTCTTCAAGAACCTAGCAAACGGTCAAATGGACTAACTGTTCCAGCTCGTCGATCGCCAATAACGTGGGTGTAGATTTCAGTCGTGCGAATATCGCTGTGGCCGCGGATCTCCTGAACCGTTCGGATATCACTTCGGGATCTCAGTACCAAAAGCGTGGCGAAAAGTATGCGCCGTCACCCGATTGGTAATTCCGCTCGTTTGCACAGCCTGCCTTAATTGCCTCGCGTGTGTAGAGTGATGAGAGTGATGTCAGCAAATATAGGCAGCGATGAGGTGAACGCATCTTGTTGGGGGCGGGAATAGATAATGCCTGACCTGCCCCCAGTCTTTAATCCAACTGCTTCCTAGTAATGTCCGTTACTGCTGAATCAGTTTTGCCAAGTCGGAGAGCGGAGGCAAACTCCAGGGGTGTCTGATACACTAGGGATGAGTGCGGACGCTGCTCACTGTAGTCCAAGCGCCAATTGCTGATCTTCTCCCGGGCGTGTGCGAGATCTCGGAACCAGTGTTCATTCAGACACTCATCCCGGAATTTTCCGTTAAAGCTCTCGACGTAACCATTCTGCATCGGCTTTCCGGGCTGAATCAGCTTCAGTTCAACGCCATGACGATAGGCCCATTGATCGAGTGCTTTGCCAGTGAATTTCGGCCCTTGGTCGGTTCTAACGGCTTTCGGGTAGCCTCGGAAGGCCGCAATGCCATCCAGGGTACGGGCTACCTGTTCACCCGAGATGCCCATGGCCACGGGAATGTCGAGGCATTCCTTGGTGAAGTCATTCACGATAGTCAGGCATTTGATCCTGCGCCCGTTGGCCAAGGAATCCATCACGAAGTCCATGGACCACGTATGATTCGGTGCATCGGGCAACACCAGGGGCTGTCGTTCCACCATCACACCTTTACGGCGCTTGCGTTTTCGGACGGCCAGGCCTGCCTCCCGGTAAAGCCGATAAACCTTCTTGTGATTCACCTCAGCAGCAACGCCAATCAGGGCGGAATTCATGGGAGATCGATCGGGACTGATCACCAACAGAGCGCAGATGGCCAGAATTGCGCAATTAAAGAAGATGGAGTAGCCCACACCAAGAAAGTACATCAGCACCGAAGACGTCAGCAGGCAGCCAACAACATTGCCGATTGTGCTCAAGGCTGTAGCACTACCGGCGGCTTCGCTTTTTCTCGTATTCTGGTCTGCCGCGTTAAGTAGCAATGGCACGGTCTGGCCAAGAAAGAATATTAGCCGTGCCATGATAGTCGGACAGAAGGCTAGCAGGTGGGTTAGAGCATTGCTGAGTACCGGGATTACCGCAGTGAGGTCCGTCACCGTCAGAACATACCAGCTGAAGAACGGGTAGGAGAGACCAATACCGAATAATCCTGTGGCGAAAACGAGGTTGATCAGCAGGGCACTGGAAAATTTCTCGGATGATCTCTTCCCAGCCTGATAATAGCCAAGTCCAGGGCCGCCAAAAAGCAAGTTATGAAAATTGAGGTGTAAGACACTGATCTGCCGATAAACGCGATGGTTTGACGGTTAGTGACCATCTGAATACCTGCACTGGCCAAGCCAGGGACCGCCCCTTCCGGTCGTTTCATATGTTCCAGAAACGCCTACCAAAAAATGACGCTATCTAGCAATTGGGATTGTCAAAGCTGATAAGGCCTGGAATTCCCGCGCCCTCTGCTAGTTTTGTCTTGCCGTAGCAGAGTTACTGCACCCCCGGATGTCCTGGGAACGCCCACGAGCTGGCTAATCGACCGTTGTTGATAACAGGCCTCTTAGAAAACTAAGTATCTAGAAAATTGATCATTGGCCCTACCCCCGCTTTTGAGGGGGGTGAAGCCAAAACGATTGAGATACGGTTAGAAATATCCAACAAACCCGAGCTGCCAACGATAGCTCTCCCTTAGTTAGAAAGGCGATTTTATGACCATGCAGATGACAGAAGAACAAAGAATGGCCACGGACGGCTTGAGGAAGGTTCTCGACGCTGAGATTGAGCCAAAATTGAGAGCCCACGGTGAAAAGTTTATTCCCAAAGAGATGATGAAGGGCTTCATCAAAACGTTGACAGAATATGGTCTGATCAGAGCGCCGTTCCCAGAACAGTGGGGGGGCTTAGAGATGGATTGGGTCACACATTTGCGCTTGTGGGAGGAGGTTGGTGTCAGTGCAATCGATCTGGCGCTACCAATCCTTATCAATGTTTCCGGCGCAGACATGTTAATCAGAAATGCTTCTGATTCCGTGAAGGAAAAATATGTCCCTGGACTGCTCTCTGGTGAAGTTTTCATAAGCATGGGGATATCTGAGCCTGACGTCGGTTCGGACGTTGCTGCTGCAAAGACGCGTGCAGTCCGTGATGGGGATTATTGGGTCATTAATGGAGAGAAAACGTGGATTTCCAATGGAGAGCATATGGATATCTTCGTATGCACCTGTAAGACCGGCGAAGGCGAATTGACACACATCCTTATCGAGGCAGATACACCGGGCCTCGAAGTGCGTGGCATTCCTAAAATGGCGTTGAACGGACAATCAACCTCTCAAATTTTCCTCGCGGATGTACGCGTACCCGTCGAGAACACTGTCGGGGAGATCGGGCAGGGATTAAAGAACACGCTAGTAACCTTTGAGCGTGCCCGGTGTCACATGGCCGCGTGGGGCTATTCGATTGCAAGACGGGCGATGGAAGAGTCAATTAAATACAGTCAAACCCGATCTCAACATGGGAAATTGATTGCAGGTCATCAGCTGATTGCAGAGAAAATTGCCAACATGGCTACGCAGATTGATGCCGCTCGATTACTTACGCTCAGGGCAGCAGAAATGATTGATCAAGGTTTGCGGTGTGACAAGGAGTGTGCGATGGCAAAGTGGTTTAGCACAGAAATCGCGGTAAAAGCCTGTCGAGATGCGGTTCAGATCCACGGCGGTAATGGTGTTACTAAAGAGTTCATCGTAGAGCGACTAGCGAGGGAGGCAATAATTGGCCCTATTCCAGATGGAACGACTGAAATCCAAAAGCTGTTAATCGCCCGATCACTAACTGGTGTACCGGCCTTCAGTTAAAAAGCCACCAAAACAAGATGACTTGGCGAGGTAATCAAATGACGAACAGTGCCTTACTTTATGAGCAATCTGGACCCGTTGGGTGGATTAATCTAAACCGCCCGAATGAAATGAATGCGATCAATCTGCAGATGCTGGATGAGTTTGAAGAGATTTTGCCCAGGATCGCTAATGATGATGCCGTAAAAGTCATTGTTTTGACTGGAAAGGGGAGAGCCTTTTGCGCCGGAGCAGATCTGAAAGAGATCCTTAATTCTGCTCGCTTACAACCCGGAGAAGCGGATTTTATCGATCGATTGACTGGGCGCGTTTTGAATGTACTTCGTGACTTCCCTAAGCCGGTAATCGCGGCCTTGAACGGCATCACGATGGCTGGAGGCCTTGAAACCGCCATGTGTGCGGACATCGTGGTTGCGGCTGATAGCGCAAGAATCGGAGACGCGCACGCCAACTACGGCGTATACCCTGGAGCTGGCGGCGCAGCAGTTTTACCAAGAATCATTCCTCTTAACGTAGCGAAATTTCTGCTTTTCACCGGTAGCACGCTTTCTGCAGAAGAAATGAAAATTTACGGATTTGTGAATCAAGTGGTGGATCTTAATTCCCTGCGAGCTGAAACACAAAGGATTGCAGAGTTAATCGCAGAGAAAAGCCCAATTGCGCTTCAACGTATGAAAACTGTGGCGAATGAAACAGGCAGCAAGGCTCTTCACGATGCCTTGGAGCATGAACAGGTACTCTTCCGACGCCACATGCGTTCATATGACGCTATGGAAGGCCTTAATGCATTTAGTGAAAAGCGAAGGCCTCAATTCAAAGGTTACTAAGTCACATTTAGGTCTCAAATATTCAAACAGGAGTAGATCATGAATTTGGAAAATAAAGTAGTTGTGATTAGCGGAGGTGCATCTGGTCTAGGGCTAGCAACTGCGCGCTATCTTGTGAAAAAGAAAAAGGCAAAGGTCGCTTTACTAGATATGAACCGAGAAGCCGGACTGAGTGCTGTAGAAGAGCTCGGTGATGAAAACGCGATTTTTATAGCCACTGATGTCACCGAAGAGAACGATGTGGATGCCGCGATTAGCGCAACGATCCAAAAATTTGGCGCAATCCATGTGGACATAAATGCGGCGGGGATTGTAGCCCCAAAAAAGATTCTCGATAAAAATGGAATTGCGGGCTCGATCAATAATTTTAGAAATGTAATAAACGTCAATCTAGTGGGCCTATATACAGTAATGGCTAAGTGTGCAGAAAAGATGGCACTGAATGAACCGGATCAAAATGGTGAACGGGGCGTCATTATTAACGTTTCATCGGGCGCTGCTTGGGAGGGACAGCTTGGACAGTGCGCTTATGGCGCTTCCAAGTCCGGGGTTAACGGAATCAATATTCCAGCAGCACGTGAACTAGGTTCAATCGGTGTTCGCGTCAATTCAATTGCCCCAGGGTTATTCGCAACTCCGATGGTAGATGCGCTGGATTCAAAGGTGAAAAATGCCTTGATCGAAATGTGCGAAGCACCCAAACGGATGGGTAATGTTGATGAGTTTGCTTCAGCATGCGTATTTCTAGTTGAAAACGGATATATGAATGGTCGCTATATCCGTCTTGATGCTGCAACAGTTATGCAGGCGAAATAGCGGTAAAAGGATGTGTCCCTTTAGCCCTCCAAAATGGGGGGCTCTTTTTAAATTAATTAAATAAAATTTAACAGTTCGTTGAGGGATAAATTGTGCATACCACCAATAGAAGCGTTGCTCAGGGAAACATAATAAATATAGCTCCTCCTAAATTTGGAGAGCTGGTTTCTATCAGTGCTGGTCTGCTCTGGACGAGGCTTACAATTCCCTCAAAGCTTGACCATATAAATATCTATCTGATTAAAGATAAAGGCGGTTGGTTTGCCATTGATAGTGGCCCAAGTTCGGATGCTAATCGGGAAATTTGGGAAGAAATAGTACAAAAACTACCTGAGCCAAAAAAGCTCACTGGATTGTTGGTTACACACTGTCATCCTGACCATATTGGCCTCTCCGGCTGGATTCAGCAACATTTCCAAGTACCAGTCTATGCCTCCGAGAATGAAATTTCCAAAGCCAGGCGTGACGAGTTTAGCAGGTTATCCAGTGACCATGAAAAGGATGACTTTTTCTATAGAACTTTGGGGGTTTCGAATACAGAAATACCTGAGTTAAAGAAATACGCAAGAGTAATGGATAACCTTTATGGTCCTCTCCCAGAGAAAGTAAAAATAATTGAAAAAGGCGAATCTATAATTATAGGAGAAAATGATTGGGATATTTGGTCCGGATCTGGTCATTCCGTTGAGCATATATGTCTTAAAAACGACAAGCTAGGAATATTTATCTCTGGGGACCAAGTGCTTCCAGGCATAACGCCTCATGTAGGTACGGATATAATAAGCTTAAATGACAATCCTATCAAAAATTGGCTCGAAAGCTTAACTGATCTAAAGTCATGGGTTAACCCAGATTATTTAGTTTTACCAGCGCATGAAAGGATATTTTTCAATGCAATAGCTAGGGTTGACGAGATTTTAGAGCATCATCACAACCTGTTAAGAACGTTAATTCGAAAGCTTGATCAATGGTTAACTACAGATGAATTGTTATCTTTTGTAGGTTGGGGCGCGGTGAAAGGCTTCGGTCGCTGCCTCGCACTTGAGGAAACATTTGCGCACTTAATTTTTCTGGTCAATTCGGGAGAAGTAAAGATTCAGAAAAACGAGTCTTCTGACGCTATAGAGTTTCGCTCAATTTTAGTTGAAAAATAGTTATTTTACTGTTTTCGATTAAATAATGACCTGAGACCATAGCTTATATAAAAATAAGTCCTAACAAGCGAGGAATTTATGAAAATTAATTTCAGTAATCACATGGAAAATTTGGCAAATCGATATGGTGAATGTGAAGCTATTGTAAATATTGAGCGTAATAGGCGCTACAGCTTCGCAGAGTTTCATGCACTGACTAACAGAATTGTAAACATGATGACGTCTTTAGGGCTCGGTGCTGGTGATAGGTTTGTTAATATTTTGGATAACGACAATCTTTCGTTACTTCATGCTCCTACTATTTTTAAAGGTTGTGTGACCGGAGCTTTTACAAACTTTAGAGATTCCTTGGAAGAACATACTTGGCAAGTTGAAGCTTCTGGTGCCAAAGTGGCATTTATTGAAAATGAGCTCCTCGACTCTCATTACAAGATGCTACGGGATAGAAACGTTACTGTGATTGTAATGGATGAGCCTAAAGAAAGTCTTGATGGTGTTTTCTATTTCTGGGATTTGGTCAACAAGGCGTCGGATCATAATCCAGATATAGTCGTTGATGACAGAGAACATTGCGCAATAATTCGGTTTACAGGAGGTACAACAGGTAAGGGCAAACCAGCAATGTACAGCATTGATAACTGGCTTAGCTGCCGTGACACGGCATTTGCCTTGCAAGATAAGGATGCATGGATCAGAAATCCCAGATGCATTCATATTGCACCAATAAGTCACGGAAGTGGTATGTTATTTTTGCCAACGTTGTATTCTGGTGGTTGCACCATTACACAAAATGAACCTGACTTGAATCTATACTGCAAAAACATTGAAAAAGAAAAAGCGACGCTCACGTTTCTTGTTCCCACGATACTTTATCGTATGCTTGAGATCGATTCAGATTTGAGTTCTCTGAGGTTCGTGATCTATGGCGCTGCGCCTATGAGTCCCGGAAAGCTTAAAAAGTTGCAAGAAAAACTTGGGAATATTTTTGTTCAGTGTTATGGCTCTACCGAACATTTTGGTTTTGCGTCGAACATGGGGACGAGTCAGCATTTGATTAATAGAGAAGAAGATGAGGTTAGGCTTAGTTCAGCTGGGCAGCCGACCCCTGGCGTTGAATGCATAATCGTGAACGAAAAAGGTGAGAAGGTCCAGAAGGGAGAAACCGGTGAGATTTGGGTACGTTCCCGAAGTATATGTCTCGGATATTTAAATGCTCCTGAGCAAACTGGGGCTGAGTTTAAGGACGGATTTTGGAAGTCGGGCGACCTTGGTTATATGGATGATGAAGGATTTATTTACTTGGTTGACCGGAAAAAAGATATGATTATTTCAGGTGGCTTTAACGTTTATGCTAATGAAGTCGAAGCGGCACTTAATAGCCACCCTTCAATTTTAATGTCGGCAGTTGTTGGTATCCCGCATGAAGAGTGGGGCGAGGCGGTTCATGCTGAGGTTACTTTACGCGAAGGTTGTGATGTAGGCGAAGATGAATTAGTTGCGCATGTTAAAGGTCTGATCGGTGGATACAAAGCGCCAAAATCTCTAATGATTGTCGATCAGCTTCCTACTAGTGTGGTTGGTAAGGTTTTACGCAGGAAAGTGCGTGAAAAATACTGGAAAGGTGAACGGAAAATTTCGTAATAGCAAGGTAAAAAAGTCATAAATCATAGTGACAACAAATGTCAAATTTGTGATTTAAAAGTTCTAATCTCGGAGAAATATAATGGAAGATATTTTTGTCGCCGGCGTTGGTATGACAAAATTTGGTCGTCATTTTGATCATAGTTATAAGGAACTGGCGAGAGAGGCTATCGAGCAGGCGCTTACTGATGCTGGAGCTAGCAAGGCTGATGTAAAGCAAGCATTTTTCGCCTCTTGCGTTATCGGTTTAATGCATGATCAACATATGATTCCTGGTCACGTTGCTTTGCGGTCGATGGGATTTGAGGGCATTCCTATCTTTAACCTTGAGGGGGCTTGCGCATCTGCTAGCACAGCCCTTCATTTGGCAGAGAACGCTATTAGGAGCGGGTCTTGTGACATCGCAATTGCTGTGGGCGTAGAGAAAATGAACAGCCCTGATAAGGCAAAAATGTTTTCGGCGTTTGACTCTGCTTGGGATGTTGAAACCGTGAGTGATAACCGGGACATCCTCTTAAAGATGGGGGAGGGAGTCGAATGCCCGGAGGGCTCTCAGTCCCCTAGACCATATTCCATGTTTATGGATGTGTATGCAGCGTTCTCCCGGTTCCATATGAAAACATTCGGAACGACCCAAAGACAAATCGCTGCCGTATCCGCAAAAAACCATCGACACTCTGTTCATAATCCTCTCTCGCAGTATCAGGTTGCGTATACTATCGAGGAGGTTTTGGCCGCACCGCCTATTACTTACCCACTTACATTGCCGATGTGCGCTCCTATTTCGGATGGCGCGGCGGCTGCGGTTTTGTGTAGCGCTGCGGGGCTAAAGAGGCTTAAGGGAGACAGCTCAAGAGCCATTAGGCTGCTTGCCAGTGTTGTGCGATCGAGCTCAGATCGAAGTTTCGATGATTTTGAAAATCACCTAACTGCTTTAGCTGCTAAAGATGCTTATGAAAAGTCTGGCGTTGCTCCAACCGATATTGACGTAGCCGAGGTTCACGATGCGACTGCGATGGGGGAAATAATACAGGCAGAGAATCTCCAGCTAGCGCCATATGGTGGGGCTGGGTGGGCTGCTGAAGCTGGCGAGTTCACTGTAGGAGGCCGAATTCCCATCAATCCATCGGGCGGTCTGGAATCCAAAGGGCACCCGATTGGCGCAACCGGAATAGGGCAAGTTTATGAGCTAGTGACTCAATTGAGAGGCGAAGCTGGAAAAAGGCAAGTCGAAAATGCTCAAATCGCCATTCAAGAAAATGGCGGCGGCATTTACGGAGTTGAGGAAGCTACAGCTGTAGTAAATATTTTTTCTAAATAGTACAAGGTTAGCATGGGCCATGTCGGGGCGCATATAGAGTGTCCCGCCATGGCAACTCAAGCTTTTCGACCTGTTGACTCAATGGATCAATTGGATTATTTGAGACTGAAAATTTTGTATTGTCGTTCCTCAACCCTAAAGGGTGATTTAGTGCGCCGTCTGATCAATATCATCTATGATTGAAGTTTTTCTGTCAGTAAGAGAAGTATTCAATTGTGCCCATGCCGATAGCTCCATTTAATCTGACCCTAAACGATCAATTGAAACTCCATGGCAGGTGCCGAGCCAGCACTTTGATCAAACGCCTAGTTCATCGTGTCAGTCTTCATTTCATAGGGAATGCATGCGAGACGGTCCCAGGGATATCCAGCTTGCTTCAGGTTAACACTCAAATGGTATTCAAGTGGCGCAAGCGCTACCGTGTGCGAGATTTTAAAGGGTTTTATGATTCACCGCGCCTGAGCCAGCACCGAAAACTGAACCGTGGAGACGTCAAAATTTATGAGCACACGGTTCATCAGGGTCCGATACAAGCCTTGCACTGGAGTATCAGCCTCATACGAACATGCCGGGGGCGCGTGTTGGCAAGTGCATTAGCTGAAGAATGCGTTAAATTTGAAGCCGCAACGGCTCACTACGTTAAAATCACGAATAATCCGTATTTTCTCGAGAAAGTTTGCGACATTGTCGGCCTTTATCTGAATCCGACGGACAATGCGCTGGTCCTCATTGTTGATGAAAAGACCCAAATTCAGACGTTCGATCGAACACACCCAAATCTACAGCTCAAGCCAGGCCAAGTTGAGCGTCATCCGTACGATTACAAGCAACATAGCACGACAAGCCTTTACGCGGACTTCAACATTTTGACGGGCGAAGTTATTGGCCGTGTCGCCCAGAGTCATCACGCCTTGGAATTTATAGATGTTTTAAGACAGATTGATTGGGAAGCTCCGCAGGATCTGCAGCTGTGTATCATCTTAGATAGCAACTCTTCTCACAACACCTTGGAGGTCAAAGCCTGGCTCGCCAAGAATCCTAGGTTCAAGGTGCATTTCACCCCAACCAGCGCGTCGTGGTTGAATGAGGTTGAGAAGTGGTTTGGTCAACTGGAACGGCGCGCACTTTATCGAGGAAATTCAATTAGCGTTGGTGAATCGAAGTCAGGGATTAAGAAGTGTATTAAGGTTCACAACGAAAAACTGGCCAAGCCCTTCCGGTGGAATAAAACTACTGGACACGATTGTATCATTGGCATGGCAATTTTGCGCTTAATCGATAATAAGCGTGTAAATTTAATAGGCGCTATATTTGGTGGGCTGGAATGAGGCAAAAACAAGATCTAAGAGGCATGCGACATCATCTGAGTTCGAATTGGCGCCTGCCGTTGATTCCGACCAAACTTTCACCGCCAAGGAGGTCTCAGCCTCTCTTTTCCCGAAAACGGCTGGAGAGTCTTGCCCCGGCAATCATGAAGCATGCTTTGACACTAGTCCAGGCGCCTGCAGGGTATGGAAAGACTACAATCGTTGGCCAATGGGCGGACATGTATCGAGGTGAAGATAAGCTTATAGCTTGGTTAAGTCTCTCAGAAGAAGACAACTCAGAAAAACGATTCTTATCATATCTCATCGCCTCACTGTCAATAACGAAGTCGAATTTCTGCAATGAATCTATTTTAGCGATTAACTCTGAACTATCTTCATCGATTGAAGTTGTTGAATCGATTTTGCTCGCCGAGTTAGAGGCCTCTCGAGAGGAAATCCTACTTACATTAGACGACTACCACTGCATTACTAATCCTGAAATTCACTCGCTAATGTTGCGTCTGATAAAGAATCGACCCGAAAATCTCCATATTATCATTGCAACCAGATCCGAAATTCCCATACGGCTATCTAAGCTGAAGTTGGAAAACCAATTGTTAATCTTGGGTGTCTCTGATCTTCGAATGGATTTTAGTGAGCTTGAGATGTTTCTAAACGAAGTTGTTGAGTTGGATCTACCTAAGAACGTCGCGAGATTGCTTTACGAGGTTAGCGAGGGATGGGTTGCCGGCGTGCAAATGGCGGCTTTGTCACCAAGGCTTCGCAAAGAACCAAAACAATTCCTTAATGAATTTGCAAGCGGATCGAAGGATCTTAAAAACTACCTCCATGAGGTATTAGTGGAACTATTACCTTCAGATTGTGAGGAAGCCCTTGTACGCTGCTCAATTTTAGAGCGCTTCAACGTATCGCTATGCGAGGTGGTTGGTGGGGTAAGCGATGGGAATGCCTTTTTAGAGAAATTGTCTCGGTTGAATTTGTTTATATTTTCGCTTGATGACAATAATGAGTGGTTCCGGTTTCATCGGTTATTTTCTGATTTTCTTCGAGAACGTTTGGGTCAGTTAGGTAAAAAGGAGGTGTTAGCCCTTCATCGTCTTGCTTGCAACTGGTTCGTCGCTCATGAGTTGTGGTCTGAAGCAGTGAGTCACGCTTTAGCCATTGGTTATTCAGATCTTGCTAAAACGTTCATCGAACGCTGTGCATCGGAAATGCTAGAAAAAAGCCGAACGGCCACACTGGTCAATTGGGGGAAGCAAATACCAGAGCATGAGTTGAGCAAGAATATTGACATACGCTTGGCAATCGTCCGGGCTCAGATGCTAATGATGGAGCTTCCTCCCATTCATGGCTTGCTTCATGAGATAGAGTCTGACTTGCAGAAAAGTGATGATGTTGATTTGATGGAAAGAAGAGAGGATTTGCAAAAACAAATACAGACAACGTCATTGCTACTTGCACTACTTGAGGACCGATTGGAAGACGCTAGGCGCTCTGCGGAGCCATGGATGGAAGCGCCTAGTGAGCTCAATAGATTTGAGTACGAAGTGGTCTTCAATGTCCTAGGCTATATTTATCTCCATCAAATGCGTTTTGATGAGATAGTTGAGGTACAGCGGCAAGCAGCTCGAATGACCAATAAGCTTCACTTCGGTGAGGGATACCGAAAAAGTTTTGAAGGCTTGGCCTGGTTCTGGCGTGGACGCTTAGATAGAGCTAAAGCATTGCTGGGAGAGTCTTTAGCGATTTCTGAAAAAATCGCCGGTCGGCGTTCGATGGCTTCTGTGACAGCCATCGCGAGCTTGGCCGAGCTTTGCTATGAGCGTAACAAAATAGAGGAGGCGGAGGAATTATTGGCATCTGCAATGACGGGCTCTTTGGACGCCTGCCTATTGATAACAGCACAAACCATTTATTCGCTTCTTGCTCGAATAAGTAAGCTGCGCGGAGAAAAAGCAGAATCTTGGATATTACTGGATAAGCTCGAAAAGGTTGCCATGAAAAGAGGGTGGGTCCGACTGGAGGGCCACTGCTATGCAGAGCGTATTCAGTCTGATATTTGGGAGGGTGATGGGGTATCAGCAACGAGAGAGCTAGGGCGTTTTGAACAGTATCTTGAGACCGTGAATCCGGATGTTATTGCTAAAGAACTCCTACATGATGATTGGCTAATATCGAAGGCACGAATTGAACTCCTTAATCAACCATCCAAGGGTTTTATAAAGGAGTTGCATGAGCGTATTACTGTTCTAGACCGTCAGGGTGCGTTTTATCGTAGTGCTAAATTCAGAATGCTGGCTGCGCTTGGAGAGTGGAAAATTGGCCAAACCAAGGCGGCTAAGAAAAGCTTAATTCCAGCACTCGCACTAGGTCAAGCGCAAGGCATGTTTAGAACCTTTGCAGATGAACTTCAAGGTGGGCAGTGTCTTCTAAAAAATATTGCTTCAAGTTTAGACGCACACGAAATGCGGTTGATGCCTTATATTGAAGGCTTAGTAAACAATATGGAACCTGCACCAAAATTGTTAGGCAATTTTGAAAAAGACCTTGAATCTGACTCGTTACCATCTGACATTTCTGATCTCGAACTCTTGAGTGCATCAGAGGTTACTGAAAGGGAGCGTGAGATTCTGGAACTAATCGGGGATGGTCTATTTAATAAGGAAGTTGCGAACCTATTAGGAATATCCGAGGGTACTGTCAAATGGCACCTAAAAAACCTATACAGTAAATTGGGCGTTTCCAGCCGAACTCAAGCCTTAAAAAGGGCGCATAGTCTAAAACTGATAAATTAACCTTCCCTCCCTGTCCCGCCCTTTCGAGGGGGGGAAGGTTGTTTATTTTTGGTTAGTATTTTGGGCCGCGAGAGTAAAGTAATACTGCTGAATTAAATGCCATTTCGATCGAAAGCATCTCGGAATATTAGGAGTTTTTATGGGGCCTCTTGAGGGAGTCAAAGTTGTAGAGTTTGCAGGGATTGGTCCAGCGCCGATAGTGGGTATGCTGTTAGCTGACTTGGGAGCCCAAGTTGTGCTAATTGAACGCAAAGTGATGAATTCAAACGCTGCAACAGTTGATCCCACTTTGATGGGAAAGGCTGCATTTTTTAAACGAGGTAAGAAGTCAATCACACTAAACCTCAGCAAATGTAGTGATGTTGAGGCTGCTTTGAGTTTAGTTGCAAAGGCTGATGTGCTCGTGGAGGGTTTCCGCCCTGGCGTTATGGAGAGATTGGGGATTGGACCAGAGGTATGCCTCGAAAAAAATCCAAAACTAATCTACGGTCGGATGACTGGATGGGGACAGACGGGACCGCTAGCGCCTTCGGCCGGTCATGACCTGAACTTTTCTGCCATCACAGGAGCTCTTTTTTACGGCGGTTTGCCAGGGGATATTCCGTTCCCGACGCCAACTTTGCAGGGTGATGTGGGGGGAGGGAGCATGTCTTTGGCGCTCGGTATCCTATCTGCACTGTTTCATGTCAATAAAACTGGCCAAGGTCAAGTGATTGATGCGGCTATTTCTGATGGTGTAATTTATAACATGATGCTTCTGGCCAGTTTGAGGGAACAAGGAGTCATTAGTGATGGCGACCGTAATGACTTTTTCAGTGGTGCGGCTCCGTGGTGCAGCACTTATCGGTGTGCCGATGATCGCTTTGTTACCGTTCAAGCATTAGAGCCTAATTTTTACCAAAAGCTAGTTTCTATTTGTGGTTTTAGCGATGATCCAGACTTTGTAGACCAATACGATAAGAGTTGCTGGCAGATAGCGAAGACGAAGATGTCAGCGTTTTTTGGCTCCCGTACGCAGGCTGAATGTTGTTCGCTTTTGGAGGGAACAGACGCTTGTTTCGCTCCGATTTTGAATTTTTCTGAGGCTGCAAATCATCCTCATAATCAGGCGCGTGAAAGCTTCATTCGTATTGACGGAGTGCTGCAGCCTGCACCCGCACCTAAGTTTAGTCTCACTAAGCAGGTGGTTGGTAGTATACCTGATTTGGGTGAGCACAATGACAATATTTTGGGACCGCTAGGTTTGTATAACAAATCCAATCTCTCTGATTGATATCAGAATCTTAGACGCGAAAGGTCAGAGGGGTTCTACCCCATTTCCACGGACGGTTTTAAAACGGCTGACAACTTCCGATCCTGAACGGCAACTCTACGTCGCATCCTGGGATTATGGAACCGCTCAATGTAGTCGAATACATCAGCTCGCGCTTCGTTCTGAGTGCGGTAATGCCGGTGGTGAATTCGCTCCCGCTTGAGCATCCCGAAGAATGTAACCGTCCGGTAAACCCATCTTGAGCCAGGTGCTGCGGCCGTCAGGATAGTGTCCACTTATTTTTAAGTGTAAGCGTTCATTCCAGGACGTCCTGCCACCCGGCTGAAAATCGCCCTACAGTAACCTCACATTTTTCAACACGAGGTTACCCCCATGAGAAAGCACCGTACCCCAGAACAGTGGCAGGCCCTGGTTGATCAGCAGCGCGT
>NZ_JBSXNZ010000069.1:0-12361 GCF_056857895.1 Marinobacter sp. B-21
GGGAGGAAAGCGCAGTTGAGTTGGGATAGAATTGGACATGGGCGAACCTTGTTTAGCTTCTTCCGAAGCGTTATTGTCGTAACTCCCATTATATCAATGGGTTGAGCAAGGTTCGCCTTTTTTTATGAATTTTTCGGGCTAGGTCCTGTTGCACCAGAAAGCGCGGCACCAAACCAACCCCCAAACCCCGCAACAGACTCTGGCGGATCGCCAGGCTGCTATCTGTCCGGAAATTACCATTAACGGTAACTTCCTCTGCACCCAGTTCCCAGACCCTCGGCCTATCGTGAAGAGCGAACGTCAGGCAATTGTGCCGGGCGAGGTCTGCCGGCGAATGGATCTCTGGCGCACTCGCCAGATATTGAGGGGAGGCGCAAACAATGTTTCTGGATTTCCTGAGCGGCTTGGCAAGCAGGCTAGAATCGGAAAGCGCATTGCGAACCCGGATCGCGATATCAACGCCCTGTTCTACCAAATCGACCATACGATCACTGAGTTGCAGGTCCACGTCGATATCAGGGTAACGTTTCAGAAAACTGTCGATAGCTTCCGTGATGTGAGTAAGGCCAAATGACATGGGCACGTTGATCCGGATCGTTCCGCGGGGCTCCGCCTGCACGCCTCGAGCCTCCAGTTCGGCATCCTCAAGGCCATCCAGAAGCGCCTGGGTTCGCTTCAGAAAAGCCAGACCCGCATCGGTGAGATGCATCCGGCGCGTCGTCCGGTTAATCAACCGGGTGTCAATGTCCTGCTCCAGAAACGCGATGTGTTTACTGACCGTCGCGGCGGTGATGTTCAGATCATCCGCGGCCTTCGTGAAACTTCCCAATTCCGCGACACGCCGAAAAATCTTCATGGCAACAAGCTTGTCGGTGGCCACCTCACGCTCCTGAATACTTTCCAATTTGGAATAAGTATTGTTCGGATCGCTCCAATTATCAATTGAATGAATTCCGGCACACTCAGGCTCACCACGTTTATATTCATACCCTGGAGCGAGCTGACCATGATAACCTTGATACAACGCCTGCCCTTTCCGCCTCAGGCCATTGTCTGGGGCCTGTTGATGGCCAATGGTTTCCTGATTGCGCTGATGCTGGCCCTGGCGAAAGCAGCCACGGCTCAGGGTGTGCCTGCCATCACCTATGCATTCTGGCAAACGCTCATTGCCGGCTTGATTTTGTTGCTTTGCTCAGCGAACTTCAGAGCCCTGTTCGAACAGCGTCTGACCATCTACTTTTTTATCAGTGGCCTGACGGGTATCGCGATACCCAATGTTATCGCCTTCTACCTCGTGACGAAGCTGGGGGCCGGCTTCACTGGCATCATGTACGCCTTACCGCCGATATTCACTTTTCTGATTGCAACAACGATCGGCCTGGAAAGACTCAGCTGGACGAAACTGGCCGGCTTGTCGGTTGCGGTTTCCGCCTGCGCCTGGATTGTTCTGCAACGCCATACCGAAATGGGCCAGTCCAATCTGCTGTGGTTCGCCCTCGGCCTGCTTATCCCGGCCGCGCTGTCGGTCGGCAATGTCTACCGTTCGGTCGCCTGGCCCGACCAGGCAAAACCCATGACGCTGGCTGCCGGCACCCTGCTCGCTTCGGCTATCGTACTGGGCTTACTCGCCAGGCTAACCGAAACACCGCTGGCCTCGGGGGGTTTTGGGTCTGCATTTTTAACTGTCATCCTCATCCAGGGTCTTCTGACCGCATTGACCTACTACTGCGCCTTCGAGCTTCAGAAGCGCTCCAATCCGGTTTTCTACAGCCAACTCGGCGCAGTGGCTGCCGTATTTGGACTAATCATCGGCGTAGTATGGTTTAACGAGCGATACTCACTGGGAATCTGGCTGGGCGCTTTAACTGTGATCGTGGGGTTGCGGATGAGCAACCGGACATCGCGCGGCAAGGGTTGATCAGAAACGCAACGATCGCGACAGAGATTCCGGCAACCAGAAATCTCTTTGCAAACTCGCTCTGCGGATTAAGCAATATAGCCAATCTGCATTAACCCCAACCAAGACCGCAGTGCTCACCACTACCAAACGAGCATCAACCCACCCGTAATAACGGCAAACAGAATGGACAACCAGATCAGGGTCTTCCAGGGAAAGGGTGGTGGGGGCGGCTGCACTGCGAGCTGCTTTTCCAGATCGTTTTTCAGCAACCGGGTATTGCGAATATTGGCCTTGTAGATGGCATCAAAGGCATCGCCTACCACCGGCAACAGGCCACCGAGAAAATCGATGCCCATATTGCGCAGCATACGCAGCTTCACATCCTTGCTGGCACCCGCCCGCTGCGCTTCGATCAGCACATAGCCGGATAACACCAAGCCGGCGAAGTCGCCTACTACCGGTAGCAGGCCAATAATGGAATCCACGCCAATCTGAAACTTGGTGAAGGGAATACCGATGCTGCTGTCGGTAAACCGGCTGAACTTATCCAGCCGCTCCAGTATCGCCCGTTGCTGGGCCTCGGTAGGCTTTGCCATTACATCTCCACAAACAGTTAACAGAATCGCGGGCCTAGCAGCCTGTCAGACTTAAGGCTGATCTACTGTGCCGGTGGGAAAGCGGCTCAAATTTTCCGGATTTTTCGTTACATAGAACCACTATGCGCCTCAAAATCCAAAAAATTTGCGCTCGCTTTCCCACCTTGCTCGTGACGATCACTTAAGTCCGACAGGCTGCTGGTATGGATTGCAGGCGACAGATCATCAGGGTAGCACGGAGGCAAGAATCAGCCCGAACTGGCACGGGTGATCGTCAAAGACAATTCTGCGCTGTTTTCCTATCCAGTTTGACAGGTGTCAGGACCAATGCTATTCCGTTAATGATTGATCAAAAAACACTCACATAATGTCGACCAGCACCATCTTGGCAATTGATGAAGGATTCCGGGTAGTTGGTGCAGTGACAGAGCTGCAGTGACAAAAACGAGGAACTGGACTATGGCTCAGATCAACCGCACGGATAGGCAGATAGAACGGCGGCAATTTCTCAAGCGCACCCTGGGAGCGGTAGGGGTAGTCAGTTTGCCTTTACCGGTCAGCCAGGCACTGGCGGCAAGCGGCGGCGCAGGAAATCTGGCACCTGATGTGCCGGAATGGTCCCTGTCCCAGGGTAAACCCATTCTTTCACCGGCCTATGGCCAGCCCTCAAGATTTGAGGATGGCGTAGTCCGCACACCGACGGACTTAACACCCACCAAAACCTCTTCCTGGAGTTTTACCCCGTTACAGGATCTGAATGGCACCATCACCCCCAATAGCCTGGTCTTTGAACGCCATCACGGCGGGGTTCCTGATATCGATCCTGAACAGCACCAACTGATGCTGCACGGCATGGTCGAGAAGCCGATGATCTTCGACATGGCAGAGATCAAACGCTTCCCCCAGGTCTCGATGAAGCGTTTCCTGGAGTGTTCGGGCAACACTCTGACTGAATGGAAAAAGCCCAGCGGCAAGACCGTTCAGGACACCCATGGCCTGCTCAGCTGTTGTGAATGGACAGGCGTGCGCCTGTCTACGCTCCTGCGAGCCGCGGGTGTCAGGGATAAGGCCAAGTGGATCCTGGCAGAGGGCGCCGATGCCGCCGCGATGACCCGCAGCATTCCCATGGAAAAAGCCATGGACGATGCGCTGGTGGTCTATGCCCAGAATGGAGAGGCCTTGCGGCCCGAACAGGGCTACCCTTTGCGGCTGATCCTGCCGGGCTTTGAGGGCAATACCCAGATCAAGTGGCTGCGCCGGCTTGAAGTCGGTGACGCGCCTTATATGACCCGGGAAGAAACGTCCAAATACACCGACCTGATGCCGGACGGGAGCGCTCGTCAGTTCACCTTCGTGATGGAAGCCAAGTCCGTAATCACCTTTCCGTCAGGGGGGCACACCCTTCCGGAAAAGGGCTTTTACGAAATCCGGGGGCTTGCATGGTCTGGCCGGGGCAAGATTACCCGGGTGGATGTCTCCACCGACGGTGGCCGCAACTGGACTCAGGCGAAGCTCGAAGGCCCGGTGGAGACCAAGGCACTGACTGCGTTCCGGCTGCCATGGCGGTGGAAGGGGGGCAGCGCGCTTCTGCAGAGCCGTGCCATTGATGAAACCGGATACGTCCAGCCCACCCGTCAGGCGTTAATCGACGTGCGAGGGCTGAAATCCGTTTATCACCTGAATGCCATACAAACATGGGAAGTCAGCTCTGATGGAGGGGTCAGCAATGTTCACGTATAAAACCATCGCACCCATTGTACTTGTATCCCTGGTCGGGACAGGCACGGTTATGGCTCAGGATGAAGATTACGGGCTGGGCCGGGACGCCACCGATCAAGAAGTCGCGGGCTGGGACATTGATGTACCGCCCAGCGGTGAAGGTCTGCCCGAAGGCTCCGGTAGCGTGGCCGAGGGCAAGGAGGTTTACCAGGCCCAATGCCAGAGTTGCCACGGCGCCGACGGTAAAAGTGGTCCGATGGACCGGCTGGTAGGCGGTAAGGGCACGCTGGCAAGTGACTCTCCGGTCAAGACCGCGGGAAGCTACTGGCCTTTTGCCACCACACTCTACGACTACGTTCACCGTGCCATGCCGTTCCAGTCCCCCCAATCCCTCTCACCGGATGAAACCTATGCGGTCACCGCCTATGTTCTTCACCTGAACGGCATTGTGGAGGAAGACACAACCCTCGACGCCAAGTCACTGCCCGAAGTCAAAATGCCCAACCGGGATGGCTTCGCCCACCCGGACCCACGCCCGGATGTTGATGCCAGGGCGTGTATGAGTGATTGTAGAAGTGGTGAGTGACGGACCAGGCGAGCAGTAGGCTTGTTACAGGAAAAGAGAAATAAAAAATTTCTCTTTTCCTGTAACAAGCCGTTCATCTAAAGTGGATCTGGTTCGGTTCGGTCGACCTTCCCGGTTTTCCGACTAAAGATCCCGCAAATGCCCGAGCCCAAGCTGCGCCATCTGGCCACGAATCCAGGCCTCCCGCTCCAGCACATAGGAGGATGGCGAAGCAGCACTCAACACTTTCGGATTCGGGAGCACGGCTGCAAGCCGCGCGGCCTGATATTCTGAAAGGTGCCGGGCAGGCTTGCCGAAGAAGGCCTGGCTGGCCGCCTCCACCCCGTATATGCCTGGCCCGAATTCGGCGATATTCAGATACACCTCCAGCACACGTTTTTTCGGCCACAAGCCGTCCAGCCCCAGGGCCAACACCGCTTCGATGGCCTTTCGGACGAAGCTGCGCCCGTTCCAGAGAAACAGGTTTTTGGCGGTTTGCTGGGTGATGGTGCTGGCACCCCGAAGCCCCTCGCCGGCCCGGTACTCCGAGAGCGCCTGCCGAATCGCCTCGAAATCCACGCCCGCGTGATAAGGAAAACGCTGATCCTCGCTGGCCACTACTGCCAGGGGCATCCAGGGGGAAATCTCGGACATGGACACCCAATCATAGGCCAGCGATTTGTGCGGGTACTCCAACTGGTAGCCCAGCATAAATGCTGAGGTGGGTGGATTCACAAACCGGAACAACAGCATCACCAACACGATCAGCACTAACGCGCCACCGAAGGTCCAGCCAAGCAGACGCAGGAATTTTCGGGCACCAGACATCTTGGCCATTAGTTCGAACCCACCCCATCAATTCGCGGCTCCGAGTGGCCCTTCAGAGCTTCCGGCCGACGCAGAGCCGTACCCAGAACCAGAACAAACGCGGCCAGCACAAATACCTTGTTCACAAACCAGTTCGTGCGCCAGACGGACCACTCCGGGCCTGCCAGAAACCAGATGAACAGGTGCGCGAGAAACGTGATCCAGGGGCTCCGAAGATTGTCAGTGGCCGATGCCATTGCGGTGCTCCCGTCCTTTAGTTCTATCTTTGCACACTGAGGGACCGGAGGCACGATTGACCACCACCCTACAGACCACGCAAACTGATGCCCGAGTCCCGTTTAAGAGCGAACGCATCTGCCATGCCAGCAAACGTAAAAACCCGGATCCTGTTCCACTCCAAACGTTTGAAGATATACCTGGTACGTTACCCTGAGGGCCATAAGGTCGTGCCCCACGTGGACATGATTTCTGAGGGCCAGCTATACAAACTCAACTGCGTTCTGGTGAAACCCAAAGCCGGTGGCAAATTTATCTGCGAGAAGAACATTTTTAACCTGTTCGGGCGGGTATACCTGTTTCGACCAGATCTTTACCAGCACCGGGTTTCAAGGATCGAACGCGGGAATCGGTGGTTGTTGAGCTTTGCTCTAAACAAATCCTGAGCCTGCACCCCAACAGTGTGAAGGTGGAAAGAGGCGCATGGAAAAGCCCCGTTTCTATTACCCGGGCGAGAAACCCTACCGGATGATTTCCGTTCGGGAACATTGTGGAAATCTACAGCCACAGCTATGAATTGATTTACGGCGAGGGCGCGTACTGAGCCGGGACGTAACAAAATCCCATCAGCGGTGTCTGAGGAATAGTCGCCTTCACCAAAAGGGGAAATGGCATGAAAAGGCTCTTACCGCTGATGGTCATCGCTCTGCTCTTCACAGCCAGCGCAATGGCTTCCGAACCGCCTGTCTACACCGGCTTACTGAGCAATACCGGCGCCGGTGGGTACGACACCGTCAGTTACTTCGAAACCGGACAACCCACCAAAGGCTCCAGCAACTTCACGGCCGAGTACCAGGGGGCCACCTGGCGATTTGCAAACGCTGAACATCTGGCCCGCTTCAAAGACAACCCTGAACGCTACGTGCCGGCCTATGGCGGCTACTGCGCCTGGGCTGTCAGCCAGGGCAACCTCGCCAAAGGCGACCCTAAGTACTGGACCATCAAGGACGGGCGGCTGTACCTGAACTACAACCAATCCGTGCAAGACCAGTGGCTGGAAGACCCAGACGGGTTTATTCGACAGGCGGATGTGAATTGGCCGAGGGTTCTGGAGTAGGAAATCAAAGCAGCTGTCAAACTCTTTAGCCAGACGAGACTCTCGAAAGACCATATTGTGGCGCCGGGTTGAAGATCGGCGCGAAGCGGAAGGTAACCACATCCAGCCCATGAATATCCTCAATACTCTCGATCGGGCCGATGCGTGAGCGATTGTAGAACGCGCCGTTCTGGTACCTCAATTCGCCGCTCCGAGTGGCCCTTCAGAGCTTCCGGCCGACACAGAGCCGTACCCAGAACCAGAACAAACGCGGCCAGCACAAATACCTTGTTCACAAACCAGTTCGTGCGCCAGATGGACCACTCCGGATCCGCCAGAAACCAGATGAACAGCGTCGTGATAGTGAAAATCTCAACCACCGACATGCCAATGGCCAGCATGCGGGTATATCGTGGCCGCACCAACAACGCCCAGGCCAGCCAGAGATGAGCCGCCGGCCAAAGATCCCAGTATATATACGTTGTCCACGCCTCACCGCTGACCAGCGCAAAGCCAACCGGAAACAGATATTTGATAAAGACGGTCCAGGCCACGAGGATCAGGAACAGATGCGCGAGAAACGTGATCCAGGGGCCCCGAAGATTGTCAGTGGGCGATGTCATTGCGGTGCTCCTGTCCTTTAACCCTATCTTTGCATACTGAGGGCCCTGAAGCACAAGTTCATCTGCGAGAAGCTGGCCCAGCTCGCCGGTGGGCTCAAGGACATGTCCACACGTTTCGTGGTTTAATCCGCTGTGGGAGGAGAGCGCCTCGCAACTGGTGATCAGCCGGTCCGCCCCTTACCGTAACGTCCTGACAAACAAGGGGCTCCTGGGCAATTCTAGTCTTGGGCGGCTCTGATGAAACCCTGTAAGGACTGTATATGATATTTGGAATCGCCTGGTTCGCAATGATGTGGCTCGGACTGATCATGGTCGCGCTGGTTGCTGCCGTGGTGTTCGTCCTGCGCCGGCGTCACGATGCCGGGGATGACACCGAAGCGCCCACCCGCGAGCAACAAAGTGAGGCTCGCCAACAAGTGCTTGAAATGGTCGAGGGTATGCATACCGCCGCTGAAGGCCTCCATGGCCGCGCTCGTGTAAAGGCGTTGCGGAACTATATGGATAGCATGAGCGATGGTCTGGAACTGGTCTCGGCAATCCATTCCCCTGCCAACGGCTCCCCCAGGGGCGAATGGGTCATTGCGCCCGGCGCAAAACCCGAGCGTCGCATTCTCTACATTCACGGCGGCGCCTGGATCGCCGGCAGCCCCAAAAGCCATCGCGCCATTACTGACCGGTTGTCACGGCTGGCCCACGCCTGCGTATTCGCTATCGATTACCGGCTGATGCCGGAAAACCGCTACCTGGACGGCATCATCGACTGCCAGCGGGCCTATCGCTGGCTTCTGGACAACGGCCCGGACGGAAAGGCTCCGGCTGATTTCGTGGTGGTTGCGGGGGACTCCGCCGGCGGCAGCCACGCCTTGGGACTCATCGCCTGGATACGAGATCAGGGCCTGCAACCACCGAACGCCGCTATTGCATTGTCACCCTCCACCGAACTGATGCTGACCTCACTGGGCAGCCGGGCCAATCTGAAAACCGATGTCATGCTGGGACCAATCGTTAAAAAAATGTCCCGGGTACCGCTGCCGTTGCTATGGTGGGGAACCGTTCTGGGCATGCGGGTATTGCCCACCAGCCCTATGGCATCACCCCTGCGCGGAAAGTTACACGCTCTTCCGCCAACACTGATTCACGCCAGCGAATCGGAACTGTTGGTGGAAAATGCCCGGCGGTACGCAGAGAAAGCACGGGCGGCTGGTTCACCGGTGGAAGTGGAAACCTGGCCCGACATGGTTCATGTGTGGCATCTGTTTACGCCGCTGCTGCCGGAGGCGGAAGAGGCGTTCCAGCATATCGGGGCGTTTCTGTCGCGGGTGGAAGCCGGTTCAACCTAAAGGGATCAGCTCAGCAGGCGCTCTTTGGCTTCATTGATACGGGCTGCCAGATAGTTACTTCCGCCATGGTCCGGGTGCAGTTTCTGCATCATCCGGCGGTGGGCCTGGATGATCTCCTCCCGGCTGGCACCGGGCTCCAGCCCGAGGATGTCCAGGGCTTCGCTCTTGGTTAAAGGACCGCCGGCATCGCCGGAATTGGCACGATCACGGGATTCCCCGCCGTCATCGCTGGCCACGTCGTCCGCACGCCAGGAGTCTCCGAACCGGCGGTCAAGGTAGGACTCCAGCAGCCGGGCCGAGTCCTCGTCATGCTCCCGACAGTATCGTAACAGCTCGATAAATTCGCTCTCGCCCAGATCCGCCAGCGCCCGACCGGCCATGGGGCCTTTCAGGATTTTGCCATTCATGGTTCCGGAGTCGTGGTCCAGGCTCATTTCGAGAATGTCGCTGGACACATGGGATTGATTGCCCGGTTTGGCTTTTGCTTCCCCGCTCCCTGCCCCGGCCATACGCCCCATCAATATGGATGGCAGCACACGGCGTAGCAATGGGTAAAGAAACACCAACAACGCAAGCAGAAAGTGCACCCGGCCGGTAACGGCCAACAGAACCACCATCGCGATACCGGCAAACAACAACAGCTTGATAAGGGCCGGCTTGCGTTGGCTGGGCGGCTGGTTGCGCAGCCAGACCCATGCAAAAACCGACAGTACGATAACCAGTAGCGTTAATTGCACTCAGATACCCCGGGCTCATCAGCCCATCGTTGGATTGAAGGTGGCTTGAAGGTGAATGGAAACAAGCGCTATCTGATCTGCTTTGTCAGGCGCCTGACTTCCGGGGAGCTGCGGCTGGAAAAGTCCTGCAGGGCCCTGGCTCCCCCGGACGCATAGACCGCAACAGCGGCCATAAGATCCTTGAGCACCTGCGGGCTGTTTCGATCAAAGGAGGCATAGGCACCTCCGGACAGCTTGCTCACCTGCTGGAACACTGCCCGGGCATGGGCATCGTCGCCCTCATGGAACATGAACACCGGGGTTCGCAGCATTCCCAGTTCACCGGCGGTATGGCAGAGCTCGTCCACCGGCTCCTCGCAACAGTCCCCGATAAACACCACGGCCTTGACGGCCTTTGCGCGGGTTTCTTTCACAGCGTGCGCCAACACCCGGCTGATCTGGGTACGGCCACCCAGGCAGGAAACGCCGTTCATCAGATCCAACAGCTGACCGGTCTCGGTGACGAACCCGGTGGCTTTGAATTCACCAAAGCCACGGTAATAACACAGCTGAATGGCCAGACCACCCAGATCCCTGGTCGCCATGAACAGCTCACTCTGCAAGTGGCAGGCCTCATCCCAGGTCGCCTCCCGGCTCGCGGTGGCATCCAGGGCGAAAATCAGCCGGCCCTGCCCCCTGCCCTGTTTTGGCAGTTTCCGGACCTGGTGGATAAACTGGTCGATCGACTGTTTATCGGATTTGGTGCGTAGCTCTTTGTCGGACATAAGCGTCTGAAACCGCCTGGGCTGACCAAACTATCGTTATAAGCGTAGGGCAAAGACGAGGCAATTCACAGGCCCGGTTTTTTCTGAAGCAATGGAATCCGATCACCGCGAACACATCTCCGCTGTCATCAATTTTCCAGGATACGTCACAACAGCACCTTCAGGCCATCCAACTGACGGGGCCCACCTTTCTTGTGTTCCCGTTCGTGCTTGTTTTCTCGTTCGTGATTTTTATGATCAAAATATTCTTAATAAACACAATGGAACTTACCTTCTAAATATTTCTTCGATCAAAGGGTAACGCTATTTTTTAAATAGTTGCCGACATGGCAGCTCATATTAAAACAATCAAACAAAAAATAGGTTCTGGTAAAATCATGAAAAAAAATAGCACACAACTGGCATTCTCTATTGCAGCAGCATTAGCGAGTACTACTGCATTAGCAGACAGCGACACCCAAAAATTAGAACAGCAACTACATGATCTGCAAAAAGAATTCTCTGACTTAAAAAAATCAAGCATTTTCAATTTAGAGTTCGGTGGCCGGGTTCAGGTTGACTACAACTACTTTGAAGGTGCCTACAATGCTGATAACGGCGGTGACCCAAGCAGTGACTTTTTCCCTCGCCGTATTCGTACCTACGTAGAGAGCGAGCACGGTGATTGGGATCATAAATTATTACTCGATTTTGCTGAAGGTGCTGGTGAAATTGTTTTGGCACGAGTACGTTACAACGGTTTCGATAATGGTCTGAAAGTGCAAGTTGGTAAGTTGCGTGAAGATATCTCATTAAACGCACTAACCAGTAGTAAATATATCAATACTATCTCGCGTAGCTCGGTGGCAAATAGTATGTCGCCTTTCTTCCAGTGGGGCGCATCGGCCTACCAATACTTTAAAGATACTGGCTTTCGCTATGCTGTTGGTGCTTATAAAAATGAAGCATTTGGTGCCAATGGCAGGAATAATGATGATGGCTCGTTAGCGCTGTCTTTAACGGGCCGATTAACTTGGCAACAAGATTTACAAAATGGCGTATTACATCTTGGTAGCTGGTATTCAAAACGTGATATGGGGGGGCGTTTGTTAACGGAATCCTTCGCGCGTGGTGAAATACGCAACACAAATACGCGCCTAGTAAATTACGCCGCAGGCGGTAATCTAGTGAGCCTGAATAGCTTGCAACAAGCAGGTTTAGAGGCTGCGTATCAGTATAAAGGCCTGACCGTGGAGGCAGAATACGCGGCCCGTGAATTAAATACTGTAGATCCCACTTCGATATTAGATGGCGAACTCTATGACGGTTATAGCCTATCAGCGAGTTACTTCCTGGATGGCTTTCAAAAACAATACTCTAAAGGTTCTGCGGTATTTAAGCAGCCTAAAGGGGTTAAAAACGCATGGGAATTAGTTGCTCGCTTAAGTGGTACCGATGCGACATCAAGTACGCAAGGCACCGAGATAACAACTTATACTTTGGGCACGAGCTATTATTATTCATCACAAGTTAAATATATGGCGAACCTTATTTATTCAGAAGTGGATGGTCCAGGTGCGAATGATTTGGTAGGTGATGAAGATAACGGTCTTGGTTTTACCGCACGTATTCAATATTTATTCTAGCGCCCTTTAACAAAAGCTCACCTTATTATTGAGCTTATCGGATAGGCGAGCGATGGATTCAATGATCTGATCTGCCGTTTTGCGCCAGGCAAAGGGCTTGGGCGCGTCGGTGCAGGTCGCCAGATACTCCTTAATTGAAGCCTCAAGCTCGCGTGTGCCACGGTGGGAGTTGCGCTTGATCCATCGCTGTGAAATGAACGTGGTACCGGGGCCTAGTGTCCCTTAACAAAAGTTCGTCTTATTATTGAGCTTGTCAGATAGGCGCGCGATTGACTCAATGATTTGATCGGCGGTTTTACGCCAGACAAACGGTTTGGGATCGTCATTATACGTTGCAAGGTAGTCCTTGATT
>NZ_JBSXNZ010000070.1:0-211306 GCF_056857895.1 Marinobacter sp. B-21
ATCGGCTCACGGTTTACGCTCCACGCTTCCTCTCCACAGTTGGTCGCCCTTCCGCAGTTGCGCTTCACTTCGTTCGCTGTGGCCAGCTTACGGGAGGACTTGCACCTCCAGGAGTGCGCCCATGCCGGGCGCACTAAAAAAGGGCTCCGAAAGGAGCCCAGGTATCGTCAAGAGATCGCTGTGGGTTGCCAGTTACGCCTGGTGAAGGCATCGTTGCTTGCCCCTTCACCCGTAGGACTGAATGTTGCCGAATCCTCGTCGGCCGGAACCGCAAACACGTGGTATGCCTCGGGACCAAACGGATCCAGCGCAGTGTCGACATACTCAAACCTATCCGGCACAGGCTCACCGGAGTACACGACGCGGAATCGCCGTTCCAGGGTCGGAGTGGTGACATTCAAGGGCTGCTCCACCCAGAGGTAGACGGCCTTGTGGGGCACGATGTACTCGCTGCGCACCACCCGATAACCTTCCCGGAGTGAGAGAGTGGTCGGCTCCTTGCCCGGTTCCAGACGGAATTTGTGGATGGTTTTCATAGCTGCTACTCCTCTTCGGGTTGCTGCCTTTCACAATTTCATAGTGGACGGGAACAGAGATCGATAAAATAAACTTTCCTGAGGTTTTTGCATCGCTTTTTTCGAGGTCATTTCAGGCCCTGGAAGTCGGAGTGGGCCTCACAGATAGCTCTAACACCCTCATGCGCAATTTTTCGGCCACGGGTAATTGCGAAAAGCTCATCCACGACGTCATCAATTGAGGCGATTTCCTCAACCTCATACTGTCGGCAGACCTCCTCCCGAATGACTGTCGGTGCCGCAAATACGCCATAGCCCTGGCTTCCGAATACTTTGATCAATGCGCTGTCGTCTACCTGCGCAACAAGCCTCATCCGCACGCCATTGAGGCTAAACCAGTTCATGAGACGTTCGAAGTAAGGTGCATCGGTGGCGTTGGCCAGCAGCGGCTGACCATTGAGGGATTCCGGGAACCCGTCTTTTAACCGGCCCGCCAATGCCGGCGCCGCAAACAGGCTCATGCTTGAGCCCGCCAACGGATGGACGGTGAGATTGCCCTCCTCCTGAAGCTTTGGCATGCGGTCTGTAAGGACCAGATCAAGCTCCTTGCGCTTGAGACTAAGGACCAGGTCCTCAGTGCGCCCTGTCTGGCATTCCAGTTGAATCGACCGCTCAACAGCCATCGCCGGTTGCAGGAGATAATAGGCAATCAGCTTGTGAATCGATGCGGAAATGCCGGCACGAAGCGTGAGGGGGCGCTCGGAAGGATCGAGCCGCAGGGTTTCAGTGAGCTCGCCGGTAAGCGCAAAAATGTCATCGGCATAACCAAGGATTAATCGCCCCAGATCAGTCAGAATCAGTTGTCGCCGTTCCCGTGAAAACAAACGGCCACCAACGGAGGCTTCGAACGTCGCAAGCTGACCGCTAAGGGTCTGTGGCGCCAGCTCCAGAACCTCGCTGGCCCGGGCAATGGAGCCCTCGCGACTGATCACCCAGAAATAATAGAGATGCCTTAGATTAAGCTGTCCCATTGCGACGCCCCTCGCCAGAATTCAGGAAGGCCTCGGAACCTTCAGTACTTCACCGAAGGTGACGTATTCGCTGCCGCCAAGGCGACCAAGCGGATCAATTGCAGAACCGTCAAACGTGAGCCGGCTCTTGTCGTCGTAACGGACCGCATCGTCGCTTACCCACACCCGATTTACCTTGCCGAACACCAGCGATTGCGGGCCGGCACCGATTTCCTTGATGTCATACAGCTCACAGGCAAAAGCGACGTGGCAGTCCTTGAGGCGCGGCAGCCTGCTCCCATCGAAGTCCGTCAACTCGAGGTCGAGATTGTTCAGCTCGGAGTCGCCATGGGGCAAGGTTCTGGATGACTCGGTTACTGCCGCCGCAAGCTCCCGGTGGGCAATATGAACCACGAAATGCTTTCGTTTTTCAATATTGACCCGGGTATCCTTTGAGGCCCTATCCGTGGGTTTTTTGCCGACCGAAATCATCAGCAACGGCGGATTGCTGGTGATGGGCGTAAAAAAGGAAAATGGCGCAAGATTGTAATCACCATCCGGGTTCTCACTCAACACCCAGGCGACGGGGCGTGGAATCACGGTCTGGGTCAGGATGTGATAGGCGTCTTTCGGGTCCATCCCCTCGAAATCGATAAGCATCAGTTTCTCCCGTTAACCGCGGCTTCAGGTGTACGCTCACGGATGAGCCACAGGGTCATAAGGATTCCGTGGAGGATAAGAAATGGCAGGGCGACCATAACAAGCCCGCCCCAGCCCAGCCAGCTCAGGATGGCACCGGCAGAGAGTGCAGCAGTGGCCTGGGAACCGAACACCATGATGTCGTTCAACCCCTGAACCCTGAAACGCTCTGCATCCTGGTACCCCCTGGGAAGTAGCGTTGTGCCACCTACAAAGAGGAAGTTCCAGCCCACACCCAGCAACAACAGGGCCCCAAGATAATGATGGAAACTGATGCCGCTGGCAGCGAGCACGATGCAACCCAGATAAGCGAGAAGCCCTGCCGCCATCATCAGAGGTATACTCACAACACGGGTCAGCCAGCCGCTGATGAGCGAGGGAAAGTACATGGCCATGATATGGAGCTGGATAACACGCTTGGCGTCGTTGAGATTATGCCCGGCCATCTCGGTCATGCTCAGCGGTGTGGCCGTCATGATGAAGCTCATCACCGCATAACCAATAGCAGCAGCGCTGATCGAGGCCCATACCAGTGGATTGGAAAGAATCTCACGCAAAGGGCGGCCACCGCCAGGATGTGTTTCCCGTACCAGTTCACCTTTTGCCCGGTAACCGGCGCCCAGTATAAGCAAGGCCGCGCTCTGCACAACCGTCAGACCAACCCAACTGATCAGAAACGGATACTGCTCAGCCGACCCACTGCCAATAGCGGCGACTTCGGGCCCTAGCCAGGCAGCAACCAACCCGCCAAGCAGCACCCGGGCTGCGGCAGAACCTGCCAGCCCCGGAGGCACAGACTCCATGGCTGCGAAACGGTATTGATGAACTACCGCCAATCCGGTGCCACCAACAACCGTCGCCAGGCACAAAAGCGAAAACAATCCGAGCCAGGATGCCAGTGCACCGAGCAATCCGGCCAGCATCCCCATGGTTGCGCCCAGCAGCATCACCCGCTTGCGGCCGAATCGTTCCATCAGCCAGGTGGCAGGCTTGATGGCCAGTACTGTCCCGACGACAACAAGACCGACAGGAAGTGTGGCGTATTCCGCTGCGGGTGCAAGCATACGGCCCTGGATGCTGCCAATGAAAACAATGAAGGGCGCTGTGCACATCGCCAGCGCCTGAGCCGCAACCAGCACCCAGACATTCATGGGCATGGTTTATTTTTTCCTGTAGATAATTCCGGGGTGGCACTGGACCATCTCGTAAAGGTGGGGCAAACCGTTAAGAGATTCAGAGGCACCAAGAACCAGATAACCTCCCGGATTAAGGGTGGCATGCATCCTGGTCAGGATGTCTTTCTTTGATTCCGCTGAGAAATAAATCAGAACGTTGCGACACATCACAATATCGAATTTGCCGAGCATGTATCGCTCCAGCAGGTTCAGCTCCTTGAACTCTACCATGGTCTTGATCTGCGGCTTGATTTGCCAGCCACCGTTCAGGGACGGCGTAAAGAACTGCTTCTGCCGCTCCGGTGATAACCCGCGACCAATGGCGATCATCTCGTATTCGCCCTTACGGGCAACCTCAAGCACGCTTTTGGAAATATCCGTTGCGGTGATTCTTACATCACGCAATTTGCCTGGCCGGAGCCTTCGGAACTCCTCCACAATCATCGCAATCGAGTAAGGTTCCTGCCCGGTTGAACAAGCGGCAGACCAGATTCGAAGCGGCTGGCTGGAATTGCGCTCGGCAAATTCGGGAAGCAGTTTCTCCTGAAGGATCCGGAACGGATGGTTATCACGGAACCACAGGGTTTCATTGGTGGTCATGGCGTCAATAACAACTTCACGCAAACCACCCCGGCCTGGCCGCTTGAGACGATCAAGGAGCTCACCGAGCGAGTTCAGGCTGTTCTCCTCGAGAATCCGGCGTAACCGGCTTTTCACCAGGTACTGCTTGTTCTCTCCCAGCAAAATCCCACAGGCATCCTGCAGGAACGACTTGAAGGCTTCATATTCCTGTGGCGTTATATCCGCTTTCATTGGATCTCTGTTCTGAGTGAATCTCTGAGCAGCTTCATCAACCCTGGTCGATGATTTCCATTACCCGCTCGGCGAGTTCGTCCGGACTGAACTTTGCCATGAAGTCGTCGGCACCGACCTTCTTGACCATGGCCTGATTAAAGACCCCACTGAGAGAGGTGTGCAGCATGATAAACATGTCGGCGAGGGCCGGATCACCCTTAAGCTTCGTCACCAGCGTATAGCCGTCCATCTCTGGCATTTCAACGTCGGAAATGATCAGGGAGAAATGATCCTTTGCCCGCGAACCGTCGGCAGTCACTTCCTTCAGGTATTGATAAGCCTGTTTGCCGTCATTCCTGGTGACGACTTCCATTCCGATAGCCGTCAGGCAACGCTCTATCTGGCGACGGGCCACGGACGAATCATCCACCACCAGGACGGGCAGGTGGCCGGGCACCCGATCGGCACTCTTGCTCAGCACGGCTTCGGTAACATCCTCACCGAGCGGAGAAACTTCTGCAAGAATCTTCTCTACATCAATGATTTCTACCAGCTTATCATCGATCTTGGTGACAGCGGTAAGGTAAACATCCCTTCCGGCACCCCTGGGCGGTGGCAGAATATCTTCCCAGTTCATGTTCATGATCCGGTCGACACCAGTAACGAGGAAGCCCTGGGTTTTACGGTTGTACTCGGTAATGATGACAAAACTGGTCGCCAGCTCTTCCTGTGGAATTCCGGGCAATCCAATGGACATGCTCAGATCAATAATCGGAATGGTTTCGCCCCGGATATGGGCGACCCCCCTGACGACGTTCCGGCTGTTGGGAATAGATGACAGCCTGGGACATTGCAAAACCTCCTTCACCTTGAAAACGTTAATGCCGTAAATCTGACGCCCTCTCAAGCGGAAAAGAAGGAGCTCAAGGCGATTCTGCCCTACCAGCTGCGTGCGCTGGTTTACGCTGTCCAATACCCCTGCCATTTTGTTTCTCCTGGCTGGCCGGCTTTCCGCCGGCATATATCTTGCTGTTCACTGAATATATCGCCGAATAATCGCCTGATCGACGGGAAACCGTCATCTCAGCGGCGGGTCAGCCAACTTAACGGCCATTTTCCCGGAACCCTTAGCATTGTTCGGGTTTTTCTGCCCTGATATTGACAAGCATAGGACAAACTCATACGTATGCGCATCACCAATTTTGCCCTACTCCTGCTAATGTCCAGCCTGAGCGGCCCATTGCTGGCCCAAACCACTGCCAAACAGATCCGGCAGGCCACCCTGGCGTTTCTGGACGACTTTGCCAACGAACAGGCCAGTGCGGGCTATACGGTTTCCTTTGAACCAGGGTCCATCGATAGCCGCCTCACCCTCGCCGGGTGCGAACGCCCCCTGAGTGTCGGGTTCAGCGGCGACCCCTGGAAGAGTACAAGCCCGTCCCTGCTGGTAGCCTGTGAGGGAAGCCGCCCCTGGCGAATGTTCGTTACGGCCTCCATCTCAATCCGTGGGCCCGCCCTGATTGCAACCCGCCCCCTGACTCGCGGTGAGCGGATTACCCCGGATCTGGTGACGCATCAGTCCGTGGAGATCAATGCCTCAAGGCGCGGAGCGATAACCGAGACCGCACAAGCGGTCGGAATGGAGGTTCGGCGATCCATAAATGCCGGCTCTTTGATCACTCCGGATATACTCTCTGCGCCGGATGCGGTAGAGCGTGGGGATCATGTTATCATTACTGCGAAAACCGGCGGATTTTCAGTGCGTTCCCGAGGTAAGGCTCTGGCCAACGCAGGCATAGGAGAGCAAGTTCTGGTCGAGAATCTGAGCTCCTCACGTACGGTAAAGGCGAACGTTGTTGCCCCCGGCCGTGTTGAGATCCAGATGTAGCCGCGCTTCGGCAGCACTTTGCCGGCACGGCAAGATTCTGCCAGGCCCGGTGACAGTAGTAGCGGGAGCAGTAGTGGTTGGGGGTGAAAAAATTTACCGGGTAAAAATATGTTAATCCGGAAGGCAAAAAGTTTCTAAAGGTTTCTGCGGTTCCGCCGTTAAGAAGACATAAACTCGAGTAAGCGCCGCAAACGTGTGCGCATCAGGCAAGCAGGTATCGATATGTCAGTTGACTTCAATGGAATTGGCCCCGGCCAGGTCAACACCCAGAGAACCACGGCCGACAAGGGCGCTGGCGCTCAGAGCAGCCAGCCGGCGACCAACGAGCAGGCAAAAACTCAGACCCGGGGAGCCCGGGGTGAAAACGTGAGCCTGAGCAGTCAGGCCAGGAATCTCAAACAGCTGGAACAGAAGCTGGGTGATTATCCTGAGATGGATGATGACCGTATTGAGCAGATCCGTTCCGCTCTCGAAAACGGGACCTACAAAATTGACGCCGAAAAACTGGCCCAGAAAATGCTTGAGATGGATGAAAGCATTTTCGGGTGAGTAAATCATGGCAGCAATCGATGATCTGAAGGCTCTTCTATCCCAGGATGTCAGCCAGCTGGACACACTCGCTGACATTCTCGGCAGGGAAAAAACCTGCCTTGCCACCTCCGATCTCCAGGCTCTGAACGAATTGACCAGAGAGAAAAACGATCTTCTCGGGGCCATTCGTGAGCGGGCAAAGCAGAAAATCCGGACGCTGGTTCAGATGGGCTATCGCCCCGAGAGCGGAGAGCCCTCCCGCTTTATTCGCAGTGCGGGCCTTTCTGAGCTTTATCAGCTCTGGCAGGAAGCGGACCAGAAACTGCGAGCCTGTCAGACCCTGAACCAGAACAACGGTCGGGTGATCACCCATCTGCAAAAACGCCTGACCCGGCTGGCCGACATTTTCCGGGGCGCCAATAGCCAGCAGAAGCTCTACGGAGCACGTGGTGAGCACACGACAGTTTCAAGCCGGACAGTGCTCGCAAGCGCCTGAAAACCGCGCTGGCCTTGGCCCATAACCGTTTCTATCGGGTGTAAATGGTCATCCGGGAGTCCGGGTGGAACCGGATATCCTGAATGGTCACGTTGCCCATTGACGCGCCCTGGCCTCCGGTAACACGGATATTGTCCATGCGGATTTCTTCAATACGTTCCGGAAAGGCCAGCATCAGCGCCCCGTCTTCCCGAACCGCGTAACGGGGCTCATCCTCCCGGTAGTGAACGCCGGAAATGGTAAGGTCTGAATCCAGGAAGTTCAGAACCGGCACGAAGATATTTGCCGTCAGTTTCATCCCCTCAATAACGTCAGCCGCCGGGCTTCCTCCCTGGCTGTCGCCACCGGCCGGATTCTCTGCCATCGCCCCGACCAGTCCGATCCGGTCTAGCAGGGTCGGATCACCCTGCCCCGATACGGCCGCCAGCTCGGTCTCGGTCAGCGGCGCAAGATTCCCTCTCTCATAGAGTTCGCCGGCTTCCAACGCCGACTGGGAGGTATCTGCACTGTTACTGGCCGCAAACGTCACCAGCGGCTGGAACGGAAGCGTAACCATGGTCACCAGGGCCGCCGCGTTACGATAGCGGGACTGGTGCTTGAGAACCCGGTGAAGTTCCTTATCCGTGATCCAACCGGCCTGAATGAGCACTTCACCGAGGCGTTGGCCGGTTTCGCGCTGAATTCTCAGGCCTTCATCCAGCTGGCCTTCAGACAGATACCCGCGATTGACAAGTAATCGCCCAAGGCGTGACTTTTCTTCAAATCCCTGGCGGATTCTCACCCAGTTTCTCCTTATTCAACAGTGAAAACCGTACAACCCTGCCCGGCGAATGTGATGCACTCATTCCTGCATCCGAAAAGGTTAGCTGATCACAATCAAATGTGCGTGGATACAGTCCCCGTTTTACAATCACGTTCTGCTAAGATCACGCACCGGAAAACAGAATTCACTGAATTGTCGCAGGAAAAGCCCCTGCGAATAACACAGAGAGCGGCCGAAAATGACAAATCTGGTAAAACCCTTGAAAAGTGTGACTCCCGTACTGTTGATACTTCTCTCTTTGCTTTTGCCCGCTGGCACTGCTCTGGCCCAGAGCAGTGGCCAACCAGCCGATGAACCGCTTCCGAAAGTCCGGATGGTGACCAGTGAAGGTGCCCTTGAACTGCAGCTCCGCCCGGATGTTGCCCCTGCAACCGTTGCCAACTTTCTGGAGTACGCACGGGCCGGATTCTTCGACGACACCATCTTTCATCGGGTCATTCCCGGCTTCATGATCCAAGGTGGCGGGTTTACCGATGACCTCTCCCGCAAACCGACCCGCGCCCCCATCAAGAACGAAGCCAGATCCACACTTCCCAACCTCCGTGGAACCATTGCCATGGCCCGGACCAGCTCTCCGGATTCCGCCACCTCACAGTTCTTCATCAATCTGTCAGACAACGATTTCCTCAATGCCGGCGTCCGTGGCCCTGGCTATGCCGTCTTCGGCAAGGTGACCGAGGGCATGGGTGCCGTTGATGCTATCGCCCGCAAGCAGACGACCCGGAAGCGGGGCATGGCCGATGTTCCGGTTGAAGCCGTGATCATTAAGAAGGTAACCGTGCTGGATACTGCTGACTGACACCATGCGCTCACCAATGCTGCCTCCCGGAATCGAGCCCGCAGAGCTGGCCTGGCGCGAGGGTGTGCCAGAGTCTGTCCGGTTTGGTGATGTCTACTTCAACCGTGACAACGGGCTGGAGGAAACGCGCCATGTGTTTCTTCGGCACAACAATTTGCCGGAGCGGTTTGCCAGTGTCGCCCAGGGCAGCCACTTTGTTATCGCGGAGAACGGGTTCGGGACCGGCCTGAATTTTCTGGCAGCGTGGCAGGCCTGGCAAAACCACGGCCCGGCGCATCAGGCAACCCTCCACTTTGTATCCGTTGAGCGATTCCCCCTGATCCGGGAGGATCTCACCCGCGCGCTGGCACTGTGGCCGGAGTTGCACCCCCTGGCTCGGGAGCTCATTCGAAAATACCCGCCACTGGTCCGGGGCGTCCACCGCCTGGTACTGGCACAGGGGCGGGTCCGCCTCACCCTCTGTTTCGGCGATATCGCCGACGCCTGGCAATCTCTCGATTTTCTTGCCGACGCCTGGTTCATGGACGGCTTTGCCCCTGCCCGCAATCCATCCATGTGGCTGGACGAGACGATCGACCAGGTCCGCGCCCACAGCAAGCCCGGCACCACCCTGGCGACCTTTACCTCCGTTGGCAGGGTTCGGCGCGCCCTGGCAGCGGCCGGATTCGACGTGCGGAAGACGCCCGGCTTTGGCCGCAAGCGGGATATGCTCCGGGGCGTGTTACCGGCAGACGGACAAACCGAAGTAAACCGGCCCGGTTCCATTGCAATCATCGGAGCGGGTATTGCGGGGTGCACCCTGGCAAGAAACCTGGCCGAACGGGGGGTCCCGGTTACCCTGTTTGATTCCGCCAACGGACCCGGCACCGAAGCCTCGGGCAATGTTCAGGGCGCCATGTACGTGAAGCTTGGTGTCGAGTTCAATGATCAGACCGAACTGGCATTGCAGGCGCTGACCTTTGCCCAGCGGTTCTACGAAACCTGGCGCGGAGAATACTGGCATCCGACTGGCCTGCTCCAGCTCGCTCAGACAGCCCAGGAAGCAGACCGGCAGCATCGGTTCCTACGGCGCAATCTCTACCCACGGGAGGTTCTGTATCCGGTGAACAGAGAGCAAGCCAGCGAGCTTTCCGGTGTGCCTACGGAATCTGGAGGCCTCTGGTTCCCCGGCAATGGCTGGCTCGAGCCAAAGAGGCTGTGCCAGGCGCTGGCCGACCATCCGATGATAACCCACGCGTGGGGTGTCAATGTAGACCGGTTGCTGCCCTGCAGTGGGAAATGGCACATCTCGGGTGCCGACGGAACGACCATCGTTGCCGACCGCGTAGTGATCTGCGCCGGACACCTCAGTGCCGGACTCATTCCGGTCGAGGGGAGATTCCGACTTAAAAGCATCCGGGGCCAGGTAACACACCTGCCGAAGACTGGCCTCCGGAATCCGCGGGTGGTCATTTGTGGCAACCGGTATATGAACCCTGCCTTGGGGCAAATCGCAGTAACCGGAGCCACCTTTGATCTGCATGATGCAAACCCTTTAACCACGAGCGAGAGCCATCAGGAAAATATCCGTGAACTCACGGCGATGTTGCCGGCCGTTCTGAAGCGAAAAGATGCTGAAAAACTGGACACCTCCAACCTGGATGGCCGGGTAGCCTTTCGCTGCACAACCCACGATTATCAGCCTGTGGCCGGCCCGGTTTTTAATGGACAGGACGATGAACTTGAGGACCTGTTTTTGTTGACAGGCCTTGGCAGCAAGGGTTTGACCTACGCCCCCTTACTGGCCGAATACCTGGCCGACCGACTGACGGGGCAGCCCGCGTGTCTGTCGGCAAGGCTCGAGCGGCGCCTGGAAACCCGACGCCTGTACCAGACGGATGTGGTGATTTCGTAATAAACCTGGTCTGGAGATTTCGGTCTGACTGCCGATAACCGATGATGATAAGGTGTTGTCAGGGAGAACCACATGTCCATTTTTGTCAGCGAACCCGGCCGGCCGCTCGGAACCCGGCTACCGGAAGCATTCCGGGCCCGGCGCGTGGGCGATGTCACCGAGCTGGCAGAAACCCAGGCTACGAATCCAGGCCGAAGTGAACCAACAGATTCGGAGTTTCAGCTCGCCGCCAATGCAGGCCGGCACAGAGCCCTTGAGGAATATGGCGCTGCCGCCGGAGAGCAACGGGAAGACCGCCCTTACCTTCCGGTATCGAGGATTTCTTCTCCTGCGCTCTATTCGGTGCCCGCTACTGCAACCATTTCCGAGGCGTTATCAGTGATGGACGAGCACCAGGTCAGTCACCTGGTGATTACGTCGGGAGACAACATTGCAGGCCTTGTGGATCTTCGCTGGCTGCTTGGCTGGCTCCGCGAACAGGAAGCCAATGCCATGAGCGAGAGCCTGCTGTATATCGAACTTCCTGCTTTCCTCACCGCGTCACCGGAGACAGACGCCCATCAGCTTGCGAGGCTGATGCTCGCCCACCAACTGAATGCCGCTCTGGTCGTCAACGCCAAGGGCGCCGCCGCCGGTATAGTCACCAGCACCGACTACCTTCGCCTGTACGCCAACGCAGGCCGGCACGAGGGAATCGTCTAGTTCCTGCCCGGCTAGTTCAGCGGTGTCAGGAGTTCGCCTTCAGGGCTGAACAACAACACGAACCAGTCGCTCCCCACCCGGGACAGGGCAACCACCTCGTCGTCCCGGAAATTCTCCAGATCCAGAATTTCCGAGTTATCCCCATCAAGCTGGTAACGCCAGTTATTCCTGAAGGTAGTGTCTTCGGTGTCGCTGCCTGCCTCCGGAACCAGCGATACCCGGGCCAAAATGCCCTGAGTTGTGCCGGAAACAACACCATCGTTGGCAAAATCGCCATCGGTGGAACCGGCAACGACCATGTCGCCATCAAACCCGGTAAGCCCCGAAAGCCGCACGTTCGCCTGATCATTCTCATCATTGAGGGAAAACACCCTGCCCGGGGTGCCGGTGGAGGAGTAGCCAAGAAGGAAACCGGCCGTGCTGGACAGTGGATCCCTCTCAAGAACGGGATCCTCTTCTTCCCGTTCCAGAACCGAGTAAAGACCATCACTGCTGCCGATCAGCCACAGAGCGCCGGCAAAAAACAGCCCGCCGGAGACGACCTCGTCGCCTTCTGTGCCAACCTGGTACACATTGAGTTCAGCGTTCGCACCGAAGGTATTGTAGAAGAAGGCATCAATACCTCCGATAACCGGAGCTCCTTCCACCGACCCGGCAGCGGAGCCGAACAGCAGCGGCATCACTGAATCGGCGCTGCCCCCGGCAACACTGTCGTCGGCTGCGGATCCGGCCTGGCGGGTCCAGGCCACAGCAGGAAGCTGGCTGTTGCCGTCAAGCTCGGTGTCGATCCTCTGGAGGAAACTGTCCCGGCCCCCCGATCCCTGCTGGCCATCGAAAACGCCATTGGTTTCGCCCGCCAGCAACACATAACCGGCGTCCCTGCTGATTCCGGCCCACCGGACCTGATCTTCTGCAGCGGTGCCTGTGCGGATGCTCCAGGACGAGACATACTCACCACCGTTGCTGGCAACGTCAAACCAGTAAAGAGATGTCACGATGTCCTCTGCCCCGAGCGCGTTTGTCCCTGCAACCGGCTGGTCGGTACTGTAGGAAACAACGAACTCGAAACGGTCGACTTTGATGTTGCCCTGGGAAACCTTACGCTGAACGACGTTGATCACAGGATTCGGTGTCACCAGGCTATCGCCGGCGGCAGACACCGCCACTTGCTGCAGCAGGTTACCCCGCTGGTCAAAAATCCTTACCTGCACCCGATCGTTGTCCTGACCATCATAACCGGAAACAAACACTCGGCCCTCGTGTCCCACGGCCATATCAGTGGCCACAAACCCGTCAGCCCCATTCAGAGCGAGCGGTGTTGTCAGTTCGTTGAGACTGACCCGGATCAGGTTGTCGCTTTCACCCCGGGCATAATCCTCTCTGCCAGCCTGAAAGTCCTGGTTGACTCCCAGCAGTATGAACCGGTCACTGAACGCGGGATTCGTATAGCCGGCTGCAGGAACGCGGATCCGGAACGGCACCTCGTCCGTCCCGTTCGGAAAAACCAGTTCATCGTTTTCAACCCAGTTACCGTCTTCCAGGCGCTCAATCACAAATTCGGTACCAAGCCGGGCTGTCGAGCCTTCGGTGTGGGTCAGTTTGGCGAAGATATCCCGGTCACGCTCACCCGGGAGTCTGGCCAGGTACTCCCGCACATCGCCAACATTAAGGGTATCCCGGGAGCCACCTTTGACGGTCTCAATCGAAAGAACCGGCTCGTTGTCCTGAATTGACAGATTGGAAACCACGCCGCCGTTGCCACTGCCCAGGCCCGCCAGACCAGAGCGCACCTCGGTCAATGCCAGCCTGAGTGACTCTGCAGGTTCGGGAAAGCTGTCTTCAACAACCTCCAGGGGAAGATAACACTCGGTAATGCCGGGCTCGAGCGTGATGACGCCACGGGTAAAGAAACCCTCTTCATCCAGTTCATAGTCGATGTAGCTGAGCTCATTTTCTCCGGACTCGTCCCGCGGCATGGGGCTGTTGCTTCCAAGCCCGACAATATCCTTGCCCGGAGTGGCATCGCCCACATTGGAATTACTCTGCTCGCAATTCTGGTGCGGGGGCGAAAAGCCGGCATCGCAACTGGTCGCGTCGTAATCCGACTGTAACTCAAAGGCAACTGCAACCCGGGTCACGGAAGGTTGGTCCAGATTCACCTTCACGAAGACCCTGCGTGTTGGCAGAGTCAGCTCGCGGGTGCCGGACACAGAACCATCATCGTTATACAGGTTGACCGTAAAACTGTGTTCGCCCTCTGTTTCCAGGTCCGGCAAGGCACACTGTTCCCGGTTGCTTCCCGGGATTTCAGGGCTTTCACCTTCGGTAAAGGGCTCAGATTCCAGGGACATCACGTTGTACTTGACATCAACCCCAAAGGGCTGAACGCCTGACATCTGCCCGTCTGTTGTCACCAGATTGATGCCTTCGGTCTTGCCAAGATCCGCCTCACCCCGGTTGCCCCCCGTTAAACCCGGAACGCCCCGCAGGATAATACCCTGCCGGGCCTTGTTGCTGATGTCTTCCAGGGCCAGCCAGGAAGGCGCGTTGGTCAGGGAGTAATCAAGTATACCCTCTCCCCCGTAGGCGCCGAAGTTGTAGGAATACTCCACTCCCAGATAGGCAGACACCGGGGGCACACCCAGAACCGTGGGTTGATCGGCGTCTTTCTCGGTTTTGCAGGCGGAGAGCCCCCAAAAAAACAGACCAAGAATGGCAATGCGAACGACGGGATGAATGCGGGAGTAAAAATCGGCGCCCATGAAAAAATCCGTTTAAACCGTTGTTGTTATGGCTGCGACGCCCGATGGAAACACCGGGCGATTTACACACCGTTACAGAACAACACCATGGTAGCCAATTTGATCTGCAGGGGATCTGCGCGAGTTCTCAGATTCAGTCAGCCCGGCTCCAGGCCATGTTCTTTCAACAACGCCAGCAAACCCGCTTCATCCAGGACCGGCACTTCCAGTTGCTCGGCCCTGGCCAGTTTGGAGCCGGCGGCTTCACCGGCCACAACGCAAGCCGTTTTCCTGGATACGCTTCCGGCCACCCTGGCGCCAAGGGACTCCAGTCTTTCCCTGGCCTCATCCCGGGTCATTTCCGAGAGCGTTCCCGTCAGCACCCAGGTCTGGCCCTTGAGGGGCTGATCGCCCTGTTGTATCGGTTCTTCCTGCCAGTTAACGCCCGCTTCCCGGAGCGCATCCAGCGTCTCCCGGTTGTGGGTCTGATCAAAGAAACTCCGGATATGCCCCGCCACAATGGGACCGACATCCGGGACCGTTTGCAGGGTTTCCTCGTCTGCGGCGGCAATGGCTTCCAGGGTTCCAAAATGGGAAGCCAGGGCTTTTGCCGTAGCCTCTCCGACCTCCCGGATTCCGAGCGCGTAGAGGAACCGCCAGAGTACTGGGTTTCTGGCGCGGTCGATGGCATCCACAAGATTCGAGGCAGATTTCTCGCCCATCCGTTCCAGGCGCATCAGATCGTCGGCGGTCAGGCGATACAGGTCCGCAACGGTCTCAACCATGCCCCGATCGACCAGAATATCGATCCACTTGTCCCCTAACCCTTCGATATCGAGGGCCTTGCGGGAGGCGTAGTGCCGGATCGCCTCTTTGCGCTGGGCCGGGCAGAACAGGCCGCCGGAGCAACGGGCCACGGCCTCCCCTTCAATCTGGATAACATCGGAATCACAAACCGGACACGTTGCCGGCAGCTCAACCTGCCGGGCGTTTACCGGCCTCTTTTCCGTAACGACCTTGACCACTTGAGGAATAACGTCACCAGCCCTGCGGATAAACACGGTGTCGCCAATGTGAACATCGAGACGGCGGATTTCGTCCATGTTATGCAGGGTGGCATTGCTCACTGTGACACCGCCTACAAATACCGGCTTCAGCCGCGCCACAGGGGTTACCGCGCCGGTCCGGCCAACCTGGAATTCAACGTCCTCAACGACGGTCAGCTCTTCCTGGGCCGGGAATTTTTGGGCGATGGCCCAGCGCGGCGCCCGGGACACAAATCCCAGCGCTTTCTGCTGATCCAGGCGGTTGACCTTGAACACAATGCCATCAATTTCGTAGGGCAAGGTGTCCCGTTTTGCCATCAGTTCGTTATAGGCCTCAAGACACTCATCCACACCCCGCGCCTTGCGCATCTCCGGATTGATCCGGAACCCCCAGCTGCGGACCCGCTGAAGACCATCCCACTGGGTCTCCGGAAGCAGGCTTTCATCCGTAACTGCCACACTGTAGGCGCACATTTCCAGAGGACGCTTGGCGGTGACCGTGGATTTTTTCTGTCTCAGGCTACCAGCCGCCGCGTTTCGGGGATTTACAAAGGTTTTCTCGCCGCGGTCGGCAAGCCGGCGATTGAGCTGCTCAAAGCCCTCCCTGGGCATGTAGACTTCGCCCCGCACCTCGACAAGCTCTGGCACATCGTCACCACGCAGTTTGAGCGGAACCGACGGAATGGTCCGGATGTTGGCGGTGATATCTTCACCGGAATAGCCGTCGCCACGGGTTGCGGCGGTTGTCAGCGAGCCATTTTCGTAATGCAGGCTGACTGCCAGCCCGTCCAGCTTGGGCTCACAGACGTATTCCACTTCCTCGCTGACGCCCAGCCGATCCCGCACGCGCCGGTCAAAATCCCGGAGTTCATCGTCACTGAACGCGTTGTCCAGAGACAGCATGGGCAACCGGTGAACCACTTCCTCGAAACTGGTTTCCACGGCACTGCCAACCCGGCGGGTTGGTGAATTGTCCGATGCCAGCTCCGGGTAATCCGATTCCAGCCTCTGCAATTCCCGGAACAGACGGTCGTACTCCGCATCCGGAATACGGGGATCGTCGAGGACGTAGTAATGGTAATTGTGGTCGTCGATAACCGAACGGAGTTCTTCAACACGCTGGATGGTCTCGGGCGTGGCTTTGCTCATGGACTGGCACTCTCGTCTGTCAAAAAAATGCCCGGATCAAACCGGGCATTACTCAGTCTTGTTTCGCCTGGCTTCAGGTCCGTTGGGAGCGCTGTTTGCGCTCAAACTCCCGGATCCGTTGGCGGCAGTGCTCTATGGTTTGCGGGGTCATGACACTCCGGCGCTCATCCTTCAGTTCTCCCCCCAGGTTCCGAACCACGCATTGGGCGGTCTCAAGCATAAAATCAAAGGCCTGCAACGCGTTGGAGGGCCCTGGCATACTCATGAAGAAACTGATGCCCGGGGTCGCCAGTGCCGGCATGTCCCGAGGTTTGAACGTGCCGGGCTCCACGGCATTGGCAACACTGAACTGGACCGGGCTGGTGGTATCTGACTGTTCATGACGGTGGTAAATGTCCATGTCGCCATGCTCAAGGCCGCAGGCTTCAAACAGCTTTTTCAGAGCCGGCCCCTTAAACTCTTCGCCGTTACGGGCAAGCACATTGATAACCACCACTTCCCGGGCCTCCGGGCGATTGGCTCCCGCCAAAGGCTGGCCACTGTCGGGGCGGGAAGGCTCGCGCCGGGCCGTGTCTTCTTCCACTTCCGTGGTGACGGTCGGCGGTACCGCTCCGGTGTCGTCATGTCCGGCTTCGGGCTCACCGGCGGCCGTGTCCGGCTCGGAAAGCTGTTCCGACCGGATTACCCGCGGCTCTCCGACTACTTCATCATCCGGCTCAATCTCATCCTCCGTGGCACCCCAGCCGGAATCCGGCTCCATCCCGGCGGACTCGTGGTCGAAGGGCTCGTGGCTGGACAGACCATAGTCCAGATCGGTGTCGGACAAATCGTGTCCGGATTCAGGGGCAGCACCCTGCTCTGGAGATTTGTTACTGGCCGCTGTGACGGGACGGGTCGGTTTGGGCTTGGGGGAACCGAATCGGCTCGATTTCTCACGTTTGACGTAGCCACGCTCTTCAAGCGTATCCCGGGAGATGGTCCGTGCGCCGCCGTTTGGCAACTCGGGATTGAATTCGTCATCCAGTGGCGAGTCCTTGAGCTCATCTGCGCCCATCCCCGATGAAATCGCCATGGATTCCTTTCGGGCACGCCGCATGCGGCGGACTCCGTCAATAACAATGCCGATGATAACCAGGGTACCGATGGCAATTAACCATTCCCTAAGTGACATAGTGCTGCTGTCCTGTTTGCAGATCCCGTAACATTGTTACTCTAAGAAAAGCCCGTAATGAATACAACGCACACCCGGGCCAGATGGCCGTTTTGTCATGCTCGCCGGTTTTGTAGCCAGCCGGCCTCAGGCCTCCGCCAGGGCTGCGGCCTCGTCCACATCCACGGATACCAGCCGCGAACAGCCCGGCTCATGCATGGTCACACCCATCAGCTGGTCTGCCATTTCCATGGCAATCTTGTTGTGGGTAATGTAGATGAACTGGACCTGTTTCGACATCTCTTTAACCATATTGGCATAGCGACCAACGTTGGCATCATCCAGCGGAGCGTCCACTTCATCCAGCATACAGAAAGGCGCCGGGTTCAGCTGGAAAATGGAGAACACCAGGGCGATGGCCGTCAGTGCCTTTTCGCCACCGGATAACAGATGGATGGTGCTGTTCTTCTTGCCCGGAGGGCGTGCCATGATCGCCACGCCGGTCTCCAGCAGATCCTCGCCGGTGAGCTCGAGATAGGCGTTACCGCCACCGAAGACCTTCGGGAACAGAGCCTGGAGCCCGCCATTGACCTGATCAAAGGTTTCCTTGAAGCGTTGCCGGGTCTCCCGGTCAATCTTGCGGATGGCGGTGTCCAGCGTTTCCAGCGCTTCCATCAGGTCTTCGTGCTGGGAATCCAGGTAGCTTTTCCGTTCGCTCTGGACCTGGTACTCCTCGATGGCCGCGAGGTTGATGGCACCAAGGCGCTGTATCCGGTTACCGATCCGTTCGAGCTCCTCCGCCCAGTCTTCCTCGCTGGCTCCCTCCGGCAACTGCTGCAGGATATCCTGCAGCTTAACATCCAGCTCCCTGAGCTGGTCGATGTGGTTGCCGGAACGGATTTCGAGGGCCTGGGATTCCATTTTCAGCTTCTCCAGCCGGGACCGGACATCCTGGATTCGGTGATCGGTGCCGCTTCGGCCCTGCTCCTTTTCCCGCACTTCCCGGTCTATCTCCTCAAGCGCGTCGCGGGCCGCGCCGAGCTTTTCTTCCTCTGCCAGACGCCGGTCCAGCAGGCCTTCGAGCTGCATCTGCAGATCCTCGATCGGCTCCTCGGCACTCTCCCGGGATTCCCGCAGAATCTCCAGGTGCTCATCAATGCGTTCCTTCTGCATCTGCATCCGGTCGATGGTCTGCCGCAGGCCTTCGCGCTGGCTGTGCAGTGACTGCAACTGGAGTTGCAACTGGTGGGCATGATCCCTGTCGTGCCGGGCTTCCTGACGAAGACGGTCAAGGTTCTCGCGGAGGCTGTCCCGCTGCTCAAGCAGTCGTTCTTTCTCTTCGTCGCTGTCTTCGGTGGAAGCCAGGGCCTGCTGCCACTCCTCACGGGCGTCCTGCAGGCACTCCTGCTGGCCTTCAAGATTCCCGGCAATATCCGAGACATCTTCCCGGATTCGCTGCAGCCGGGCGTCAATCTGTTCGGCGCGGGCACGCAGACCACTGACCCGGGATGACAGGGCACTCAGTTCCCGGTCGGCCTCGCTCAGACGGGCCTGGGCTTCGTCCCGGGCCGATTCGGACCGCTCGGCACGCTCCTGGAGGCTGTCCATGTGCTCACAGGCGGATTCCAGGGTTTCCTCGGCCTCCGCCAGTTGCGAGGTCAGTTCCGTGACTTTCTTCTGCCTTTCGATAGCACCGACCTGGCCGGCGTCTGAATCCGGCATCAGTACCCAGTCCCGGGACACCCAGACCCCCTCTGGAGTGATCACACTCTGGCCATCCTGCAGTCCGGATCGCATGCCCATGGCATCGGAGAGAGTCTCTATCGCATCAATACCCCGAAGCAAAGCAGCAACGGCCGGAACTCCGGACACTTTTTCCGCCAGCCCGGCGGTCATGTCGCCGGCAGGAACTCCGGAATCAACCAGAGCCAGGCCCTTGGGCGCGTCCTTCATGGCCAGTGAGAGCTGATCGATGCCCGGAAGGCACAAGCCTTGGGTAAACCGCCCGATCACCTGCTCAACCGCAAACTCCCAGCCATCATCAATCTGCAACTGGCTGGCAACACGGGGCATATCGCTCAACGAATTCTCTGACAGCCAGGTTTGCAGGACATCGTCCTGGGACCCCATCTGCTCATCCAGCAGCGCCTGCTGCGATTCCAGTGACGCCCGCAGGCTCTGGACCCGCTGGCGCTCTTCAGACACGGATTGCTCGGCATCACGCTGGCTCTGGCGGGCTTCATAGAGCTCATCCTGAATTCCGGCGATCCGTTCGGCAGCCTCTTCCCGTTGCAGCTCCAGGGTTTCCTGCTGTTCCAGCAATTCTTCCAGCTCAGCCCGGTCCATCTGGCCTTCCAGCACTTCCCGTTCATCCTGGAGTTTGCGCTGGCGATTCAGCAATTGCTCAATGGCATCCTCGAGGGACCGGATCCGGGACTGGGCGAGTTCGGCCTGGCGGCGGGCATCCGAGGAGCGAGCGCTGAAATCTTCCCATTTGTGCTGCCAGTCGCCCATGGCATCTTCGGCCTGCTGCAATTTCTCGCCGGATTCCTCGGAGCGTATGGTGAGCGCCTCCTGTTCAGGCTCCACCATGTCCAGCTCTTCCTGGATACCGGCCAGCTTGTCCTGGTCCTGTTCCAGTTCCCGGGCCAGTTCGCGCTGGTTCGCCAGGGCCTGATCAAGCTCCGTGGCCATCTGGCGGCTGCGCTCCCTTTGGTGCTCGAGACTTTGTTCAATACGGGCAATATCGGCGCCAGCCTCATAATAACGGGCCTGGGCGCGATTGAAGTGTTCGGTGCGATCCTGGTGGCTGTCTCGCAGGGATTCCAGCGACGTTTCCAGGCTGACCCGCTCGGTCAGATACTTCTCCAACTCGAGTTCGGTGTCGCGGATTTTACCCCGCCAGGTCTGGAGGTCGTTGTCCAGGGATTGCCAGCGGAGAACTGCCAGCTCGGCCTTTTTCTGGCGCTCTTCCTGTTTGTAGGCCTTGTACTTTTCCGCTGCAGCTGCCTGGCGTTCAAGATGCTGGAGCTGGCGCCCAAGTTCTTCACGCAGATCCGTCAGGCGCTCCAGATTCTCCTGGGTCCTGCGTATCCGGTTTTCCGTTTCCCGGCGACGCTCCTTGTACTTGGAGATGCCGGCGGCTTCCTCAATGTAGATTCGGAGCTCTTCGGGCTTTGCCTCAATCAGCCGGGAAATCATGCCCTGCTCAATGATGGCATAACTGCGGGGCCCGAGGCCGGTACCGAGGAACAGGTCAGTGATGTCCCGGCGCCGACACTTGGAACCGTTCAGAAAATATTCGGACTGGCCTTCACGGGACACCCGGCGGCGAACTGAAATTTCGTTGAACCGGACAAATTCACCGGGGGCGGAGCCGTCGCTGTTATCAAACACCAGCTCAATGGACGCCTGACCCACCGGCTTCCGGGCGCTTGAACCATTGAAGATCACGTCGGTCATGGACTCGCCGCGCAGGTATTTCGCGGAGCTTTCGCCCATCACCCAACGGACCGCGTCAATAATGTTGGATTTACCGCACCCGTTAGGCCCGACGACGGCGGTCATATTCGATGGAAACGGCACGGTCGTCGGATCGACGAACGATTTGAAACCGGACAGTTTGATGGACTTCAGACGCATATCAGGCGCTCTCCTCCTGTCGGAGAATGGTCAGGACCTGCTGTCGCTGATGTTCTCCGAATGCCTGGATAACTGCCTGTAAGCGCTCGGCATCGTCGCTGACCGCGGCGTCTTCCAGTTGCCGGAAGAAGGTCGCCGTTTCCCCGGTTTCATCCCGGAAATGTTCGAGTGCCACAAAATAGGTGCGACTGATGGCGGGACGGAAATTCTCGAGGGTTTCCTCAAGAAACGGGTTCTCAACCAGACCATAGGCATAGCGCATCACACCGAAGCCGGCGTCAATCACCTGCTCGGCCGCATCTGCCCTGGTGGCATTCAGGGCGTCAATTACCGCCTGCAGTTCGCGCACCTGCCCCATTACCCCGCCAAGCTCCTTACCGGACCAGCGCTCCAGGACCTTGCGCCCGAGCATGCACAACAAATCAATGTAGATATCGTACAGGCTGTTAACGCTTTCGGGGGTCAGGCTTGAGACCACCGCTCCCCGGCGGGGGAAGATCTCTATCAGGTGGCGTCTTTCGAGAATGAGCAACGCCTCGCGGACCGAACCACGACTGACATTCAGCTCCCCCGCCACTTTCAGTTCCTGAATGCGCTCTCCGGGTTTGAGATCTCGCGTGATAATCCGCTGCCCGAGATGCTGGGCAATTTGTTCGGATAGACTTTCCGGGGCCTGAAACCTCATAAAGTTGGTCGCTCACTTCTGCAGACAGCTCAATTACAAGCGCAGAAGTTTACCACACGCACTATTCAGCCCCATCCCCTTGTCTGATATTTTGCTAAGGCGTTGAAGAAGCAGCGGCAAAACGCTGCCGGTTTTTTGACGACGGCGTGTGTATTAAGCTCCACTACCTGGCCCCAATTCTTGGACACCATCCTTACTAACTGTTTTTGTTACTTTTTTATCCTTCCGGAATGGTTTCTGCAGAAAATTAGAACACTGTAAACTTCTGCGACAGAGTGAGCTGTAGTGAAAAACATACCGTCAATCCACAAGTCGGGTTCTCAGCCCCAGAAACTGGCTGCGCTGCGCCAGGCTCATCAGGATTGGAATAGTACCCCGGATGTCCTCACCAGGCTGACCCGTCGCCTGTCTACCACACTTTCCCTGGAACAGCAGCTTGCGATTCTGGCCGACGAGCTGGGCGCGATTGTGCCCTTCGACACGCTCAATTACCGTCACAGAATCGGAAACCAGGATTTCATTTACGCCACCGGCATGGGCGGCCCCCACCGTTGCGAATACCGTTTGGGACTTGAGGGAACGAATTACGGAACTCTGGTATTGCACCGCCGGCAGAGGTTCTCCGAACAGGAGCTTGAGGGTGTCGAGATGATTCTCAGTGCCGCCATCTGCCCGATTCGGAATGCTTGCCAGTACATTGCCATAGAACAGGCCTCCCTGACTGATTCACTGACCGGCATCCCCAACAAGCGTGCAATGGACGACGCCTTGCGGCGTGCCAGCCTGTTATCCGAACGGCATAGTGAGCCCTACTCACTCATCCTGTGCGATCTGGACCATTTCAAGGCCGTCAACGACACCCACGGGCATGTGGTCGGCGACCATCTTCTCCAGATTACTGCCGCAGAACTTGAAAAGGCCGTGCGAACGTCCGACAGCGTCTACCGGTTTGGCGGCGAGGAGTTTGCCATTCTCCTGCCTCACACTGCTGAGCAGGATGCCAAAGACGTAGCCGAACGGGTTCGCGAGGCAATTGCGGCGATTCGGATTGATGGGGGCGAAAAAGAACTTCGGGTAACAACCAGCTGCGGGGTGGCCACCTTCCTGCCCAAAGAATCGGCCCAGGAGTGGCTGGCGCGGGCCGACGAGGCCCTTTACCGCGCCAAACACCAGGGCCGGAACTGCACCCGGGTGTTTGCCACCATTTCCTGAGCCTCAGCTCCGGGGCGTTTTGCTCCGCGGCCGATCGGATTTTGAGGCTCGGCCGGCAGGTTTGGCCGGCCTGGTATCACTGACCGCCCATTTGTTGCCTGACGTCTTCTTGCCGGATCGCCCCGGACTCTTCCGGCGCGAGCGATCATGGGCCGCCTTCTCATCCGGCGTCTTCTGTGGGATATCAACGGTATCGAGCCCGACGCTGCGGCTGAGGGTATCCACAGCCCTCTGGTCGAGTTCCTCCCACTTACCCACTGTCAGGCGACTGGGCAGGAAAACCGGTCCGTAGCGCACCCGCTTCAGTCGGCTGACCCGAACGCCCTGGGATTCCCAGAGACGACGGACTTCCCGGTTACGACCTTCCAGCAAGGTAACGTGGAACCAGCGATTCATGCCACTGCCACCCGCCGGCGAAAGGTCGGTGAACTTAGCCATACCGTCTTCGAGCAAAACACCCTGAAGCAGGCGCTCAATCATGGCATCGTCCACTTCCCCGAAGATACGCACCGCATATTCCCGGTCAATCTGGCTGGAGGGATGCATTAGCCGGTTAGCAAGCTCTCCGTCTGTGGTGAAAAGCACCAGACCGGTGGTGTTGATGTCGAGCCGGCCGATGGAAATCCAGCGGTGTTCCTTCAGCCTTGGCAGGCGATCAAATACCGTCGGCCTGCCCTCCGGATCCTTTCGGGTAGTTACTTCGCCTTCGGGCTTGTTGTAGATCAGCACACGACGCAGCACTTCCGAGGCGCCGGAAACCTCGAGACGTTTGCCGTCAAGTTCAAAACGGTCTTCCACGGTGGCTTTCTGGCCCGGAGCAACGGCCAGGCCGTTTACCGTCAGGCGGCCGGCTTCCATCCAGCCTTCAATTTCCCGGCGTGAACCGATACCCGCCCTGGCAAGCAGCTTCTGGATGCGTTCGGGGCCCTCATGGGTAACCTTGTCTTTTGCGTGTTTAGCTGGGTTTTTCGCCGCTCTGGCGGGTTTTTCGGGGCGCTCTGCCGCCATGAAATCAATCCTTAGTCTCTGACTGATACCCGAATGGCATCAGTGAAGTGTCTGACCCGGAGACTCGTCATCGTTCTCCGCGGCGGGCGACTCAAATTCGATCTCCGCCTGCATGTTCTTTTCGATTTCCCGGCCAATTTCTTCGAGATCCCGGACGTCAGACAGAGGCGGCATCTGATCCAGCCCCGTCAGGTTGAAATAGTCCAGAAACTGCCTGGTGGTCGCGTACATGGCCGGCCGGCCGGGAACATCACGATGGCCGACAACGCGCACCCACTCTCGCTCAAGCAGGGTACGAATGATATTGCTGCTTACCGTAACACCCCGAATATCTTCAATTTCGCCCCGGGTAACCGGTTGCCGATAGGCGATCAGCGCGAGGGTTTCCAGCAATGCCCGGGAATAACGCTGGGGCTTCTCCTCGAACAGGCGGCCAACCCAGGGTGCATACTCCTGCCGGACCTGAAGACGGTAACCGCTGGCCACCCTTTTCAGCTCGAACCCACGGCCCTCGCAGGCACTTTCCAGCAGCACCATGACGTGCTCCATAACCTGCCGGGCCGGCCGCTCCTGTTCAGGAAACAACTCCCGCAACTGGTCAAGAGACAACGGCTTGCCGGCCGCCAGCAGGGCGGCTTCGGCAATCGCCTGGATTCTCAGCAGATGTTCTTCGTTCATGATGATTATCCGTGTTTCCGTGCTTTCGGCCTTGAACAGGACGCTAACTGACCGCCCGGGCGCGTACATGAATCGGCCCCAGGACCTCGGCCTGCACAACCTCAATCAATTGCTCTTTCACCAGCTCAAGCGTGGCCAGGAACGTCACAACAACACCAAGGCGTCCCTCTTCCGCGGTGAACAGGCTTTCGAACGTCACAAAGTGGTCATCCTGCAAAGCAGACAGAATGGCGGACATACGCTCGCGGGTCGACAGCCGCTCCCGTTCCACATGGTGGCTGGTAAACAGGTCCGCCCGCCTCAGTACACCCTGCAGGGCGAGCAGCATTTCCCTCAGATCCACATCCGGATGGGGCTGACTTGAGGGCATTCCCGGCAAAGCCGCAGAGGCGGCAAAGGAATCCCGTTCCAGACGGGGCAACGCGTCAATATCCTCGGCCGCCTGCTTGAACCGCTCATACTGCTGCAGCCGGCGAATCAGCTCGGCCCTCGGATCGACCTCCTCGTCATCGTCGCTCTCCTGCCTGGGGAGAAGCATTCTGGACTTGATCTCTGCCAGGGTTGCTGCCATCACCAGGTACTCTGCCGCCAACTCGAAGCGCATGGCTTCCACGGCGCCGATGTAGTCCATGTACTGCCGGGTGATCTCGCTGACGTCGATATCCAGAATGTTCATGTTCTGGCGGCGGATGAGATAAAGCAGAAGATCCAGGGGCCCCTCAAAGGCCTCCAGGAAAACCGCCAGGGCATCTGGCGGAATGTAGAGATCCCTGGGAAGATCCACCACCGGTTTGCCGGAAACCCGGGCCAGCGGCGACGGATCGGGTGTCGCTTCCTGCCCTTCTGGCGTTACCGGATTAGTGGATTCTTCCGTCATAACCTCTCCCTCCGGACCGGGACTGCATCGTGCAGCACCGGATGGCCGGCCTGTACGGATTCAGCGGTGATGAAGCCCCATGGCCGCCCGGACTTCCTCAAGGGTATCCCGGGCGGCATCACGGGCGTGCTCACGGCCTTCCTGCAGAATCGAATGGACCAGATCCGGGTTGCCCTCATACTCACGCGCACGCTCGTGCAAAGGCCGCTGCTCCTCGACAATGGCGTCGATCACGGGCTTCTTGCAGTCAAGGCAGCCAATACCGGCGCTCCGGCAGCCATTCTGGACCCATTCCTGGGTGTCGGCGTCCGAATAGATCTTGTGCATACCCCAGACAGGGCACTTCTCGGGCTCGCCCGGGTCGGTGCGACGAACCCGCTGAGGATCCGTCTGCATGGTGCGGACCTTCCGGGCAACACTGTCCGGCTCTTCGCGCAGGCCAATGTAGTTGTTGTAGGACTTGGACATTTTCTGCCCGTCCAGCCCGGGCAACCTGGATTCTGGCGTCAGCAACGGCTGCGGTTCGGGCAGAATCACCTTGCCACCACCTTCGATGTAGCCATACAGGCGCTCACGATCGCCCAGGGAGATGTTCTGCTGCTCTTTCAGCAGAGCGCGGGCGGTTTCCAGCGCTTCCATATCGCCCTCTTCCTGATAGCGTTTCTTGAGGGCGCGATACAGTTTGGCGTTCTTCTTGCCCATCTTGACGATGGCGCCTTCCGCCTGTTCCTCAAACCCTGGCTCACGGCCGTAGATATGATTGAACCGACGGGCAATCTCACGGGTAATCTCAACATGGGACACCTGATCAGCACCCACCGGCACCTTGCCTGCCCGGTACACCAGGATATCGGCACTTTGCAGCAGCGGATAACCCAGGAAACCGTAGGTAGCCAGATCTTTTTCCCGCAACTTCTCCTGCTGGTCCTTGAAGGTCGGGATACGTTCCAGCCAGCCAAGAGGCGTGATCATGGACAACAGCAGATGCAATTCAGCATGCTCGGGCACCTGGGACTGAATGAACATGGTGGAGGAGCCAGGGTTCACACCGGCCGCCAGCCAATCAATAACCATATCCCACACACTCTGCTCAATCCCCGAGGGATCGTCGTAGTTCGTGGTAAGCGCATGCCAGTCTGCCACAAAAAAGAAGCACTCGAATTCGTGCTGGAGTTTCACCCAGTTTTTCAGCACACCATGATAGTGGCCAAGGTGAAGCTTGCCGGTCGGACGCATGCCGGACAAAACCCTTTGCTGGGAATCTACAGAACTCAAAGCACGAACTCCTTATTTGGTATCGGAACCGCCATCATAGTTCAGGCGACCCGGCATTATAAATAAAAAACCCCCGCTCTGCAGGGCAGAAACGGGGGTTTTTACTGAAAGAAGGCCAGCTTACCAGCCAGTCACTTCCTTCAGGGCCTTGCCGATCTCGGCCAGGCTGCGGACAGTGCGCACACCGGCGTCTTCCAGGGCTGCAAACTTCTCGTCTGCCGTACCCTTACCACCGGAGATGATGGCGCCAGCGTGGCCCATGCGCTTGCCCGGAGGCGCAGTAACACCCGCGATGTAGGAGACCACCGGCTTGGTGACGTTCTGCTTGATGTAGGCCGCCGCTTCTTCCTCGGCGGTACCGCCGATCTCGCCGATCATCACAATGGCTTCGGTTTCAGGATCTTCCTGAAGCAGCGCCAGGATGTCGATGAAGTTGGAGCCGGGGATCGGGTCACCACCGATACCGATACAGGTGGACTGACCGTAACCGAAGTCCGTGGTCTGCTTGACCGCTTCGTACGTCAGGGTGCCTGAACGGGACACGATACCAACCTTGCCCTTCTTGTGGATGTGGCCAGGCATGATGCCGATCTTGCACTCGTCCGGAGTGATAACCCCCGGGCAGTTGGGACCAATCATGCGAACGCCCTTGCGATCCACATATTCCTTGGCGTACAGCATATCGATGGTCGGGATGCCTTCAGTGATACAGACGATCAGCTGAATACCGGCATCGGCCGCTTCGATGATGGCGTCTTTACAGAACGGCGCCGGAACGTAGATAACGGTCGCTTCGGCACCGGTTTTCTCAACCGCGTCACGCACGGTGTTGAACACCGGCAGTCCCAGATGCTCAGTGCCGCCCTTGCCGGGGCTTACACCGCCAACCATCTTTGTGCCGTAGGCAATCGCCTGCTCTGAGTGGAAGGTGCCCTGCGCGCCGGTAAAGCCCTGACAGATAACCTTGGTGTCTTTGTTGATCAGGATGCTCATTATTTACCCCCTGCGGCTTTAACGACTTGCTCTGCCGCATTCGACAGACTGGTGGCGGCAATGATATTCAGGCCGCTTTCGGCGAGTACCTTGATGCCTACTTCGGCGTTATTGCCTTCAAGGCGAACCACCACAGGAACCTTAACGCCCACTTCCTTGACGGCACCGATAATGCCCTCTGCGATCATGTCGCAGCGAACGATACCACCGAAGATGTTGACCAGAACCGCCTGGACATTGTCGTCAGACAGGATGATCTTGAACGCTTCGGAAACGCGCTCTTTGGTCGCACCGCCCCCAACATCCAGGAAGTTGGCAGGCTGGCCACCGGACAGCTTGATGATGTCCATGGTACCCATGGCCAGGCCGGCACCGTTAACCATACAACCGATGTTGCCTTCCAGGGCTACGTAGTTGAGTTCCCACTTGGCCGCTTCCGCTTCACGGGAATCTTCCTGGGAAGGATCGTGCATCTCGTGGATTTTCTTTTGACGGTACAACGCGTTACCGTCGACACCGATCTTGGCGTCCAGGCAGTGCAGATCACCGGCCGGCGTGATCACCAGCGGGTTGATCTCAACCAGTGCCAGATCGCACTCTTCAAACAGCTTGGCCAGACCCAGGAAAATCTTGGTGAACTGTCCGATCTGCTTGCCTTCGAGACCCAGCTTGAACGCCAGTTCGCGGCCCTGGTAAGGCTGCGCGCCGACCAGCGGATCGATTTCCGCTTTCAGGATCTTCTCGGGGGTTTCCTCGGCAACCTTCTCGATCTCAACACCGCCTTCGGTGGAGGCCATGAACACGATACGGCGGGTGCCACGGTCTACAACGGCTCCGAGGTACAGTTCCTGGTCGATGTCAGTGAGGGATTCAACCAGAATCTTGCTGACCGGCTGGCCATTTTCGTCAGTCTGATAGGTTACCAGCTTCTTGCCCAGCCAGTTCTCGGCAAACTCACGGATCTCGTCTTTGCTCTTGACCAGCTTGACACCGCCAGCCTTACCACGGCCACCCGCGTGCACCTGAGCCTTGACCACCCATGCGTCACCGCCGATTTCACCGGCTGCGTCGACTGCTTCTTTCGGAGTATCACAGGCAATGCCCTTGGATACTGGCAGGCCATATTCAGCGAAAAGCTGCTTGCCCTGATATTCATGCAAATTCATAGTTAATGTCCCGAATTAAAAAATTCCTGGTTTGCGTTACTTCTTCTTGCGGCGGTTGGCAATATGAATCGCGCCACCACCGACGGCCAGAGCTGCCTCATGCACGGACTCGGACAGAGTCGGATGTGCGAAGCAGGTCAGGGCCAGATCTTCGGCACTGGAACCGAATTCCATGGCGATTACGCCCTGGGCAACGATCTCTGAAGCCTGGGGACCAACCACATGGAACCCGACGATACGGTCGGTTTTCGCATCAGCAATGATCTTGACCAGGCCGGATGCCGAGTTTGCAGCCATGGCACGGCCATTGGCGGCAAACGGGAAGGTACCCACGTTGTATTCCTCACCTTCGGCCTTGAGCTGCTCTTCAGTCTTGCCGACCCAGGCCACTTCCGGCGCGGTGTAGATCACGTTCGGGATGCAGTCGTAATTGACCTGAGGCTTGTGCCCGGCAATACGCTCGGCAACCATAATGCCTTCTTCAGAAGCCTTGTGAGCCAGCATCGGGCCACGAACCACGTCACCTATAGCCCAGACACCCGGCGCTTCGGTTTTGCAGTTATCATCCACGAAGATAAAGCCACGCTCGTCCATCTGGACACCGGCATCCTCAGACAGCAGGTTGTCGGTGTAAGGACGACGACCAACGGCAACAATCAGCTTATCGAACTTGGCTTCGTGCTTGCCCTTGGAATCCTCATAGGTCACGTTCACCAGCTTGCGCTTCACTTCCGCGCCAGTCATTCGCGCGCCCATGACAATGTTCAGCCCCTGTTTCTGGAACTGCTTCATTGCGTCCTTCGCAACCTGCTGGTCCACCACCGGCAGGAAGGTGTCCTGGGCTTCCAGGACGGTTACTTCAGAACCCAGACGGGCCCATACACTGCCGAGCTCGAGGCCGATAACACCGGCGCCGATAACACCAAGACGCTTGGGTACTTCGCTGAACTCCAGAGCACCCTCAGAATCGACGATGTAGTCGCCATCAAATGGCGCAGGCGGAATCTGGATCGGCTTGGAGCCGGTCGCCAGAATCACGTTTTCGGCTTCGTAGGTCTTGGCCTTGCCGTCTTTGTCGGTTACTTCCACCTTTCGGTTTGCCAGCAGTTTGCCGTGACCGTGGATGGATGTCACACCGTTGGACTTGAACAGACCCGCGATCCCGCCGGTCAGCTGCTTAACGATGCCACTCTTGCGCTCCATCATCTTCGAGATGTCCATTTTGACATCCTTCGCGATGATGCCCTGCATCTCGTAGTCGTGGTTGGCCTCCTCAAACTTGTGAGAAATCTCCAGCAGCGCCTTGGAGGGAATGCAACCAACATTCAGACAGGTGCCGCCAAGCACCTGCGCTTTGCCGTCTTCTGCGGTCCAGGATTCAACACACGCGGTCTTGAGACCGAGCTGCGCCGCTTTGATGGCGGCCACGTAGCCCCCCGGGCCTGCACCAATGACAATGACGTCGTACTTATCAGACATAATTAATCCCGTTTTCCGATTCGTTAAGTGTCGGCTCAGACGTCCAGCAGAATACGTGCCGGGTCTTCAAGCATTTCCTTGATCGCAACAAGGAACTGAACTGCTTCCTTGCCATCAATCATACGGTGGTCGTAGGAAAGCGCCAGATACATCATTGGCTGGATTTCCACCTTCCCGTTTACTGCCATCGGACGCTCCTGAATCTTGTGCATACCCAGAATAGCGGTTTGCGGCGGATTCAGGATTGGCGTGGAAATCAGGGAACCGAAAATACCACCGTTAGTAATGGTGAAGGTTCCGCCAGTCATATCCTCAATGGCAAGCTTGCCCTCTTTGGCCTTGGTGCCGTACTCGACAATCTTTTTCTCGATGTCGGCCAGACCCATGGCGTCGGAATCGCGAAGTACCGGAACGACGAGACCACGATCGGTGGATACCGCCACACCAATATCCTGATAACCGTGGTAAACCATGTCGTTACCGTCAATAGACGCGTTTACCGCAGGGAAGCGCTTCAGGGCTTCGGTCGCCGCCTTGGTAAAGAAGGACATGAAGCCCAGCTTGATACCGTGGCGTTTGACGAAGCTGTCCTGGTATTGCTTGCGCAGCTCCATGATCGGTGCCATGTTGACTTCGTTGAAGGTTGTCAGCATGGCAGCGCTCTGCTGCGCGTTAACCAGTCGCTTGGCGATGCTGGCACGCAGGCGGGTCATCGGGACACGCTTCTCCGGCCGTTCGCCGGAGGACACACTCACCTCTGGCATATCGGCAGCCGGCTTGGGCACTGCTGCACCGCTGGAAGACTTCGCGCTTTCCACGTGGCTCTGAACGTCTTCCTTGGTTACACGGCCATCTTTGCCGGTACCCTTGACCGCGTTCGGGTCAACGTTGTTTTCTTCGGCCAGCTTACGGGCCGCCGGGCTCAGGATGGCATCGCCGGAAGCGGCATCGCTCTTGGCCCCTTCCTTCGGAGCCTCTTCCCTGCTCTCTTCTTTCTTGCTTTCCGCAGGCTTGGATTCGCCCACTGCGCCTGCCTTGAACTTGCCGACGACTTCACCGCTTTCAACGGTATCGCCTTCGTTCTTGAGAATTTCTTCAATAACGCCATCAGCAGGCGCTACAACTTCAAGAACGACCTTGTCGGTTTCGATATCGACAATCAGTTCGTCGCGTGAACAGGCTTCACCCGGCTGCTTGTGCCAGGTCGCGACAGTACCCTCTGCGACCGACTCCGGGAAAACGGGGGCTTTAATCTCAGTTGACATTACAGATCCTTAGTTCGGTAGCTCGTCAAATTTCAAACGCGTCGTTAACCAGTTTCTTCTGCTCTTCAATGTGCGCAGACATATGCCCACAGGCAGGCGCAGCGGAAGCATCACGACCGGCATACTGAAGGTACAGCTTGGGATTCTTGCGATGCAGGGCATTACGCATGTGATGCTGGCTGCAGTACCAGGCACCCTGGTTCATCGGCTCTTCCTGGCACCAGACAACGTGCTTGAGCTTGCTGTAATGGCTCAGGAGTTCATCAAGATCATCACCCGGGAACGGATAGAGCTGCTCGATGCGAACGATGGCGACGTCGTCGCGCTCGGCGGCTTTCTTTTTCTCCAGGAGATCGAAATACACCTTGCCGCTGCACATGATCAGGCGCGTCACTTTCTTCGGGTCCGACGGCTCCTTCTCGGGAAGTACCGTCTGGAAGGTGCCGCTGGTCAGATCATCCAGATCAGACGTAGCTTCCTTGTGCCGCAACAGGCTCTTCGGCGTAATTGCGACCAATGGCTTGCGCAGTGGGCGCTTGACCTGACGACGAAGCATGTGGAACACCTGGGACGGCGTTGTCGGCACACATACCTGGATGTTGTGTTCGGCAGACAGCTGCAGGAACCGCTCAAGACGTGCCGAACTGTGCTCTGGCCCCTGACCTTCGTAGCCGTGCGGCAGCAGCAGGGTCAAACCACAGAGGCGCCCCCACTTGTGCTCACCACTGGTCAGGAACTGGTCGATCACCACCTGGGCGCCGTTGGCAAAGTCACCGAATTGCGCTTCCCAGACCACAAGGCCGTCCGGCGCGGTGGTTGAATAGCCGTACTCGAACGCCATGACGGCTTCTTCAGAGAGCAGTGAGTCGTAGAGCTCGAACTTCGGCTGGTCTTCGGACAGTTGCTCAAGCGCAATGTGCGTTGAACCATCTTTCTGATTATGCAACACCGCGTGACGATGGGAGAACGTACCCCGGCCGACGTCCTGACCCGTAATACGAATCGGATGGCCCTCGTTTATCAGCGTTGCATAAGCCATAACCTCGCCATAACCCCAGTTAATGGGCAAGGCACCTGCCGTCATCTTCTCGCGATCTGAAACAATCTTGGAAACCTGACGCTGGATACTGAACCCCTCCGGAACCGAGGTCAGCTTCTTACCGAGCTTCTGGATCGTCTTCAGGGCCACACTGGATTTGCACTTGGCGGTCCACTCGTGACCGAGGTACGGCGTCCAGTCGACATAGAGCTCCTTGTTGGGCTCCTTGACCAGCGACTTGACCACGTGCTCGCCGTTATCCAGCGCATCACGGTAGTCGTTCTCCATCTGCTTGGCTTCGTTCTCGCTGATCACACCAGCCTCCATCAGCTGGTCAGCATAGAGGTTGCGGGTCGTTTTCAGCTTGCGGATCTTCCCATACATGACCGGCTGGGTCGCTGCAGGCTCATCCGCTTCGTTATGACCGCGGCGGCGGTAGCACACCAGATCAATAACCACGTCGTTTTTGAACTCGTTGCGGTAATCCATGGCCATCTGGGTAACGAACATAACCGCTTCAGGATCGTCCGCATTCACGTGCAGGATCGGTGCCTGGATCATCTTGGCGACGTCGGTACAGTATTCCGTAGACCGCGCGTCTTCCTGCTTGCTGGTGGTGAAGCCGACCTGGTTGTTGATGACGATATGGATGGTGCCGCCAACACCGAAACCACGGGTCTGGGACATCTGGAAAGTCTCCATCACCACGCCCTGACCGGCAAAGGCCGCATCGCCGTGCATGATGATCGGAACGACCTTGCTGCCTTCATTGTCATTGCGACGGGTCTGGCGGGCGCGAACAGAACCTTCAACCACCGGAGACACGATCTCCAGGTGAGACGGGTTAAAGGCCATGGCAAGGTGAACCTCACCGCCGGGGGTCATCACGTTGGATGAGAAGCCCTGATGGTATTTCACGTCACCGGAACCGGAAGCAGCCAGCTTCTTGCCTTCAAACTCGTCGAACAGTTCTTTCGGGTTTTTGCCGAGGGTGTTCACCAGAACGTTCAGGCGGCCACGGTGTGCCATACCAAGAACAATCTCTTTGGCGCCGTATGAGCCTGCACGCTGGATCAGCTCATCCAGGCAGGGAATCAGACTCTCGCCACCTTCAAGGCCAAAACGCTTCACGCCCGGATAACGGGAGCCCAGGTATTTCTCCAGACCCTCGGCGGCGGTCAGGCGCTCCAGGATATGCTTGCGGGTCTTCGCCTCGTACTCCGGCCGTGAGCGAACCGGTTCCATACGCTGCTGAAACCAACGCTTGATGCGGGTATCGACGACGTGCATGTATTCCGCGCCGATACTCTCGCAATAAGTCTGACGCAGCCCCTTAACGATGTCTCCGAGCTTCATGGTCTCGGAGCCAAGATTCAGGGAGCCGGTATGGAATTCGAGATCGTTATCGGAATCCGAAAGTTCGTGAAACGACGGATCCAGATCCTCTACCTGAGGACGCTGCCATACGCCGAGCGGATCCAGCTTTGCTTCCTGATGACCACGGAAACGGAAGGCGTTGATCAGCTGGAGAACACGAATCTGCTTTTTGTCTGCGTCGGACGTAGCACTGGCGGGAACACCGCCGCTGGTGAGAAAGCGCTGATTGCGAGAGATGTGTTCAAACTGTTCGCGGATGGAAGAGTGCGCAATGTCACGGCCCTGATAGCCATCGACACTGGGAAGCTTGTCAAAATAGCTTCGCCATTCTTCAGGAACGGCATTGGGGTCTGTCAGGTAGGTTTCAAAAAGCTGTTCAACATAGGCGAGATTACCACCCTGCAGGTGGGAAGTCTGCCATAACTGCTCCATTATGCTTTCGTGCATCTTGAATAGCTCACCTTGGGCTGGTGCGGGGAGCCCGGTATGGTCGGCCAGGGGTAATTCTCAGTCAATACGGGTTTTTACGGGATCGACTTTGGCCACCACACCCGACATGGATGTTTTCCGTTCCCCGGTGGTTTTTGTACTCAGCAAAGCGGGGTGAAAACTTGATAAGTTCCCGCCACGGCTTGCGTAGTGTGCACCCGGGTAAGACTTTTGACTATAAGCCTTTGGTTGAAGGCCCCGCAAATTGCGGGGCCTTCCGGGTACTAACCTTGTCAGAACAGTATAGCGTCTGTCTGAACTCCTGCCGCTTAAGTGGCCCGTTGCAGCAGAAGATTCCGAATGTGGCCGATAGCCCTTGTGGGGTTCAGGCCCTTCGGGCAGACACTGACACAGTTCATGATGCCCCGGCAGCGGAAAACACTGAACGGGTCATCCAGATTGGCAAGACGCTCTGCCTGAGCGGTGTCGCGGCTATCTGCGAGGAAGCGGTAAGCCTGCAGCAGCCCTGCCGGGCCGATAAACTTGTCCGGATTCCACCAGAACGACGGGCAGGCTGTGGAACAGCAGGCACAGAGAATACACTCGTACAGACCGTCCAGCTTTTCCCGGTCCTCGGGAGACTGAAGGCGTTCGATGGCTGGCGCCGGCTTGTCGTTCACCAGGTACGGCATGACCTTTTCGTACTGCTTGTAGAAGAGGCTCATATCGACCACCAGATCACGAATGACAGGCAGACCCGGCAGCGGCCGTAGCACCAGCTTGTCATTCTTCACAACCTGGGAAACGGGCGTGATGCAGGCCAGGCCGTTCCTGCCGTTCATGTTCATGCCATCCGAGCCACAAACGCCTTCACGGCAGGAACGGCGGTAGGCCATCGAGGGATCACGCTCCTTGATGAGGTTCAGAACATCGAGGACCATCAGATCCTTACCTGCCGGAATCTCGACATCCACGTCCTGCATATAAGGCGCATTGTCGGTTTCCGGGTTATAACGATAAAGGCTTACTAACATTTTCAACGTCCCCCTTAGTAAGTCCGGATCTTCGGCTCAAACGTGTCTACGGTCTTCGGCGCAAAATTCACATCACGCTTACCAACACGCTTGTCCAGCGGGAAGTACATGGAGTGCTTCAGCCAGTTTTCATCGTCACGTTCGGTGAAGTCATTCCGGGCATGGGCACCCCGGCTTTCCTTACGCTCAATGGCTGAAATGGCGGTAGCCAAAGCCACTTCGTACAGGTTGTCCAACTCCAGCGCTTCAATGCGGGCAGTGTTAAAGGCGTTGCTGGTATCTGCCAGTCTGGTGTTACGAACACGCTCACCGATGGCTTCCAGCTTTTTCAGACCCTCTTCCATGCTCTTACCGTCACGGAATACACCAAAATACAGCTGCATGCAGTTCTGGAGATCCTTGCGAACCTCGGCCACACTTTCACCCTCAGAGGCATTGCTCAGACGGTCGAGGCGAGCCATGGCACGCTTGATGTCCTCCTCGCTGGCGCCGTCTACCTCGAATCCGCCACGCAGCTGCTCTTCGATGTGCAGACCAGCTGCGCGACCAAACACAACCAGATCCAGAAGGGAGTTACCGCCCAAACGGTTGGCACCGTGTACCGATACACAGGCCGCCTCACCACACGCGAACAGCCCGGGAATTGCCTTGTCATTACCATTTTCGTCCTGGGTCAGGGCCTGACCACCGACGTTGGTCGGGATGCCGCCCATCATGTAGTGACAGGTCGGAACCACCGGAATCGGCTCTTTCACCGGATCCACATGGGCAAAGGTACGGGACAGCTCGCAGATGCCTGGCAGACGCAGATTCAGGGTTTCTTCACCCAGATGGTCCAGCTTCAGCAGAACGTGGTCCTTCTCGGGTCCACAACCGCGCCCCTCCAGAATCTCGATGACCATCGCCCGGGCGACAACATCACGGCCCGCCAGATCTTTTGCGTTCGGAGCATAGCGCTCCATGAAGCGTTCACCTTCAGCGTTGATCAGGTAACCGCCCTCACCCCGACAACCTTCCGTTACCAGCGTACCGGCACCGTAGATACCAGTCGGGTGGAACTGCCACATCTCCATATCCTGCATCGGGAAACCGGCGCGCAGCGCCATGCCGGCTCCATCACCAGTATTAATCAGGGCATTCGTTGTCGATGCGTAAATACGGCCTGCACCGCCTGTCGCCAGAACCGTCGCCTTGGACTTGATGTAAACCACTTCACCGGTTTCAACCTCAATGGCAACAACACCAACAACCTCATCCTTGCTGTTCTTGACGAGATCTACCGCATACCACTCATTAAGGAAGGTGGTCCCACCCTTGATGTTGGCTTGATAGAGAGTGTGCAGAAGCGCATGACCGGTACGGTCGGCCGCGGCACAGGTACGCGCCGCCTGAGTCGGGTTATCCGGACCCTTGGACTGGCCACCAAACGGACGCTGATAGATACGACCCTGTTCGGTACGGGAGAACGGCAGCCCCATGTGCTCCAGCTCAAAGACGGCCTGAGGGCCGACCGAGCACATATATTCAACGGCGTCCTGGTCGGCGATGTAGTCCGAACCTTTCACCGTGTCATACATGTGCCAGCGCCAGTCGTCGTTGGGATCGGCACTTGCGATCGCGCAGGTAATCCCGCCCTGGGCAGACACCGTGTGCGAGCGGGTCGGGAATACCTTGGTAATACATGCAGTATTGACACCAGACTCTGTCAGCTGCAGCGCAGCACGCATTCCAGAACCGCCACCACCGATAACGATCGCGTCGTAAGACATGGTCTTGATATTAGCCATCAATTAAAGCCCCCAAAGAATCTGAATGCCCCAGACCACATATACAAACATGGTCAGACCACAAGCTGCCTGCACTATAAACCTCGGGCCCACGGCCTTGATGTAGTCAGTGGTTACCGTCCAGAGACCTACCCAAGCGTGCGCACCGATAGAAAGCAGTGCCAGCAGGGTAAAGATACGGAACCAGGTCTGATCAAACAGGGCCGACCAGGTGTCGTAGTTGACATCAGAGGTCAGCAGAAAGCCGAACAGGAAAATTGTATACAAAGCAAGTACGTAGGCAGTTACCCGCTGGATCAGCCAGTCGAAAACACCACTGCGACCCAGGTTCGTGACGCTGTTTACCATACCCAGACTCCTGCCAGAACGATGAGAATAACGGAAACCACAATCGTGATCTTCGAGGCGAGGCGGCCGCTCTCGAGCTCTTCACCAATGCCCATATCCATGAACAGGTGTTTGATACCTGCAACCAGGTGGTACAACAGAGCAGACAAGATGCCCCAGGTGATCAGCCTGGCAAGGAAGCTGTCCAGCAGTTCACTTACGCGGCTGAAGCCCTCTTCCCCGGACAGGGAAAGCTGGAGTCCGTATAGCATGAACGCAACACCAACAAAAATGATGATGCCGGTGATGCGGTGCAATATGGACGTAATGGCTGGCAGCGGAAAATGAAACTTGCTGAGATCGAGATTTACTGGTCGTTTGCTATTCACAGCGCTCTCACACTCTCTCTTGGATCCGCGGGACCGGAAAACCGGGTGCGGATGGTTGGTATGTAAGGATCAGCGTGCAGATACGAAACCGGCACACGATTGGCTCAGGAGGGAGGAAGTCTCGCCGGCAACCCGCCAATTACAGGCACCGTAAAAAGATTTATCCCCGATTCCGGGCTAGGGATTATAAGGAGTACCCTAAGCAATTACAAACCTGCAACGTCGCACAGGCCGGGTATTTCAGGGGGTTAAGCAAGCCTTATGGATGATTGACAAATTTTTTTCCTGCCCGGATCCGCTGCTATTCGGGATATCCCTCATTTACATCCGCCGTCAAATTCCGGCTTTTCCTGACTCTTCCATTGACAAAAAAAGCCAACGCCCTATATTTTGCCGCCAGTTTTGCGATAATACGCGCCTTCTAGCGCATCTATAAATGTAGATAAAGCTGTCAAAGCTGATAAATAGGAGAGCACCATGACCGACAGGAAAGCCACGCTCTCGGTGGGGGACAAGTCCATTGAGCTACCGGTTTATTCCGGCACCGTCGGCCCTGACGTTATCGACGTACGAGGCCTAGTCCAGGAAGGCGTTTTCACATACGATCCGGGATTCGTATCCACAGCAGCCTGCGAATCGGCCATTACTTACATTGACGGTGAAAACGGTGTTCTCCTGCACCGCGGCTACCCGATTGAACAGCTGGCCGAGCACTCGGACTACCTTGAGGTCTGCTATCTCCTGCTCCATGGCGAGCTGCCCAGCGCCGAAGAGAACAAGCAGTTCCACGACACCATCAAGAACCACACCATGCTGCACGACCAGATGCGGAACTTCTTCCAGGGTTTCCGCCGTGACGCGCACCCGATGGCCATCATGTGTGGTGTTGTGGGTGCATTGTCGGCGTTCTACCACGACCAGATGGATGTGACCGACGAGAAACAGCGCCAGATTACGGCCCATCGCCTGATCGCGAAAATGCCGACCATCGCTGCCTGGTGCTACAAGTACAGCCTCGGCCAGCCATTCATGTATCCGCGCAATGATCTGTCCTACTCCGAGAACTTCCTGCAGATGATGTTTGGCGTGCCCTGCGCGGAGTACAAGCCAAATCCGATCCTGTCCAAGGCCATGGACAAGATCTTCATCCTGCACGCGGATCACGAGCAGAACGCGTCCACGTCCACCGTACGCCTTGCCGGATCTACCGGCGCCAACCCCTACGCCTGCATTGCGTCCGGCATTGCAGCCCTCTGGGGGCCGGCTCACGGCGGCGCTAACGAAGCCGTTCTGGACATGCTGGCGGAAATCGGCGACGAATCCAATATCGAGAAGTTCATTGCCAAAGCCAAGGACAAGGACGACCCGTTCCGGCTGATGGGCTTCGGTCACCGCGTTTACAAGAACTTCGACCCGCGCGCCAAGGTCATGGCCGAAACCGCTCGCGAAGTCCTGACCGAACTGGGCCTGGAGAACGATCCGCAGTTGAAGATCGCCCGGCGCCTCGAGAAAATTGCGCTGGAAGACGAGTATTTCGTCCAGCGCAAACTTTACCCGAACGTGGACTTCTACTCCGGCCTGATTCTCAAGGCTATTGGCATCCCCACATCCATGTTCACCGTTATCTTTGCCATGTCGCGGACCATCGGCTGGTTCTCGCACTGGAACGAGATGGTCAGCGGCGATTACCGCATCGGCCGTCCGCGCCAGCTGTATACCGGCTCAGACAAGCGGGACTACCCGAAAACATAAATCCGGCCCACCGGATTCGCCATGCAAAGGCCGCTGATTCAGCGGCCTTTTTTATTCACCGCCTGCCCCACTCTTCTATGATAAGTTAACCCGACAAAAACACAGGAGGAGAAAGCAATGTCTACAGCAGCATTTATCGGCCTGGGGGTCATGGGGTATCCGATGGCGGGTCACCTGGCCAAAGCCGGGCTCACCGTCAGGGTCTGGAACCGGACATCCGCCAAATCCGGGCAATGGGCCAATGATTACCCCGGAACCAGCTGCGCCACCATTGCTGAGGCGGTTAAAGGCGCGGATATCGTCCTGACCTGCGTTGGCGCCGATACCGACCTGAAGGCCGTGTACGAAGGCGATGAAGGCATTCTTGCCAATGCCCCCGAGGGCGCTGTCCTGGTCGACCACACCACGGCCTCCGCCAGCATTGCCGAACACCTCGCCGAGGCCGCCCGCCGCAACGGGATGGGTTTTGTCGATGCGCCGGTTTCCGGTGGCCAGCAGGGCGCTGAAAACGGCAAACTGACCATCATGTGCGGCGGTTCCGAAGCAGACTACGCCAAAGCCGAACCCGTCATGAAACACTACGCCCGTGCGCTCAACCTGATGGGCCCTGCCGGCAGCGGCCAGAAAACCAAGATGGTGAACCAGATTGCCATTGCCGGCCTGGTACAGGGCCTGTCAGAGGCACTGCATTTTGCCGAACAGGCGGAACTGGATGTCGCCAAAGTGGTGAACGTCATTTCCAAAGGCGCCGCCCAATCCTGGCAAATGGAAAACCGCTCCGGCACCATGATTGCCGGGGAGTTTGAACATGGCTTCGCGGTGGACTGGATGCGGAAGGATCTGGGGATCTGCCTGGAGGAGGCGCGCAAGGTGAACGCGTCGCTGCCGGTGACCGCTCTGGTGGATCAGTTCTACGCCGATGTACAGTCGATGGGCGGAAAACGCTGGGATACGTCGTCGCTCATTCAGAGGTTGAGGAAGTTCCGGTAAAGGCTGAAAACGGGGTCAGATGAAACGGGGTCAGATGAAAGTTTCATCTGACCCCGTTTCATCTGACCCCATGTTCAACCGAACTACTTTTTCTTGTCCTGCGGCTGCCATTTCCCGTTTACATACCACGCAGACCAGCCCGTCGCCTTGCCGTCCTTCTCGGACATGACGTACTGCTCCCTGGTCTTTCGGCTGTAGCGGATCACCGTCGGATTGCCTTCCGGATCATGCTCGGGCGCATCCATCAGGTAGTCGTATTTCGGGTCGATCTCCTTCCGGTGCGGTTTGATCTCCATCACCAGCGGCGGCCGGGTTTCCCGGTTTTTCGGGAATTTGCTGGCCGCGAGGAACAAGCCTGAGGCGCCATCCCGGAGTACATAAGTGTCATCCACCTTCTGGCACTGCAACTCCGGCATCGGCACCGGATCCATCTTGGGCGGTGCCGGCTCCCCGCTTTTCAGTAGCTTACGAGTATTCTTGCACTCAGTGTTGGTGCAGCCAAAATACTTGCCGAACCGGCCTGTTTTAAGCTGCATTTCGGAACCGCACTTGTCGCACTCGAGTGTCGGACCGTCGTAACCCTTAATGCGGAAGGTGCCCTTTTCCACTTCGTAGCCTGAACAATCCGGGTTGTTACCACACACGTGCAATTTTCGGGTTTCGTCAATGAGGTAGCTGTCCATGGCAGTACCGCATTTCGGACAACGCCGTTTCTTCCGAAGCAGGCGGGTTTCACCTTCACCCTCGACATCATCATCCGCACTGACCACTTCATCACCTGAAACCAGGTTAATGGTGGTTTTACAACGCTCTTTCGGAGGCAATGAATACCCAGAACAGCCCAGGAACACGCCCGTGCTGGCGACCCGGATCTGCATGTTGCGACCACAGCTGGGGCATGGAATATCGGTTTCTGTAGGCGTGTTGGCGCGCATGCCGCCATCTTCCGCACTTTCGGCCTTTTCCAGCTGTTGCCGGAAACGGCCATAAAAATCATTCAGTACCTTTTTCCACTGGACCTCACCTTCGGCAATCTCATCCAGCTCGTCCTCCATCTTCGCGGTGAAGTCGAAATCCATCAGGTTCGGGAACGACTCCGACAGTCGCTCGGTAACGATTTCGCCCATCTTTTCGGCATAGAACCGGCGGTTCTGTAACCGCACATAGCCACGATCCTGGATGGTGGAAATGATGGAGGCATAAGTCGAAGGACGGCCAATACCCTGCTTTTCAAGCTCTTTAACCAGACTGGCTTCCGTGTACCTGGGTGCAGGCTTGGTAAAGTGCTGGCTCGGGTCCAGTTTTTTCAGATCCAGAACGTCGTCCACCTGAATATCCGGCAACGAGACGTCCTCGTCTTTTTTGGCAGCCTGGGGGGCCGCCTTGAGAAAACCGTCAAACCTGATGATCCGGCCACGGGTACGCAGCTCGTAATCTCCATTCGCCACCACAATGGATGTACTCAGGAACTCGGCATCCGACATCTGGCAGGCAATAAACTGTCGCCAGATCAGGTCGTAAAGCTTCTCTGCATCCTTCTCAAGGCCGCTGATATCCGCCGGGCGACGACTGACTTCGGTTGGGCGAATCGCCTCGTGGGCCTCCTGGGCACCCTCCTTGCTGCCGTAAACCCGCGGCTTCTCTGGCAGGTACTTGCCCCCGAACTGCTTTTGAATGAAATCCCGGCAACCGTTGACCGCGTCCTGACTCAGGTTGGTGGAGTCGGTACGCATGTAGGTAATGAAGCCAGCTTCGTACAAGCGCTGTGCCAGCATCATCGTTTTCTTGACACTGAACCCCATGCGGTTGCTTGCAGCCTGCTGCAGCGTAGAGGTAATAAAGGGTGCCGACGGCCGGGACCGGGTCGGTTTGTCCTCGCGCCTGGCAACCTTGAAGTCGCCGGCCTTCAGGCGATTAACGTGCTCGGTGCTTTGTTGCTCGTTAACGGGCCGGTAGGGCTTGTCATCATAGCGGGTTACTTCAAACCGAACCGGTTGGTCAGCTCTTTCGGACGCGAGGTCGGCATGGAGCTGCCAGAACTCCTCCGGTACAAATTTCCGGATCTCCCGTTCCCGCTCCGCAATCATCCGCACTGCGACCGACTGAACCCGGCCCGCCGACAAGCCACGGGCAATCTTGGCCCACAACAGCGGAGATACCATATAGCCCACGACACGGTCCAGGAACCGCCTTGCCTGCTGGGCATTCACACGGTTTGTGTCGAGATTGCCGGGGTCCTTGAACGCTTCCTGAATGGCGCGCTTGGTGATCTCGTTGAACACCACGCGCCGGTATTTTTCCGGCTCACCACCAATCGCTTCCTGCAAGTGCCAGGCGATGGCCTCCCCTTCACGGTCCAAATCCGTTGCCAGATAGATATGGTCTGCAGACTTCGCCAGGCGCTTGAGTTCGCTGACCACCTTTTCCTTGCCGGGAAGAATCTCATAACGGGCACTCCAGTCCTGATCCGGATCCACACCCATCCGCGCGACCAGCTGTTCCCGGGCCTTACGCTTCTTGTGCGTGGCCTTCTCGTCCGGGCTCATCTTCCGGGTGGCCGCAGCCTGTCTGGCCCGCTCCTTGGGATCGGACTGCGACCCGCTACCACTGACGGGGAGATCACGAATATGCCCGACGCTCGACTTGACGATGAAGTCGGAGCCCAGGTATTTGTTGATGGTCTTCGCTTTCGCTGGCGACTCGACAATAACGAGACTTTTACCCATATCAGAGATCTGTGTCCTTGGCGATAATCGGTTAAAAAATCAGCAAACCGTAAACTCGCTGTAAAATCAGTCGGCTAGAAAACACTCAATAGCCGCCACATTGGTATAGGTGCATTGTTTTACAGGGTCAAGAAAAGCAAGACAACCCATTCTTCTGTTTATGACCGGCTTTTTTACACGGTCAGAGACAGGAAAGCCCGGCATTTGCCGGGCCTCCTGAGAGCTTGTTTCCAATTCAGCTTACCGAATCAGAGCCGCTCCCACACAGTCGCAATGCCCTGACCAAGGCCGATACACATGGTGGATACACCAAGCTTACCGCCTTTGGCCTGCATGACGTTCAGCAGGGTTGTGGAGATACGTGCACCAGAGCAGCCCAGCGGATGGCCCAGGGCAATCGCACCGCCGTTCAGGTTCACTTTCTCCTCCATGACACCCAGCAGCTTCAGGTCTTTCAGCACCGGCAGGGACTGACCAGCGAAGGCTTCGTTCAGTTCCCAGAAGTCGATATCCTCAACCTTCAGGCCTGCACGCTTGAGCGCCTTCTTGGTAGCCGGAACCGGGCCGTAGCCCATGATTGCGGGATCACAACCGGCAACGGCCATGCCGCGGATTCTGGCAACCGGTTTCAGGCCCAGGGCTTCAGCACGTTCTGCCGACATGAGAACCATGGCGGCAGCGCCGTCGGTCAACTGGGAAGAAGTACCGGCAGTCACCGTGCCGTTCTTCGGGTCGAAAGCCGGCTTCAACTGGCCAAGCGACTCGGCAGTTGTTTCCGGACGAATGGTCTCGTCTTCTTCGATCAGCTTCACAAAACCATTTTCGTCGTGACCCTGAATGGGCACGATTTCGTTCTTGAAGCGGCCTTCTACGGTCGCTTCGTGGGCCAGGCGGTGAGACCGGGCGCCGAACTCATCCTGCTGCTCACGGGTGATGCCGTGCATCTTTGCCAACATCTCCGCGGTCAGGCCCATCATGTTGGACGCCTTGGCGGAGTATTTGGACGCCGCCGGGTTGTGGTCGAAACCTTCGGTCATGGGTACGTGCCCCATGTGCTCGACACCACCAACAACGAACACATCGCCGTTGCCGGTCATGATGGCCTGGGCAGCGGTATGGATCGCGCTCATGGCAGAACCACACAGACGATTCACGGTCTGGGCCGCGGACTCGTGGGGAATGCGGGTCAGCAGGGAAATCTGGCGCGCCACGTTGAAGCCCTGTTCCTTGGTCTGGTTCACACAGCCCCAGATCACATCTTCAACTTCTTTCGGGTCGAGCTTCGGGTTGCGCTCAAACAGCGCTTCAATCAGAGCGGCGGACAGGGTTTCTGCGCGCACGTTCCGGAAACAGCCGTTTTTGGCACGACCCATCGGAGTCCGCACGCAATCGACGACGACAACGTCTCTCGGATTAAGGCTCATAGATCTTTCTCCGTTCGGAATCAGGGTTAGCCAAAGAACTTTTTGCCAGTTTTGGCCATTTCACGCAGTTTCTCAGTCGGATGATACAGAGGACCGAGATCTGCAAACTTGTCTGCCAGTTCGACGAACTTGTCTACACCCATGTCATCGATGTAGCGCAGGGCACCACCACGGAACGGCGGGAAGCCGATACCGAAAATCAGGCCCATATCAGCATCTGCCGGATCTTCGACAATGCCGTCTTCCAGGCAGCGAACGGTTTCCATGCACAGAGGAATCATCATGCGGGCGATGATATCTTCCTCACTGAACTCGTTTTTACCCTGAACAACCGGCTCGAGCAGCTTGTAGGTCTCTTCGTCGACGACCTTCTTCTGCTTGCCCTTGCGGTCCAGTTCGTACTTGTAGAAGCCCTTCTCGTTCTTCTGTCCGTAACGGTTGTTGTCGAACATCACGTCAATGGCGGTTGTGCCTTCGTGCTTCATCCGGTCCGGGAAGCCTTCGGCCATCACTTCGCCGGCGTGCTTGCCGGTATCCATGCCAACAACGTCCAACAGGTACGCAGGACCCATCGGCCAGCCGAACTTTTCCATCACCTTGTCAACATGCTGGAAGTCAGCACCGTCACGCACCAGGCCAATAAAGCCACCGAAGTACGGGAACAGAACGCGGTTAACCAGGAAGCCCGGGCAATCATTAACAACGATCGGAGTCTTGCCCATGGCTTTGGCGTAGGCCACGGTGGTCGCGATGGCGCGATCACTGGTCTTCTCGCCGCGAATAACCTCAACCAGCGGCATCATGTGTACCGGGTTGAAGAAGTGCATGCCACAGAAGTTTTCCGGCCGCTTCAGGTTCTTGGCCAGCAGGTCGATGGAAATGGTAGAGGTGTTCGAGGTCAGGATGGCGTCGTCGCGAACCGCATCTTCGGTCTCACGCAGAACAGCATCTTTTACTTTCGGGTTCTCGACAACAGCCTCAACAACCAGGTCTACGTTCTTGAAATCACCATAGTTCAGGGTTGGCGTGATGCTGTTGAGTACATCGGCCATCTGGTCAGGTTTCATCTTGCCTTTTTCAACCCGCTTGACCAGAAGCTTCTTGGCTTCCTTCAGACCCAGTGCGATACCGTCCTGGTTGATGTCCTTCATGATGATCGGGGTGCCCTTCAGGGCAGACTGGAATGCGACACCACCACCCATGATGCCGGCGCCGAGGACGGCAGCCAGGTTCACGTCATTGGCTTCCTTCTCCCAGGCCTTGGCCTTCTTCTTGAGCTCCTGATCGTTCAGGAACAGGCCAACCAGGCAAGCCGCAACGTTGGTTTTGGCCATCTTGGCGAAGCCTTTGGCTTCCACTTCGATCGCCTTGTCGCGGGTCATGCCGGCGTGTTTCTGCATCACCTTGATGGCTTCAACGGGCGCCGGGTAGTTCTTGCCAGCCTTGCCGGCAACAAACGCCTTGGATATCTCGAATGCCATCATGCTTTCCATGGCATTGAGTTTGATCTTGCCCTTCTTCTCTTCACGACGGGCTTCGTTGTCCAGCTTGCCTTCGTTGCACTGGCTAATGATGGCAACGGCGGCTTCGACCAGCTTGTCGGACTCAACCACGGCGTCAACGGCACCAACCTTCAGTGCCGCATCCGCGCGGTTCTCAGTGCCGCCACTGATCCACTCAACCGCGTTGTCGACACCCACCAGACGGGACAGACGCACAGTACCGCCGAAGCCCGGGAAGATCCCCAGCTTCACTTCCGGAAGACCAACCCTGGCCGTCTTGTCCATAACCCGATAGTCGGTCGCAAGGCACATCTCGAAACCGCCACCCAGGGCCATACCATTTATAGCGGTAACGGTCGGGAACGGCAGGTCTTCAACGGCGCTGAAGACTTCATTGGCCTTGAGGTTGTTGGCTACCAGATCCTCTTCCGAACCGGCAAACAGCTCGGTGAATTCGGTAATGTCGGCACCAACAATGAAGCTGTCCTTGGAGCTGGTAACCACCAGACCCTTCAGGTTCTTTTTCACTTTCAATGCGTCAGTCGCGGCGCGGAGCTCTTCAATAGTGAGACGGTTGAACTTGTTTACGGACTCGCCCTGCAAGTCGAAGTTCAACTGAGCGATCCCGCCTTCGATCTCTTTAACCGTGATGGCTTTACCTTCGTAAATCATCAACTGATCTCCAGTCTGTGTTTGGAACTGCTTCCAGCCAGGTGGCGCTGTCAGTTCGCCAGCGCGGCCGGCTGTTTGTGCAGCGAGATTTCGGTCACTGCCCGGTCATTCGATTCAAAAAATTCATACAGTCGTTTGAATCGTGAGGGCACACGATGAAAAAAAACGGCGCGTTTGTCAATTTGTTTCTTTCGGACGGGCTGCAAAAGTCCCCGAAAAGCTGGAGGCAGCCGAAGAAAAACGCAGCAGAATTGTTATGATTCAGTTAACTGGAAGCCACTTCTAAGAAAAAACCGGAACTTCATCACGCAAATTTCAAAGTTGTTTACATTTACAGACACCGAGGCCGCCAAAACTGCTTGATTGGCCGGCGCAGTTACTTTACCTTCGATCTACGACTTTGGTCCACAATAATAAAACAGCATGTACGGAGACCCATCCGATGAAAGACGCTAACCTGCGGATACGCTCTCTTGTAGCCGCGCTTATTCTCCTTGCACTGACTTCCCTGGGTGCCCGCGCCCAGGATGGCGCCGACGGATTCCTCTCCGACCTCCATAATTTCCGGGTCAGCAATTACATGGCCCTGGACGCCTACTACCGTTTCAGTGGAACCGGCGATACCGATACCCTGAACGAGATTGTGCAGGGCATCAACTCAGCCAACGACTCCATGAATTCTATCGCCGGCAGTAATTCCGGGGTGCTGTCTGCCGAAGATATTGAAGGGCTGAACCAGGAGTTCGACAAGTTCAAGAACCTGATGCGCAGCAACATCAATGATGTGCGTAACCAGGGCTATCCGGACTTGCGGCTGGTTTCCGATATGGCGAACCAGGCCCTCACCATGAACGAGAAGGCGACCGGGTTATATCGGGTAGCCCAGGAAAGCTCCCAGACGGCTACAAGCCCCCGGGTCGAGGCGGCGCGTTCTGCCGCTGTAAAAATGGCCCAGATGATGGCCAAGTATTCGGTACGCACCAACTCCTCGGTTTCCCAGACCTTCCAGGGCTCCTCTACCGAAACACCGCTCGACGAGCAAGCCAGGGAACTGGATGCATTGCTGGAATCTGTTATGCAGGGCCAGGGCTCGCCGGAATTAAACGCGGCACTTAACAGCATCTCATCCAAGTGGCAGTTTATCCGCGGCTCTTATATCAACTATAACGAGAAGAATGTGGGCTTCGTGATCGACCGGTATTCCAAGGGTATCCTGAAGGGGCTGGCCAACATCATAGAGCTCTTACAAGGCAACGTCTGACCCTCTCCTCTTTTTCTGGCGGGCCTAATTGCCTGCCAGAAAAGCGCTTTTCCGCCGTCTTTATTGATACCTGTCAGTTTCCCGCTACACTTTTCCGATTAGATTTAAAGTACTATCCTCAAGACAATATCACCCCGCGCGCGAAGGAGCGATGCCATGTCCGCCTACAAGAAAATGCTTGTTGCCATTGACCTGACGGAAGAAGCCCCACAGGTGCTCAACAAGGCGAAAGCCATGAGCGAGGCCCATGGGGCGGAGCTGATGCTGGTTCATGTGGTTGAGCCCGTTGGCTACGCCTATGGCGGTGATATACCGATGGACCTGACCGAACTTCAGGATCAGCTCGACAAAGCCGCCCGTGAGCAACTGGGCACCTACGGTGACCAATACGGAGTTTCCAGGACAAACCAGGTAGTTACGGTCGGGCGCCCGGAATCAGAAATTCACAGGCTTGCCAAAGAGCAGGACGTGGACCTCGTGATTGTTGGCAGCCATGGGCGAAAGGGCTTCCAGCTTTTGTTGGGCTCAACTGCCAACGGTGTTCTGCACGGTACTGAGTGCGACGTTCTGGCCATCAGGATTCACTAAGGGTTCCGGAACCGAAAGCCCGGGCGTTGTCCCGGGCCTGGTCTGTCGCCCGGGACTGCTACCCCCCTTCCCCGCCCATTTTTGCCTCGAGCTTCCGAAGCTGGCTTTCCAGGGAGAAGCTGACGCTCGACGCCATCGAAAAGAAGTTCAGTAACGCTTTCAGATTACTGTCGCCCTTGCAGACCGAATGAATACGCTGCCAAAGGGCCTGATTGACCAGCTGCAACCTCTGGTTCCTTTCAACAAGCCCCGTCAGATCCCAGTCCGGCGCCTGGTGATTGCGCTTGGCGAAGTACTGCTGCAGCAGATAATGGGACACACTGCGCATAATAAATTCATCGGTATTGGCAAAAGGCAGGTGGTGCACAGCCATCGGCTTGAGCTCTGACAGTACCGGGCACCCGCTGGTTGCCATTTTCAGCCCGAGCAAAGACCTGAGGGCTTCTTCCAGGGCAGTCTGTTTCAGGTAGCTGCGCCGCTCATCAGTAACCTTCACCTCAACCTTCTGGTAGGCATCTTCCGCCTGAAATGCTTCGACAACAGGCAGCATTTCAGTGGCTGCAGGGCAATAAGGCGTATCTGAAGCCTTCAACGGGCAGTTACTGCACTGACAATGCCCGAGTTTGGTCCACGAGGGCAAAGGCCCGGACGCCGGTGACGGTCGATCAGTGACTGTAAACTCGACGGTACGCCCGTCCTGAAACCTGAAATCGTAATTGATATTCATTGGCTTGCCTGTTCTTCCAGCTCCATCCACCGCTCGATAACCTTCTCCAGACGGTTTTCCTTTTCCGTCAATGCTTCCAGAGTGGCCGAGACTTCGTTCGGTGGGCCTGAGTAAAAATCAGCCGAGGAAATCTTTTCCTTCAGGCCGGCGACTTCCTGCTCCAGCGCCCCGATCTGCCCGGGCAGCTGTTCGAGCTCCAGTTTGAGTTTATAGCTCAGCTTGACAGGCTTGCTCTTTTCCGAGGGCGCTGCCTGTCTTGCGCTTCCTGGCACCTTTTGTTCACGTTCTTTGGCGGTTTCCTTACCGGATTTTCTGGCTTTGTCCTGTTTGTCCGGCCTATTACCCGTCGCTTCCGAGGGGAAACGCCCGCCCTGCCGGCGCCAGTCGGTGTAACCACCGACAAACTCCCGCACTTTGCCCGATCCATCCAGGAAAACCGTTTCAGTGATCACATTATCAAGAAACTCCCGGTCGTGACTGATCACGATCACTGTTCCGGCAAATTCCGCCAACTGTTCTTCCAGCAGTTCCAGGGTTTCCACATCCAGATCGTTGGTCGGTTCATCAAGCACCAGAATGTTCGCTGGCTTGCTGAACAGCTTGGCAAGAAGCAGCCTCGCACGTTCACCACCAGAGAACACACTGACCGGTGACCTGGCCCGCTCCGGTGTGAACAGGAACTCCTGCAAATAACCAAGCACGTGCTTGCTCTGACCGTTAATATCAATGAATTCCCGACCCTCGGAAAGGTTATCCAGGGCATTCCGGGTCAGATCCAGCTCCCCGCGAAGCTGATCGAAATAGGCCACTTGCAGATTGGTACCCAGACGCACCGACCCTTCAGTTGGTTCCAGGTCTCCGAGCAAAAGCCGAACCAAAGTCGTTTTGCCGGTTCCGTTTTCCCCCACAAGGCCGATCTTGTCACCCCTGAGGATAGTCAGGTTCATATCGCTGATCACCGGCGTACCATCAGGATAGGCGAAGCCTGCATCCCGGGTTTCAACAACCAGTTTGCCGGAACGGGCTGCATCCTCCACCGCGAAGCTTGCGGTACCGCCACGGACTCTCCGTTGCCGGTGTTCCTCGCGCATGGCCCGGAGGGCGCGCACCCGGCCCATGTTGCGAGTTCTGCGTGCCTTGATACCCTGGCGAATCCAGGCTTCTTCCTGCTTAAGCCGCTTGTCGAACAGCGCGTTCTGACGCTCTTCCTCTTCCAGCGCTTTTTCCTTCAGTTCAAGGTAGCGGTCATAGGTGGCGGCAAAGCTCACGAGCCTGCCCCGATCCAGCTCAACAATCCGGGTGGCCATGCGCCGGATAAACGCCCGGTCGTGGCTGACAAACAGCATGGCGCCACGGAACTGGCCCAGAGCCTCTTCCAGCCAGGCGATGGCAGGCACATCGAGGTGGTTGGTGGGTTCATCCAGCAACAGGATGTCCGGATCCGCAACCAGGGCTTTTGCCAGCAACACACGGCGTTGCCAGCCGCCGGACAGCGTGTTCAGTGTCTGATCGGGATCGACACCGTACTGACCGAGAATGGTGGTTACCTTCTGATCCAGCCGCCAGCCATCCAGGGCTTCCAGACGCTCCTGGACTTTCATCAGGCGGTCCAGGCTGGACTCATCCGCATGCTGGGAAAGCTGATGGAATTCCGCCAGCAAGGTTCCGGTTTCCGGAAACGCACCGGCAACCACTTCATAGGCTGTGCGGGAATCCTCCGATGGCAGGTTCTGCGGCAGCACTGCAAGCACTGCGCCGTCCTCCAGGCGCACCACCCCGCCATCAGGCACCACTTCCCCAGTGACAATCCTGAGCAGGGTCGACTTGCCTTCGCCATTGCGTCCCAACAGGCACACACGCTCTCCGGCGTCGATTACCAGCGATGCCTGGTCCAGCAGCGGGTGCATTCCAAAAGCCAGGGAGACTGAGTCCAGCGTTAACAAAGGCACGTTTATTTTGACTCCGATTTGTTGATGGTAACAGGATCACCAACCCGGATACTTCCCGGTGATTCATGAATGGCGTTCTGGCCGAAGATCACGCCGTCCGGCGTCCTGCGATAGCCTGACAGGGTTCTGAGCGGCTGCAAGGCGGCGTCCTTTTTGCCCGTTGCGGGATCCACGGTGGTCACCACACAGCGGGAACAGGGCTTCACAACACTCAGACGGTTGTTGCCAATGGTCAGCTGCTGCCAGCTGTCCTCATCCCAGGGCTGCGCACCCTCCACCACGATGTTGGGCCGGAACCTGCGCATCTCTACCGGAGCATCGAGGCGCCCGTTCAGCTCCATCAGCGAAGCGGTATTGGTAATCAGGAACGGAAAACCGTCAGCAAAGCCTACACGCCGGTATTCATCCACCCGTCCGGCATCAACACGGCGAAATGAACTGTCCGGCATATAGACAAACCGGAGAGACTTGCCGCAGAACCGGCTTAACGCCTCGCCGGCTTCAGGCTGTCCCATAACGGCCTTGACCCAGTCACGCCAGACCAGGACCCGAACCTCTGCGCCGACCGCATCTGTCTCATCAATAGCCATCAGGGGAAACGCACCCTCACCCGGAATGTCGACAACCACATTGCCACCCTCCAGCGCGGTAGCAACCAGCGCCAGCTCCGGATGCTCCCTCTGGGTCACAAAACGGCGGTCATCGTCGACAATCATCCAGCGTCTGTCGGCGACCGGGCCGAAATCATCAGTGTCAAAGCTGCTTACCTCAATGCCGGACAGGGACTTGACGGGGTATATAAACAGTGAATGTACCTTCATGGCGGACATGCCTCCCCCACAGAATCAGGATATGAAACAGGCTGCCGAGTATACCTGACCACGAGCCATGGCGCCGGGTTTGTGGTGGTTGAATACGAAAAAACCCGGCCTTTTTCAAGACCGGGTTTTCTGAATCTGGAGCGGGAAACGAGATTCGAACTCGCGACCCCAACCTTGGCAAGGTTGTGCTCTACCAACTGAGCTATTCCCGCAATGCTGATCGGCTGTTACCGACAACGGAGGCGTATTCTACGGATCCAACCGGCGCCGTCAACCACTTTTTTCCAGGTTTTTTCCCGCCAGAGTTGTGTTGTCGCACTTGAGGAAACCTGAACTGTGCAGCCACTCCTGATCGGGATAGTACTTGAAAACAAGCTGACCACCCTTGAGATTATCAACCACCTGGCGGATGGCCTGATTGTCCACCGCAGGACAACCGTGGCTTCGGCCTATCCGGCCGTATTTGCTGACCCAGCTGTCACTCACATAGTCCGCACCGTGAATAACAATCGCGCGCTGCCGGGCGTGATCGTTGATGCCAGGTTCAAGTCCATCGAGCCGGACGGCATATCCATGTTTTCCGTAGTAGGACTCTCGCGCCTGAAAGAGACCGATACTGGACTGATGGCTGCCTTCGACGTTGGAGAACTCGGTCGGCTCGAAATTCCCGGAATTCTTACCATGGGCCACAAGATCCCGGAGCAGCAGCTCGCCTTTCTCCAGATCAAAAATCCACAACCGCTCTTCACTGGAGGGTAACGAAAAATCGATAACCGCCAGCCGCTGTGGCATCTCGACACCACTGGAAACAGCACAGCGTGATGCCTTAAACGCCGTCTTGAGCACAGTCCTGTCGAGCTTTGGGGCTGCGCCACTCAATTGGTCCAGCAGCTTATCGTCGAGAGAAGCAGCAAACGATGAAACAGGAAGCACAGCCCATACGGCCGCAAAAAGCCCGGCGGGCAGGGAACGCCGCGAGTTCACCATCACAAATCCCCGATAGAATACGTGCAGGTGGCGGCGAAACGCCGCGCACCCGGTTCAAAGTAAGTGTTGCGTATTCTATCAGGCAAAATAGCCAACCCCGTCAGAATGTACATTTTTCATACAAAACCTTAAGGAAGCCGCCAATTCCGTCATCTGGCCAATCAGGGCTGACAAAAAGCAGCTCTATTGGCCAAATCGCCGGCCAATCTGTAAGTAAACCTCTTCTTCTGCCGTAGACGCACGCCCCAGAGCCTTGTTCCGGTGTGGGAAACGGCCAAACCTGATGGTAATGTCGCGGTGATCCCGGGCGGACTGAAGAAAGCTACCCATAAAATCTGCCAGGAGCCCCTGGGTACTCCGGGCAAGCTGCTCGTAGCATTCCACAGATGTGTCCTGGTCTTCCTTACGCTCGGAGTGCTGCAGGGGCATATATAGGAAAGCCCTCTGAACCGGAGGAAGCAGCATATCCTGCCCCTTCCGCATGGCCTGCCTGCAGAGTTTCCGGGCCTGCCGATCCTGATCAAATGCCATAGCGCCGCCCCGGAAGATGTTTCTGGAAAACTGATCAAGCAGCAGAATCTCTGCCAGTATGCCACCGGCTTCCCGCCGCCAATGCTCCAGCCCCTGCTCCGAAGCGAACAGCACCAGGGAAAGAAAGCGGCGGCGGATCTCCTGATCGAACCTACGGTCTGACCGGAACCATTTGTTTCTGTGGTCACTGTCTGGCAACCCGTGCTCATCCAGTTCACCAAACCAGAAATCCAGAATCTCTTTCCAATCGAACATTCTGTGTCACCCTGTTACTTTAGATTCTGTTATACCCGCTTCCGGGGCTGACGCTCCGGACTTACGACAGGCCCCATCAAACTGACCACTCAGGAGAGGCAATGAACAGCCCCCGCATTATTCTGTTGGCACACGGAAGCAGTGACAAGCGCTGGTGTGAAACCTTCGAACAGCTTGCCGGACCCACACTCAAGGCTGTCGATAATGCCCGGATTGCCTACATGGAACTGGCCGATCCATCCATGGACACTGTCATTGCAGAAGGAGTCGCGGAAGGGGCCAAAAGCTTTACCATCGTTCCCCTGTTCCTGGCGGCCGGGCGCCATCTGCGCAAGGATGTTCCCGCGATGATCGAAGAACTCGAGCGCGCCCATGGCACCAACATCCACCTGGCGCCGCCGATCGGCGAAAATCCACTTCTCGGACAGGCCATCCGGGATGCTGTTATGCTTGAACTGGAACAGACACCGTCCTGAACCGGACGCTTGGAAAGCACGCGTGTCGACCAGACCGCGACGGGAGGGAACATCATGACAAAGAGGATTCTGATTACCGGCGGTACCGGATTTATCGGGCACGTACTGTGCCGTGAACTGCTGGCGCGCGGCCATGAACTGACCGTTTTCAGCCGGCAACCGTCAGAAACCGTCAAGGCCTGCTGCGGCCGGGTTGAAGCCGTCCGTGATTTGCAACAACTCCGTTCCCACCCCGGGTTCGATTCCGTCATCAACCTGGCTGGTGAAGGCATTGCTGACAAACGCTGGTCCAAAGCTCGCAAACAGCAACTCCGGGACAGCCGGATCAATGTCACCGAAACACTCGTTGACGTGATACGCAGCTGGAAACAGGCTCCCGAGGTCATGGTCTCGGGCTCGGCGGTCGGTTTTTATGGAGACCAGGGCCCGGCCATGGTAACGGAAGAGACCAACCCACATGATGAGTTTACCCACCGCCTTTGCCGGGACTGGGAAAATGCCGCGCTCCGCCTTGCCGACAACGGCGTAAGAGTGTGCCTGTCGCGAACAGGTGTCGTGGCCGGCCCCGGAGGCGGCTTTCTGGAGCGCATGATTCTGCCCTTCAAACTTGGCCTCGGTGGCCGGCTGGGCAGTGGCACGCAGTATATGCCATGGGTCCACCGGGACGACGTTGTCGAAGCCCTGATCTGGATGGTCGAGAACACCAGCGCTTCAGGACCGTTCAACGTGGTCAGCCCCAACCCGGTGACCAACGCCGAATTCACCCGTTGCCTCGGCAAGGTTCTGCACCGCCCCGCTCTGTTGCCCGCACCGGCACCGGTGCTCAAGGTCGCACTGGGGGAAATGGCGCGTCTCCTCCTGACCGGCCAGCAGGCCATTCCGGCAAGACTCACCAAGGCAGGATTCCAGTTCCAGTATCCCGAACTGGAGAAGGCGCTGGCCCATTCCGTTAATCCGGGGGCGGCAAGGTGACAGTAGCCCGCGTATGGACCGACGCCTCACAGCTGCCGGCCGCGGCCTTCAGTTGGGGCATTTCACCAGTCAACGCCCGTAACTTTTCAAAAAAAGGCGTTGACACTCCCCGGAGCCTTACTTAATATACGCGCCACCTCGACGAGGCAAGGTATTGAAAACGTTGCGTCCCCTTCGTCTAGTGGCCTAGGACTCCGCCCTTTCACGGCGGCAACAGGGGTTCGAACCCCCTAGGGGACGCCAATTTTCCTAACCTGATGCTCCGGCAGCTCTTACTTGCCCGGCAAGGTCAAACCGGTTTCTGGCCGTGCTCGCCTTCTTTTCTGCCCTCATGTCCGTGCGCCTTCTGTTCCCTCATCACGAAGATGCCAACACCAACGAAAAACCCAACCACCAGCAATACAGTCGCAATACCTGCGATAACAACGGCGTCCATATACATTTTTCTTCTCCTTCCTGCAGTAAACTTGATTAAACTCAGATTACGCCCGGTACGCCTGCATGTTATTGATCCAGGTCAACAGAGTACTTTCAGGTTGTGTACGCTTTAGTACTGAATCACAACAAATTTCTCCCCATTTTTCCTGCATTTGCAAGGCATTCGAAAGAAACTGCTGCTATAGTCGCAATCAAAGGTAATTCTCCGATCTCCTAACCGGTTTGGGTGGCTGAAGTTTACGACATGCCAAAACTGTCGACGCGTCTCCAACGTTTTCGCACAGGCTCTCCCCTGTCCTTCAGGCTGCTGGCCTGGATTCTTTTGTTCAGCTCCGCCTTCACCCTGGTCGCTTCAGCCCTGCAGATCTATTCCGATTACCGCAAGGAACTTTCCCAGATTGACAACCGTATGCAAATCATCGAATCCGGTTATGCATCCAGCCTGGCGCGGAGTCTGTGGGCCCTGGACCAAAAACTGCTGCAGACCCAGATGGAAGGCATTCTCAGCCTCCCCTACGTGATCCACCTGCGACTGCGGATCGAACCGGATTCCGAGCTGATAATGGGTGACATTCCCCGGGGAGCAAAAACCACGTCCCACAGTTTCAGCCTGGCTCACCAGGGCGATGAAATGTTCAAACTGGGCGAGCTTACCGTCACAGCGGGCCTTGACCCGGTCTACGATGAGCTGCAGCGCAAAGTAGGGGTCATCCTGTTCACTCAGTTCCTGAAAACCTTCTTTGTTTCCATACTGATTATCTGGATCTTCCAGCATTTCGTGGTACGCCACCTGACAACGATGGCCAACTATGCCCGCGACTTTTCACTGAAAACCACCTCGAAACCTCTCACTCTTGACCGGCCGAACACCCCAGCAAACCGTCATGATGAGCTCGGGCGGGTTACCGATGCCATCAATCAGATGCGCGAACGTCTCAACGTGGATATGGAACGGCAGCAAAAAGATGCGGCTGAAATCCGAAAATTTTCCAAGGCCATTGAACAAAGCCCTTCCTCCGTTCTGATCTGTGACCGGCAGTGGCGTATTGAATTTGCCAACCAGAAATTCACCCAACTGACCGGTTACGAAGCCCGATCCATTCTCGGCAAGCATCCCGGCGCACTGGGTGAGAACGATATTGAAAACCGGCAAAACCGGCACCTGTGGCAGTCCATTCGACTGCAGGTGCAACGTGTCGGAGTGTGGCAGGGGGAAATAAACAGCGTTCGGCGCAACGGCGAACGATTCTGGGAACAGCTGATTGTTACCCCCATCAAGGATGAGTCAGGCGGCACGACCGGCTACCTGATCCTCGGCGAAGACATCAGCATCAGAAAACGGTATGAGCAGCAACTGCTGCGCCAGGCCAACTACGACATCCTGACCGGCCTGCCCAACCGGATGCTGGCCCTGGATCGCCTGAAGCTGGCGCTGGCCCAGGCTCGACGCGAGAGCACCCTGGTGGGTGTGATGTTCCTGGACCTGGACAACTTCAAGCACATCAACGACACCCTTGGCCACGACGCCGGCGACAATCTACTGATTGAAGCGGCACGCCGGATCTCCAGCTGCCTGCGGGGCACCAGTACGGTTGCCCGACTCGGTGGCGATGAGTTTCTTGTCATACTGCCTGGTTTGACCGGCCCGGAGGCCTCATCTCAGGTTGCAGAACGTATTCTCAAGACGTTCGCACCACCCTACATACTGAATGGTCAGGAAGTATTCGTAACTACGAGTATCGGGATTGCGATCTTCCCGACAGACTCCGACAACAGTGGCACCCTGCTTCAGCACGCCGATGCCGCCATGTACCAGGCCAAGCACAAGGGCAAGAGCTCCTACGCCCATTTTGCCCCGGAAATGACCGAGGTGTCCCACGAGCGTCTGAAGATGGAATCCAGTATGCGGCGTGCCCTGGAGCTAAAGGAATTCGAGCTCTACTTCCAGCCCATCGTGAATACGAATTCCGGCAACCTTTTTGCTGTCGAAGCGCTGCTGCGCTGGAATAATCCCGCCATGGGCATGGTGATGCCGGATCGTTTCATCCCGTTGGCGGAGGAAACCGGCCTGATCACGCCCATCGGCGAGTGGGTTCTCGAGGAGGCCTGCCGGGCGGCAATGGGTTGGAAACAGTCTACCGGTAAGGACATCGGTATCTCCGTCAATGTCTCCCCCCGCCAGTTCCGGGATCCCGGATTTACCGAGACCGTAATGCATGCGCTCTCAGCCAGCGGCCTGGCGCCGGAACAGCTGGAACTGGAAATTACCGAACGCCTGATCCTGGACAACTCCATCGAGACAGCGGAAATCCTGCGCCAGCTCGACAAAGCCGGCATTCGCTTGTCGGTCGACGATTTTGGTACCGGCTACTCCGCGCTCAGCTATCTGAAAAGCTATCCGTTTGATACCCTGAAAATTGACAAATCCTTTGTCCAGGATGTCATGAAGGAGCCTGACGATGCCTCCCTTGTCCGGGCGATCATCAACATGGCCCATAGCCTGGGCCTGCGGGTCATCGCTGAAGGGGTGGAAGAAGAAGCACAGACCCATTTCCTGAAAAAGGAAAACTGCGACTTCTCCCAGGGGTATTTCTACAGCCGCCCCCTGCCAGCCCCGGAGTTTGACGCCTGGCTCACCAACAATCATCGGGTATAGATTAAAAACCGCCGGAACCTCAACTCCATGGAAGACACCATACTTGTCGTCAATTGCGGCAGCTCATCGCTGAAACTTGCACTGTTTGACGGCCAACACCGTAAACTGGCGTCGGCTCTGGCAGAGCGTCTTAATCAGAACGATGCCTTTGCACGCATTGCTGGCGATAAGGACACCATTCCCCTGAAGCCGGGCACATCGCATGATGCGGCACTTGAGGCAATGGTCAGTGCATTCCGGGACCGTCAGTTGATAACATCCGTGCCCGCGGCCATCGGCCATCGGGTGGTTCATGGTGGAGAAACCTTTCGCGAAGCGGTCCTTATCGACGAGGACGTTGTCAGCGCCATTGAAGAGTGCGCCGGACTGGCTCCCCTGCACAACCCGGTCAATCTTTCGGGTATCCGGGCAACCCTCGCGCTGTTTCCCGGTGTCCCCCAGGCGGCGGTTTTCGACACCGCCTTTCACCAGACCCTGCCAAGACATGCGTTCCTGTACGCCCTTCCGAAAGCCTGGTATCAGGACTGGGGCGTACGCCGCTACGGATTTCACGGCACCAGCCACGCCTTTATGGCCGTCGAAGCCGCCCGCTTGTTGGGCAGGACACCGGCAACCACGTCCATCATTTCTGCTCATCTGGGCAACGGTTGCAGCATTGCCGCCATCCGCGACGGCATCAGCGTGGATACCAGCATGGGGTTGACACCTCTGGAAGGCCTGGTGATGGGCACCCGGAGCGGAGATATCGACCCGGGCCTGTTTGATTTTCTCGGTAGTAAGGGCATTCCCGGCGACGAGGTTCATCGGGTTTTGAACCAGGAAAGCGGCCTGCTGGGCCTGTCCGGGCAGACCAATGATATGCGCTCATTATGCGAGCTCGCCGACCACGGCCATGAACCCTCTAAAACAGCGATTGATGTTTTCTGCTTCCGTCTGGCCAGATACATTGGTGCCATGATGGCATCGCTCAGGCAACTGGACGCCCTGGTTTTCACGGGCGGCATCGGCGAGAACAGTGCCCGGGTGAGGCAGGACACCATCAGCCATTTGCACCTCATGGGTTTTGAGCTCAGCGAGGATCTTAACAAACACCATGGTGAATTCAGCGACGGCCGGATTGAAAGTGCCGGTTCCCGGTTCCCGGTTCTGGTGATTCCCACCAACGAGGAGCTGGTTATTGCGCGGGAGGCCTCACGGCTTGCCGGCGCGGCAGATCCGGCCTGACCACCACGCGTTACCAGGAACACGATAATGGCAAAAAGTCTCTTTGTTGCACCAACCTCCATGGAGTCCGGCCTGACCTCCGTTTGCCTCGGGCTGTTACGCGCCCTTGAACGGGTTGGCGTGAGTGTCGGTTTCTATAAACCCTTCTGCCAGTCCGTCCACCGTGCTGAATCCATGCATAACGACGGCCAGGATTCATCGACGGCCTTTGTCCGGACCAGCAGTCACCTGAATCCACCGGACCCGATTCCTTTAAAGCAAGCCCAGCAACTGCTCAACCGGGGCAAATCCGATTTCCTGCTCGAGACAGTGGTGGGCGAGTACCAGAAGGTCGCCAAAAAGGTGGATGTGGTGATTATCGAAGGGCTGGTACCCGATCGCAGTGAGGCCTATATCGCACGGCTCAATGTGGAGGTTGCCCGGAATCTGGGCTCAGACGTCATCCTTGTCAGCACCACGAAAACCCTTGACGCACGCCAGATGGATGAGGAGCTGGACTTCGCCGCACGCCTCTTCGCCAGCCCGAGCGATCCCGATGTCATCGGGGTGATCCTGAACAAGGTCGGCGAGCCGGAGCAGTCCGGCCTTGAACCCCGTTCCAATACCAGTCACCCATGCACGACGGCCATCGATTACCGGGCCAGCTGTAAGGTGTTCCTCGAAGGCCGGTTTCGACTGATCGCGGAGATACCCTGGCAGCCGGAGCTTCTCGCGCCACGAGTGTCCGATATCGCCCGGGAGCTCGGGCTACCCGTGCTGAACGAAGGCCAGATGCACTCCCGGCGGGTTCAGAAGGTTTCGGTGTGTGCAAGAAGCATCCGGAACATGACAGAAACACTGAGGCCAGGCACGTTAATGGTAACGCCGGGAGACCGTGAAGACATTGTGGTCACAACAGCAGTTGCCGCGCTAAATGGTGTTCCACTGGCGGGATTGATGCTCACCGGCGGATTCATGCCGGACCAACGGGTGATAGATCTGTGCCACCGGGCCCTGGATACCGGCCTGCCGGTTCTCGGTTCCGATGCCAACACCTACGAGACAGCCCACATGCTGGCTAACCTGTCTTCCGCTATCCCCATCGATGATCCGGACCGCATCGAAAAGGCCATGGAAGCGGTTGCGACCCGAATAGACACAGACTGGCTGCAGCAGCACCTCAAGGTCGAACGCCAGAGCCGGCTTTCTCCCCCGGCTTTCCGGTATCAGCTTTCAGAACGCGCCCGCGCTGCCAATAAACGAATTGTCCTGCCGGAGGGCAGCGAACCACGAACCGTTCAGGCGGCCATCATCTGTCACCAGCGCAAGCTGGCCCGGTGTGCCCTGATTGGGAACGCGTCCGAGATTCGTCGGGTTGCCGCTTCCCAGGATCAGGAGCTGCCGGAAGATATCGAGATCATCAATCCTTCCGACGTACGTGAGCGCTATATCGGGCCGATGGTGGAACTGCGCAAACACAAGGGCCTTACCCCGGACATGGCCGAAGCCATGCTCGAGGACAACGTTGTCCTGGGCACCATGATGGTGGCTCTGGATGAAGCCGATGGGTTGGTGTCAGGCGCCATTCACACCACCGCCAACACCGTTCGCCCTGCCCTGCAGCTGATCAAGACCCACGACCACGCGAAAGTCGTGTCATCCGTGTTTTTCATGTTGCTTCCGCAACAGGTGGTGGTTTACGGGGACTGCGCCATCAACCCGGACCCGAACGCCGAGGAGTTGGCAGATATTGCCATCCAGAGCGCCGAATCCGCCGAAGCCTTCGGCATTGAGCCTCTGGTTGCGATGATCAGCTACAGTACCGGTGAATCAGGAAGCGGTCAGGACGTCGACAAGGTAAGAGAAGCCACCCGGATTGCCCGCCAGCGCAGGCCGGATCTGCTGATTGACGGACCCTTGCAGTACGACGCCGCAGCGATAGAGAGTGTCGCCAGAAGCAAAGCACCTGACAGCAAAGTGGCGGGCAAGGCCACGGTGTTTGTATTCCCGGATCTGAACACCGGGAACACCACCTATAAAGCGGTTCAGCGCAGCGCCAATGTCGTCAGTATCGGCCCGATGCTGCAGGGCCTCCGGAAACCGGTCAACGATCTCTCCAGGGGTGCGCTGGTCGAAGACATCGTCTTTACCATCGCACTCACTGCGGTCCAGGCAAAACAGGTTGAAAACGCGGGGCTCAACGGAAGCTGAGGCTATACCCCGGAATCAGCGCTTGAGACTCTTCTGGCGCTTTTTCTTCGGGCTGGGCCCCTGTTTCTGGTCGTTATCCTTTTTCACCTTCTGGCGCGGCGTCAGCCGATCAACCTTGCTGGCAAACGGGTTTTCCCCGGCCCGGAATTGAAACCGGATGGGCGATCCGGTAACGTTCAGCACCTTGCGGAAGGTGTTTTCCAGATACCGCTTGTAAGCGCCTGGCAGCGCGTCCACCTGATTGCCATGAACAACAACGACCGGCGGATTCGAGCCACCCTGGTGGGCGTAACGGAGTTTGATTCGCCGCCCCTGCACCATCGGTGGCTGATGCTGGGCAACGGCGTCCTGCAATAGTGCGGTCAGGCGATTGGTCGGCCACTTGGCCATGGCAGAGTCGTAGCAGGCCTCGACCGATTCATACATAACGCCAACGCCGGATCCGTGAAGCGCGGAGATATAGTGCTTGTCGGCGTAATCGAGAAAATCGAGGCGGCGCTTAACCTGCTCCTTCACCCTGGCCCGGTCTTCGGGGTCCATACCGTCCCATTTGTTCACAGCGATGACCAGTGAGCGGCCCGCATCCAGAACAAAGCCGATCAGGTGCAAATCCTGATCCACCAGTCCCTGCCGGGCATCAATCACCAGAATCACTACGTGGGCATCATCAATCGCTTGCAGCGTTTTGATAATTGAAAACTTCTCGACCACTTCGCTGACATTCTTGCGACGGCGAACACCGGCGGTGTCAATCAGCGTGTACTGTTTGCCCTGGCGCTCGTAGGGGACGTACACGCTGTCACGGGTTGTGCCCGGCATGTCGAAAACGACCACCCGATCCTCGCCAAGCATGCGGTTCACAAGGGTCGACTTGCCCACATTCGGGCGCCCCACCACGCCAATGCGAATACCCGGATATCGATCTGCCCGGTCCTCTTCTGCCCGATCTTCCTCGGAGGGCAAGAGAATCTCCAGCATTGACCGGATACCCCGGTTATGGGAGGCAGCTATCAGGAAGGTGGATGCGAAGCCCAGGCTGTAAAAATCGGCTGCCGCAATGTCCGGGTTCTGACCATCGGTCTTGTTCACGACCAGGTGAGCCTGCTTACCAGAACGGCGCATATGATCTGCAATGAGTTCATCGCCCGCTGTCAGCCCGGCACGGCCATCCACCAGAAACAGAACAATGTCGGCCTCTTCCACGGCCTGCATGGACTGCCGTGCCATCTCGAGATCAAGACCCTGCTCGTCTCCCGTGAGACCGCCGGTATCAATCACAATGAAACGCTGGCCCTCGTAGCTGCCCTCACCGTATTTGCGGTCCCGGGTGAGGCCGGGGAAGTCCGCAACCAGGGCATCCCTGGAGCGGGTCATCTGGTTGAACAAAGTCGATTTGCCAACGTTGGGACGTCCGACAAGGGCAATTACTGGGGTCATAATGGGTAATTAATCCTGCGGCTGAACCTGGAATACGGCCATCTTTCCGCTGTTGCCAAAAACCAGCAGGTTACCATTGGCTAGCCGCTGGGCCGGTACGCGGATACCCTCATCATCGAACTCAAGCTGCCCGACCAGGCTGCCGTCTTCACGATCGAGGACGTGCAGATAGCCTTCATAGTCACCGACCACCAGATAGCCTTCGTAGACCATTGGCTGAGTCAGCTGGCGCCACGCCAGACGATCCTGCATCCAGAGTTCCTTCCGGTCAGAGCCGCGAAGGGCAACCAGTTCGCCATTTGCCGATGCGAGGTATATGTCACCCCCGGCTATCATGGGCGAGTATAGGCTGGATGCTTCGCGGCTCCAGATTTCCTGCCCTGTGCGGATATCAACCAGCGCAAGCTTACCCTGGTAGCCTACCACCAACACGGCTGTTTCGATCACTAATGGCTGGCCCGCTACATCAACCAGTCGCTCAAGCTCGGTACGCCCCTTCGGCTGACCGACCTCATATTGCCACAGAGGCTGGCCCGAGTCCGCAGCCAGCGCCATCAGCTTGCCGTTGGCAAATGAAGCGATGACGACATCACCACCAACCAGGGGTGCTGCGGCCGCCCTGATCGAAAGCACGGGAACCGAGCCATCATACTGCCAGCGCTTTTCCCCATCCGCGGCATTGAAACCCAGCACCTGGCCACTAATTGTCTGGGCAACCACCAGTGAACCGTTTGACTGGGGTGCAGAGAGCACTTCAGTCGGCAGTGACTGCCGCCAGACTTCAGAGCCATCCTCTCGGGAAAGCGCAACCAGTTCAGCATTCTGAGTGGTGAGGTAAAGGTGTTCACCGTCGCCCCCGAGGCCGGAAAAAACCCGATCATCAAACTCGGTTTCCCAGATTACGCTGCCGGATTCGGGGTCAACAGCGTAAAGCTCGCCGTCTGCCGCGGCGGCGAAAATCCTGTCACCCGCGTTGAGGGGCGCAAGGTAGAGAAAATCGCCATCATGTCCGTCCCCGACCGACATGCTCCAAACCTTTTTAAACTCGGCGGACGCTTCAATGTCGGGCACCGGAACGGGCTGCTCAAAGGTATCGGTGGTGCTGCAACCGGACAGCCCGGCGAAAATCATCAGCCCAATGAGCAGTGCGCGACTCAACAACCTGTTGCGAAAATCCGGCATCAGGCGTCCTCCCCGACACCAAGGTCAGCCAGTTTCATTTCCAATACACCGCTCCGTCCCTGCTGGTTCTGTTCGCGGGCAGCAAGATAGGCCTCTCGAGCCCCCTCGCGGTTGCCCTGCGCCAGAAGAATATCACCGCGAAGTTCGGAATACATGGCGTCGAAAGCGTCGGCACTGCCTGCGGCATCAATTGTTGAAAGGGCTTCATCGTGCTGGCCGGCAGAAAACTGGGCCCGGGCAAGACGATTCCGGACAACCAACGCCAGAGCCTTGTTTTCGCCGGTCTTCTCCAGTGCCCATTTGAGAGAATCTATGGCCGCCTGAGCATCCGCTGCTTCCATCAGCTGCTGGCGGGCAAGAATCAGATTGCCATATACCGCATAGGCGCTATCCGAGTAGTCTTCCCGCAGTGTTTTTGCCACGAAGGCAACAGTTTCACCGCTGGTTTCATCGGCCTGGTTGCTGAAGGCATTGAGGAGGTTGGCAAACTGGTTAGCCGCTTCGGTCCGTTGCTGCGCCTGGTAGTTTTGCCAGGCCTGCCAGCCAAACACGATGGCCAGTGCGGCACCGATACCGAGAAGCAGTGAGCTGCCATTTCTCTTCCACCAGTCCTTGATCGCCTGGATCTGTTCTTCTTCGGTGCGCATCTCAGCCATGGGGACTCCTGTAGTCGTATTTTTTGCTTTTATATCGTGGATTTTTTATCAGATTCAGTTGGCCAGGGCCTTCGCCAGTGCTGAGGCAAGTTCGTCCTGGGCAATCTCGGTCTGGGGTTCATCGGCCCGCATGGGCTTCAGCCCGGCGGTGCCGTTGGCAATCTCGTTCTCCCCGAGAATCACCGTGTATTTCGCACCACTGCGATCGGCTTTTTTCATCTGGCTCTTGAAGCTGCCGCCGCCGCAATGGGAAACAATCACCCTGTCTGGCAACGCCGCTCGCAGATTTTCAGCGAGCGCCAATGCCGGCGCCAGCACCCCGTCACCCATTGCCGTAACGTAGACATCCGCGTCGCTGTTCACGTAACCGGGAACCAGATCCAGCGTTTCAAGGAGGAGAATAAGCCGCTCGAGGCCCATTGCAAAGCCAACCGCAACGGTTGCTTTTCCGCCAAGCTGCTCAACCAGACCATCATACCGGCCCCCGGCACACACGGTGCCCTGGGCGCCAAGGCTGTCGGTAATCCATTCGAACACTGTCTTGCCATAGTAATCGAGGCCCCGAACCAGCGCAGGATTAACGGAATAGCGGACACCCGCTGCACCCAGTAACGCTTTCAGGCGCTCAAAGTGATCCCGGGATTCGTCATCCAGGAAATCGTCCAGGCTTGGCGCACCTTCAAGGATCTTGCGGGTGGCCGGATCCTTGCTGTCGAGAATACGCAGCGGATTGGTGTCCAGCCGCCGCTGGCTGTCCGCATCCAGTTCAGCCTTGAACTGACCAAGGTAGTCCACCAGTGCCGAACGATAGACCCTGCGGGATTCGGAAGTGCCAATGGAATTGATCTCGAGGCGGGTGTGCCCGGCAAGACCCAGTTCTTTCCACAGCCTGGCCGTCAGAATCAGCAACTCGGCATCAATATCCGGACCGCTCATACCAAAGCATTCCACGCCAATCTGGTGGAACTGGCGATACCGGCCTTTCTGTGGCCGCTCGTGCCGGAACATGGGGCCGGTGTACCAGAGCCGCCGGGTCTGGTTAAACAGCAGACCATGTTCTTCCGCCGCCCGCACACAACCGGCTGTGCCCTCGGGGCGCAAAGTCAGACTATCCCCGTTGCGGTCCTCAAAGGTGTACATTTCCTTTTCGACAATGTCCGTCACTTCACCGATCGATCGCTTGAACAGGTCCGTCTGCTCAACGATAGGCATGCGGATTTCCTGATAGCCATACTGGGCCAACACCTTACGTACCGTGGATTCCACAAACTGCCATACGGGTGTCTGTTCCGGCAGGATATCGTTCATCCCGCGAACCGCCTGAATCTTAGCCAATTTAAACCCTTAACTCTGTCTGGATGGTGGTGCCTGAAAACGGAAACGGATCAGTGGTCGGAACGGGCAATAATCGACTCTTCCTGCTCCTTGCGACGTGCCACTTCTTCACGAATCAGACGTTCCAGATCGTCAGTCAGTGTGGCGTTCTCCAGCTTCTGGCTGGGCTTGCCCGCCATGTAAAACAGGTTTTTCGGGCTGCCGCCGGTCAGGCCGATATCGGCTACCTTGGCCTCTCCGGGGCCGTTAACAATACAGCCGATAATTGCCACATCCAGTGACGTGTTTACATCCTCAAGTCGCGCCTCCAGATCGTTCATGGTCTGAATCACATCAAAGTTCTGGCGGGAACAACTGGGACAGGCAATAAAGTTGATGCCCCGGCTACGCAGACGGAGGCTTTTGAGAATATCAAAACCAACCTTGATTTCCTGAACCGGGTCAGCCGCCAGTGACACGCGGATGGTGTCGCCGATGCCATCCATCAGCAGCATACCGAGGCCGATGGAGGATTTTACCGTTCCTGAACGGAAACCGCCTGCCTCGGTGATGCCCAGATGAAGTGGCTGCTCAATCTGGGACGCGATCTTGCGGTAAGCCGCCACCGTCATGAACACTTCCGACGCTTTCAGGCTGACCTTGTAATCCTGGAAATCGTGACGATCCAGGATATCAATGTGGCGCATGGCGGATTCCACCAGGGCGTCGGGCGTCGGCTCTCCGTATTTGCGCTGAAGGGATTTCTCAAGGGAGCCGGCGTTCACACCGATACGGATCGGAATATTTCCGTCCCGGGCCGCGCTGATAACTGCACTGACACGATCATCACGACCGATATTGCCCGGGTTGATACGCAGGCAATCCACGCCAAGCTCCGCAACTCGCAACGCGATCTTGTAATCGAAGTGGATGTCGGCCACCAATGGCAGCGATACCTGCTCACGAATCTTGCCGAACGCCTCAGCGGCGTCCATGGACGGCACCGAGACCCTTACAATATCTGCACCGGCCTCCTGCAACGCCCGGATCTGGCCAACCGTGGCCTCGACATCACAGGTGTTGGTGTTGGTCATGCTCTGCACCGCTATCGGGGCATCACCACCCACAGGAACATTGCCCACCATGATCTGGCGGGATTTGCGTCTGATAATCGGGGAATCCTGTTTCATGTCTTACTGACCGATATGGAAAATGTGATCAAATTTCAGATTGTCAGGGAAAACTCTGACCGGTTGTTGACGGCACGATAGTCACCCAGATCCAGCGGTTCACCCTGGAAACGGATGGATCCAACGGCATCAACGGCACCGATGACAACCCTGAGCGGTGCCTGACCGGAAACGTCAATCTCGTCTCCGTCACGCAGAAGGGAATTCACCAGCAGGTTCCCGGTCGCATCACTTACCTGAACCCAGCAGTCATCGATGAAACTGATCTGAAGCCGGACAATGTCAGTGGCCTCCGCCAGTCCGGAGCGGTTTTCCAGAACCGGATCCGGAGTCTCTACAACCGTCGGAATCTGTTCCGTCAGAGGCCCGGAGGACCTGTCCTCAGCGACCAGATTCTCAACATCCGGATCCTCTGAAGTGCCCGGTTCGCCTGGTTCCGCAACAGAGCCCGGCAACACTGACTGCCCTGAGGCGATACTTTCTCCGGAATCCGGGCCTGCCGGCACTTCGTCCTGATCTGCAGCGGGAACTTCCGAATTGGCATCGGTCGATTCTGCCAGCGCCGGCACCTCGGCGTTTTCGCCCTGGCCCTGGACGGCTTCGGATGCCCCTGACTGTACCCCGCCCGCTTCAGGTTCCGGCATCAGGAAAGCAAACGCCAGATAACCGGCGATACCCAGAATCACCAGGAAAAAGAGGGTCTTGGCGAGCTGACGTTTTCTGCGCCTGCGGCGTTCAATGTCCACCAACGGGTTGGCCTCGTGCTCCTGCTCACGCTGCTGACGGATCGGCTCCAGTTCCTGGTCAAGATCTGCTATCACTGCGTCGGCATCCAGCCCTACCTGCTTTGCATAGGTCCTGGCATACCCTTTGAGAAAGAGTTCACTGTCAATCTGGCTGTAATCCCCGGACTCGATAGCCTGGATCACCGACGGTCGCAGATGCTGCGCCCCGGCCACATCGCTGACACTTAAACCGGACGCTTCTCTTGCTTTCTGAAGCTGCCGCCCGACGGGCTCTTTCATCGCTGGCTGTGAATTCTCATCAGTTGCCATTAGAAATCAGCACCTTATATTGTTGATATTCCACTGACTCCGGAAAATTGTTTCTGAGCTGAAGCGCCAGACTCCCTTCCTGGTCACCGTTGTTGAAATAACGGGCAATGCGGATTCCGGTGAAAAGACTCTCTGCGGAATGGACGAGGCGTGGGTTCCGCTGCATCATGGACGTCAGCCTTGAGTAATATCCGGCGGCGCTTTCATAGTTGCCCACCTCGACAGACACCCGGGCAAGCGCCAAAAGCGGACGTGCATCGCCTCTCATTAACTCCACCGCCCGCCGGTAAGAAGTAGTCGCTGCTTCCAGTTCACCAAGTCTCTCCTGAGTCATACCCAGGTTAAAAAACACCGAGCCCCGATCGCCATACCCGGTATCCCTTGAAGCTGCGCGAAACTGATCCCTGGCGTCGTCCATCCGCCCCTGAGCAAAGAGAAAAGCACCATAATAGACCCGTGCGCGTGTGTACCCCGGATCCTCGGAGATGGACTTTTTGAAATTCCGTTCTGCCAGCTCGGGCTCGCCCTCAGCGTTGTATATGAGCCCCATCGCGGCCCTTGCGCTGGCGTCGTCCGCATCAAGCTTGAGGGCCCGGTCGAGGTGATGGCGGGCCCGTTCAAGATTGCCTTGCCCGATGTAGGCGGTGGCAAGCTTTACATAATTATCAACAGCTTTCTGGCGATCTGCTTCCCGGGAGAACCGACTGTCAGTGGTAGTGACACAGCCTGTGACAAGCAGGGTGCACAGCATAACGGCCAACACTGAGAAACGTCGGTTTGCTGGTTTGTTTGTCACAGTCTCCCCTTCCTCAATTGGGCTGTTTCAGGTTCCCGGCTCAGGAATTAACCTGCTGAGCCTGGATGTACCGCTGGCTCCGGCGTGTTCTGTCTTCAACCCTTCCCACAAGCTGTCCACATGCGGCATCGATGTCATCACCGCGGGTGGTTCTGATTGTCGCGATATAGCCGGCCTCATTGAGAACGGCCTGGAACCGACGGGTGGCGTTCATGCTCGGCCGGCGGAAATCACTCTCCGGAAACGGGTTAAATGGTATCAGATTGATCTTGCATGGCAGATCCCGTAACAACACCGCAAGCTCCCGCGCATGTTCCGGCTGATCGTTCATTCCCTCAATCACTGTGTACTCAATGGTCACCTTGCGTTTGTCCGGTAACCGGGCAAAGTACCGCTTGGTGGCAGCCAGCAACTCAGCAATCGGGTACTTTTTGTTCAATGGAACCAGCTTGTTACGCAGTTCATCATTCGGGGCGTGCAACGAAATGGCCAGTGAAACATCGGTAACTTCCGACAGGCGGTCCAGCGCGGGAACAAGGCCAGAGGTACTGAGGGTTACCCGACGCTTGGAAATCCCATAGGCCAGATCTTCCATCATCAGGTTCATGGCATCGACAACATTGTCGAAGTTGAGCAGAGGTTCCCCCATGCCCATCATCACAACGTTGGTGATCGGCCGGTCCGGGCCTGGTTCAAACGGCATGAAGGCTTTCCGGGCCACCCACACCTGGCCAATGACTTCCGCCGCCGTGAGGTTACGGTTAAAGCCTCGCTTGCCGGTGGAACAGAAAGTACAGTCCAGACTGCAACCGATCTGGGAAGAAACGCAAAGCGTGCCACGCTCCCCGTCCGGTATCAGAACGGTCTCAACACTGTTGCCGTTGTCCATACGCATCACCCACTTGCGGGTGCCGTCTTTGGACGTCTCGTCGTAAACCACTTCGGGGCCACGGATTTCTGCGACTTCTTTCAGCTTTTCCCGTAACGCCTTACTCATATTGGTCATTTGATCGAAGTCATCAGCGCCACGCTGATGAATCCACTGTAAAACCTGAGTGGCACGAAAGCGCTTTTCTCCCAGGGATTCGAAGAAAGCCTCGAGTTTTGCCTTCGGCATCCCCAGAAGATTGGTTTTTTCAGCGGCCGCTGTCATTTCATAACCTCGATCAGATAACCCATTCGGAGACGACCACCCGGTCGCCTCCGATCAACTAATCAGCCCCGCGGGCAGATTTCGTTGTCATTAAAGAAATAAGCGATTTCGCGCTCGGCAGAAGCCGCGGAATCAGAGCCGTGAACGGCATTGGCATCGATGGAAGATGCGAAATCGGCACGGATGGTACCAGCTTCAGCTTCCTTCGGGTTGGTCGCACCCATCAGATCACGGTTCTTCAGGACGGCGCCTTCGCCCTCCAGGGCCTGCACAACAACCGGGCCAGAGGTCATGAAGGCAACCAGATCGTTAAAGAACGGGCGCTCTTTGTGCTCTGCGTAGAACCCTTCTGCCTGCTCCTGGGTCAGGTGCATCATCTTGGCAGCTACAATGCTCAGGCCGGCTTTTTCAAAACGGCTGTAAATTTCGCCGATCACGTTTTTTGCTACCGCATCGGGCTTGATAATGGAGAGCGTGCGCTCAGTTGCCATGGTCTTTCTCCAGTTTGTTTATGGTAAAAATTCTGGCCTGCGATTATACGCAGTCCGGGGCAAACTTCCTACCGCACTGCACGGAGGCGGCTAACAACATCAACAATTTGCGAGCTGGCAAAAGCGACGTCCTCTTCCGTTGTAAAGCGGCCAAAGGAAAAACGCAGTGCGCGATGGGCCTGCTCATCGTTCAGGCCAATGCCACGAAGCACATAGGAGGGTTCTATTGTGGCCGAAGCACAGGCCGATCCGGAGGAAACCGCCAGATCCCGCAGCCCCAGCATCAGGGATTCCGCCTCAACACCGTCGAACGACAGGTTCACAATGCCGGGCACACGCCGGGACTCGCTCCCATTCAAACTGACACCCTCTAGGGGCCCCAGACCTGCCAGGAATGATTCGCGCAGTGTTTCCAGCTTTCGGACTTCATCCTCAAGCCCGGACTGGGCAATCGAAAACGCCTTCCCCATTCCGACAATCTGATGAGTTGGCAGGGTTCCGGAGCGCATCCCCCGCTCATGGCCGCCGCCATGGATCTGGGCCTCGATGCGAACATTGGGAGAGCGCCTGACATAAAGGGCGCCCACCCCCTTGGGCCCGTACACCTTGTGCCCGGAGAGTGCCAGCAGGTCGACGGGCATCGACGTAACATCGACCGCCATTTTGCCGGCCGCCTGAGCAGCATCGACATGAAACAGCACGCCCCGCTGCCGTAACTCGGAGCCGATAGCCGCGATGTCCGTGATAGTTCCCAGTTCGTTATTCACCAGCATGAGGCTGACCAGCACGGTATTGTCCCTGAGCGCATCCACCACCTGCTGACAGCTGATGGTGCCATCCGGCGCGGGATCCAGCCAGGTCACGTCTGTGCCATGCTGCTCCAGCCACTTGCAGGTATCGAGAACCGCCTTGTGCTCGATTTTCGACGTTACGATGTGGGCATCCTGGCGACCAGCAACAGCCCCCTTGATTGCCAGGTTATCCGATTCCGTGGCGCCGGAGGTCCAGACGATTTCCCGGGGATCGGCGTGAATCAGGCTGGCAACCTGCTTGCGCGACGACTCGACCGCCGCTTCCGCTTGCCAGCCAAAGGCGTGGGAGCGCGAAGCGGGATTGCCAAACACACCATCCGGCGTCAGGTACTTCAGCATTTCATCGGCGACAGAAGGATCAACGGGCGTCGTGGCCGCGTAGTCCAGATATACGGGCTTTTTCATGGCTTCCAGGAGTTTGTTGGTGTCAGGCCGGCGCCTGGTCAGACAGGCGTTCGGTATTGATCGTTTCAGAGCTGCTGTCAGACTGACGGCGGTTCTGCCGGTCCGCAACCTGGCGGATTTCATGTTTTCTCATCAGGTCTCCGAGACTGATCTCGCTGAGAAACTGATGAATCTGATCACTCAGATCAGACCAGAGATGGTGGGTCAGGCACTTCTCGCCGTTCTGGCAATCGCCTTTGTTGCCGCACCGTGTGGTATCCAGTGACTCACTGACGGCATCGACAACCTCGGCAATATAGACATCAGCCGCCGGACGGCTGAGCCGATAGCCTCCACCAGGACCACGAATGCTGGTAACCAGTTTCTGGCGGCGGAGACGGGAGAAAAGCTGTTCCAGGTAGGACAGAGAGATTTCCTGACGGGCCGAAATGTCGGCGAGACTCACCGGCCCCTGGTCTCCATGCAGAGCCAGATCAAGCATTGCCGTGACGGCATAGCGGCCTTTGGTGGTCAACTTCATAATGTCAGCCCCGTGACGGGAATGAATCTCGAAACGCAGGGACGAGTATGAATTGACCCACTAATCCAGTCAAGTATTCAGCTCCGGGTGTCACCTTCATCGCGAACGCAGTCAAAGTCCTCTTCATGCAGCGGTGGCAGCTCCCCATTCTGGTATTCGCTGTTCACCTTGCGGAGGGCCTTGCACATGTTCTCGATACGGTCATCCACCGCGTGCATGTGGTCGAGCAGCGACCGCATGGCCCGGGCGACCGGATCCGGCATCTCTTCGGTAACCCCGTAGGCATCGAACCCCATGCGCTCTTCCATTTCCTTGCGGCGAACATCGTCCTCGTTGTAGCTTTTAACAATAACGCGGCCGGGAATACCAACAACCGTTGCCCCGGCAGGGACCGCCTTGGTAACCACCGAATTGGAGCCGATTTTGGCCCCCTCACCCACTTCGAAGGGCCCGAGGATCTTGGCTCCGGCGCCAACCACCACGCTGTTGCCAATGGTAGGATGACGCTTACCCTTGTTCCAGCTGGTTCCTCCGAGCGTAACGCCCTGGTAGAGCGTTACGTCGTCGCCTATCACGGTAGTTTCGCCAATCACCACACCCATGCCATGGTCGATAAAAAAGCGGCGTCCGATCGTTGCTCCGGGATGGATTTCAATGCCGGTCAGCCATCGGGCTATGGTCGAAATCGTACGCGCCAGCCACTTCAGACCGAGCCCCCACAACCAGTGGCAAAACCGATGGAAGAGCAGCGCATGCAACCCCGGATAGTTGGTCAGCACCTCAAAGGTGTTCCTGGCGGCAGGATCCCGATGGAACACGCTGTTAATATCTTCCCGCAAACGCTCAAACATGGCCATTGTCCTGTTCCGTCGCCGTGCTACCGGCCTCAGCTGGTTTACTGTTGCCCCGGGCGCCCGCTGCCTTCTGTACGGCAGTGAGAATGCCCCGGAGAATATTGATTTCCATCTGATCAAGTCTGGCTCGCTGAAACAGTCGCCGCAAGCGTGTCATCAGTTGCCTGGGATTCTCGCGTCGATGAAAATCCACATCAATCAGCATCTGCTCCAGGTGCCCGAAAAACCCTTCCACATCCTCAACTCTGGCCGGCGGCACATCCCAACCCTCATCCCCGGGCCGGGTCATCGACTTCAGATATGGGCTCCCCTCCCCACCTTCAAGGCTGCGCAGGTAATACATCCGCAATTCATAGCACATCACCTGCACCGCCATCGCCAGATTCAGGGAGCTGTAATCCGGATTGGAGGGTATGTGAATGTGATAATGGCAGCGCTGCAACTCGTCGTTGCTCAGGCCATGGTTCTCCCGGCCGAACACCAGGGCAACCGGCCCGTCTTCCGCATGTCCGGCGGCGGCAGCGGCTGCCTCTGGCGGAGCGCAGACCGGCCAGGGCACCTTTCTTCCCCGGGCGCTTGTACCCATCACCAGAACACAATCCGCCAGCGCCTCATCCAGCGAGGAAACCACCTGCGCACGATCGAGAACATCGGATGCGCCCGCTGCACGGGCATAGGAGGTCTCATCCGGAAAAGTGCACGGATTAACCAGCCAGAGATTACCCAATCCCATATTCTTCATGGCCCGGGCCACAGCACCAATGTTGCCCGAATGGGAGGTCTCCACCAGAACAATCCGGATCTGATCCTGAAATGTCTCCGTCCCTTCCTGTGGAAGTGCGCTTTTGTGCATTGTAATCGGGCCCAAGGTTGTTGATCAGGGCGGCAATGATATCAGAAACCACCGGCACCCTGCCCCTCCAGAGAACCCGCAACCTCTGGTTATCCGTGCTATTGCTGAGTCAAAAAACATACAAGCGGGGTGATCTTTTGCTATCATACCCGGCCTCCACACACCCGGATAATGAACACTCAGATGCAACCAGCGATTAAAATGGCCCTGCGCGTCGCGCGTCAGGGGTCCGATTATCTGAAAGCCCATTTCGAGCGCCAGGAACCCACCGGCAAAGACGACTCAGAACGCCGTCTCCAGCTGGAGCGGGTTGAGCAGTCAATATACGACAATTTTGCCGAGCAACTCGAAAAGGCCTACAAGGACCACAGCATCGCCCCTCTGAATGAAGCGAATGCCGGCACCAGCGAGAAAAGCTGGCATATTTTCCCGGTTCTGGGCCGTGAAAACTTCCTCAGGGGCATCCCTGAATTTGCCCTGGCCCTTGCCCAGAAAAAGAATAACCGTGTTGAAAACCTGCTTCTGGTGAACCCCGTCACCGGCGAGGAATACTCTGCCAGCCGGGGCCATGGCGCTGCCCTGAACAGCCGTCGCGTACGCGCGTCGGAAATCAGGCAAGCGGGAAATGCAGCCATCGCCACCAACCTGCTCGACCAGGCACGCAAGAGCGAAGATCCTCTGCTCTGGGGTGAAATGGCCGCGGTTCTCGCGCGGGACTCCGGCATGTTCCGCACCTCCGGCTGCGTGGTACTCGATATCGCCCGTGTATCTGCCGGGCTTATGGACGCCGCAATCATTTTCCGTCCGGAAGCCGCGGAACTCGATCTCGGTGTCACACTGGCGATGGAATCCGGCGCACTGACTGGCGATTTTTCGGGCAACCCATCCACCGGCAACGCACGCCAACTGGTGGTAGCCAATCCGAAACTGTTCCGCGAAATCCTAAAGGTGCTTCATCCCTTCCGGGGGCGTTTACCCCGCTAAGACTTCAGACTCTTCCGGACACAAAAAAACCGCCAACGTTATGTGGCGGTTTTTTTGTGTCTGTGTCTACTAAGGGCGCAGAAGCTCCTATCCTACATCCGGTTCAGCCACTCCGGCGGCTGCTCTTCCTCGTCCGCATCCGCAACACCTTCTTTCGGCGGTATGATCAGATCTTCACGGGAAACACCCATCACCATCAGGAGGTTTGCAGACACATAGATCGACGAGTAGGTACCAACCACCACCCCGATAATCAGGGCAAGCGCGAAGTTATTGATCGCCTCACCGCCCCAAAAGTACAGCGCAAGCAGAACCACCAAGGTAGTCCCGGAGGTATTGATTGTCCGGCTAATGGTCTGGTGAATGGACTGGTTGATAACATCCCAGGGCTCACCAACCCGTATCTTCCGGAAGTTCTCACGAATACGGTCAGCGACAACAATGGTGTCGTTCAGAGAGTAACCGATGACCGCCAAAAGTGCCGCCAGAACGGTAAGATCAAACGTCCACTGAAACAGTGCGAACACACCAAGTACAATAATGACATCGTGAGCCAGCGGCAAGACCGATGCGATACCGAACTTGAACTGAAAGCGCATGCCCACATAAATCAGCACCACCGCCAGAGCGATCAGCAACCCCAGACCGCTGTCCTCTTTGAGCTGTTTGCCCACCTGAGAGCCAACGAACTCGGAACTGATCAATTCAAGCTCAACTCCGCCGGCTTGGAGCGTGCGGGTAACGTCAGGGGCAAGCTTATCGTTGCCGCCCTCGGCCATCCGTACCAGAACAATGGTGTCCGCGCCGAAATTCTGCACGGAAAACTGGTCATAACCCGCGGCGTCCAGCCTGGAGCGTATTTCATCGAGCTGCGGCGCCTCCGCATACTCGAACTCGACCGATGTGCCGCCAGTGAAATCCATGCCAAAGTTCAATCCACGGGTGGCCAGCAGGGCAACGGACACCAGGATAAGTGCGATCGAGACGACGGAAGCAATCTTCCGAAGCCCCATAAAATCAAACGGTTGTTTCTGATCTTCAGACATTGGCGAGCTTTCCTCCGATCGACAGGTTCTCGACCCTTCGGCCGCCATAAACCAGGTTAACAATGCTGCGGCTGATCATCAGGCCAGAGAACATTGACGTCAGGATACCGATACACAATGTTATCGCGAAGCCTTTGACCGGCCCGGAGCCCATGGCAAAGAGGATAACGGCCACCAACAGCGTAGTGATATTGGCATCAAATATAGACACGAACGCCCGGGAGTAACCGGCGTTGATCGCGGTCTGGGGCGGAGCGCCGGCCTTCAGCTCTTCCTTTATCCGCTCAAAGATAAGCACATTGGCATCCACGGCCATCCCGACCGTAAGAACGATACCGGCAATACCCGGCAAGGTGAGGGTGGCTGACAGAATGGACATGGACGCGATCAGCAACATCAGGTTGAGGGCCAGTGATGTATTCGCGATCATGCCAAAGCCCCGGTAGTAGGCCAGCATGTAAAGCATGACCAGGCCAAAGCCGAGTAAAACTGACATCATCCCGGCGTCAATATTTTTCTGCCCGAGGCTTGGCCCTATGGTGCGTTCCTGAACGAAATACATGGGAGCGGCAAGCGCACCGGCACGCAACAGAAGCGCCAGTTCCGCAGCCTCCGGGATCGAATCCAGCCCGGTGATACGGAAGCTGCTGCCCAGAGCGGATTGCACAGTGGCAAGGCTGATAATGCCCTTCTCCACAACGCGCTCTTCAAATTCTTTTGGTTCACCGTCGACCATGCGGGTTCCGGTCTCTGTCCGATACTCGATAAAGAGTACCGCCATCCTGCGGCCGATCGCGTTGCGCGTGGCCCGATTCATCAGGTCGCCACCTACCGAATCCATGGTGATATTAACCTGGGGCTGACCGTTTTCATCGAAGGCCTGCTGGGCGTTGGCCACGTTATTACCAGTGGCAATAACGTCCCGCTCAAGTCGTGCGGTTCGCTGGGGCTGGTCCCGGAAACTGAACTGTTCCGTTTCACTGGCCGGCGCATCCGGACGGGCTTCCATCCGGAATTCGAGGTTCGCCGTGGCACCGAGAACCCGCTTGGCCTGGGCGGTATCCTGCACGCCCGGAAGCTCGACAATGATTCGATCATTGCCTTGCTGCTGAACCAGCGGCTCGGCCACGCCCAGTTCGTTAACCCGATTCCGGATCGTTGTGAGGTTTTGCTCCAGAGCGTAATCCTGGATGGCCTGGACCTCAGCTTCGGACAGCCTCAGCTCCAGCAGGAATTCATCCCCCTCGGTCTGTTCATCCAGCAGAAACTCATTGTACTGATCGCGCACCAGATCGAAGGCTTCCGCACGGGAAGCTTCATCCCGGAAGGTGAGAACAATCTTGCGATCGTTCTCGAGATCACCGCCGCGATAACGAATGCGCGCTTCCCGCAATTCCCGCTTGATCTGGCCGGACATGGCCTCAAGGCGCTGGCTTACCGCCGTTTCCATATCCACTTCAAGGAGGAAGTGCACGCCACCACGCAGATCAAGACCAAGCTTCATCGGACCTGCACCGAGGCTTCTCAGCCAATCGGGTGTGGACGCTGCCATATTCAGGGCAGCCAGATACTCATTACCCAGGGCGGCCTGCACAAGGGGGCGGGCCCGCAGTTGGTCATCAGAACTGGTCAGGCGGATCAGAGCATCCCGATCCTGAAGAGTACTGCTTTTCACCTCAATTCCCTGACTCTCGAGGACATTAACGGCCCTGTCGAGCACACCGGCATTCACTTCGGTGCTGCTGCGCGCGCCGGTAATCTGGATGGCGTAGTCGTCAGGAAAGAGGTTGGGTAAAGCGTAGATAAACCCGATCACAAGCGCGACCAGGATAACCAGGTTTTTCCAAAGCGGATACTTGTTCAGCATGGGATCCCTTGTAGCCGACCAACGGGCCGGCCTTGGTGTTTCAGCCAGGAGGATTCAGTCCGGCCACCATGGATGGCCGGCCAAATGGCCCTCGCTCAGATGTCCTTGAGCGTGCCCTTGGGCAGGGCTGCGGCAACAGCGACTTTCTGGACCTTGATTTCGACATTGTCGGCAATTTCAACAACGATAAAATCGTCCGTTACCTTGGTGATCTTGCCGGCAACACCACCGGAGGTCACGACTTCGTCACCCTTGTTCAGGCCAGACATCAACGCCTTGTGCTCTTTCGCACGCTTGGACTGCGGACGCCAGATCAGGAAGTAGAAAATCAAGATGAAGCCGCCGAAAAAGATTACCTGACCCATAACGCCCATCCCCGGCGCACCCGGGTCCTGAGCCATGGCCAGCGCAGGCATCAGAGCCATCAGGCCGGCAACGAGCATTTTAATTGATTTCATTGAATATCTCCGTTGGTTAAGCGAATAGATCAAACATTGCCCAATGGCGGAGCTGTCTCTCCGCGCTGAGTATAGAAGTCGGTTACAAAGTCCGACAATGTACCTGCTTCAATGGCCCCACGCAATCCGGCCATCAGGTTCTGGTAGAACCGCAGGTTATGAATCGTGTTCAGTTGAGCGCCCAGCATTTCTCCACATTTATCCAGATGATGCAGATAACTTCTCGAAAAATTCTGGCAGGTGTAACAGTCACAACGCTCATCGAGCGGCGCGGTGTCATGACGGTGCCTGGCATTGCGGATCTTGACGATGCCGGTGGAGGTAAAGAGGTAGCCATTTCTGGCATTCCGGGTCGGCATTACGCAGTCAAACATATCGACTCCGCGCCGCACTGCCTCAACGATATCCTCAGGCCGACCAACGCCCATCAGGTATCTGGGCTTGCCTTCCGGCATTTTGGGCGGCAGATGGTCCAGAATCCTGATCATGTCTTCCTTTGGCTCGCCAACGGAAAGACCACCAATGGCATAGCCATCAAAGCCAATGTCTGTCAGTCCTTCCAGGGAACGGTCACGCAGGTTCTCATACATACCGCCCTGAACAATACCGAACAGTGCCGCCGGATTACCTTCGTGGGCATCCTTGCTGCGCTGAGCCCAACGCAGGGACAGCTCCATGGAATCCCTGGCCTGGCACTCTGTCGCGGGGTAAGGGGTACACTCATCAAAAATCATGACGATGTCCGAGCCCAGGTCACACTGAACCTGAATGGCGATCTCCGGAGACAACTCTACAGGAGAGCCGTCAACCGGTGAGCGGAAAGTGACGCCCTCTTCCGTAATCTTGCGCATTTCCCCCAGGCTGAATACCTGGAAGCCACCGGAGTCGGTCAGGATTGGTCCCTGCCACTGGGTGAAATCGTGCAGATCCCCATGGGCCCTGACCACCTCCGTACCCGGACGCAGCATCAGGTGAAAGGTATTGCCCAGAATAATTTCTGCACCAATTTCATGGATGTCCCGCGGTAGCATGCCCTTGACAGTGCCGTAGGTCCCCACCGGCATGAAGGCAGGCGTTTCAACCGTGCCCCGCGGAAAGGTCAGCCGGCCGCGGCGAGCACGGCCATCCTCACCCAGCTTCTCGAACGACATGAAACAGGTCTGTGTCACAAAGCCTCCCCGGCGTTACCAATACCGGTATCTATGGATTCCACGGCTGGGCCCAGCAACATACCGCGACTGGGTTCCTGGCCGGTAATGAGCATGGCGTCGCCGTAGCTGAAGAAACGGTAGCGTTCCCCGACCGCCTCCTTGTAGGCGCCCATCACATTGCCGTAACCGGCAAAGGCACTGACCAGCATGATCAGCGTGGATTCCGGCAAATGGAAGTTGGTCACCAGGGCATCAACTGCCTGAAAACGGTACCCCGGGTATATAAAAATATCCGTCTCGCCGGTGAATGCCGTGAGACGACCACCACGGCTTGCCGATTCAAGAGAGCGAACAGATGTCGTACCCACGGCGACCACGCGCCCTCCCCGGGCTCGGGTTCGCTCGACAGCATCAACCGCTTCCCGGGGAACGTGCACAATCTCGCTGTGCATTGCATGGTCTTCTATCTTGTCTACCCGCACCGGCTGGAAGGTGCCTGCGCCAACGTGCAGCGTGACAAAGGTACTTTCAATGCCGCAGGCGGCCAGTTTTTCCAGCAGTGCCTCGTCGAAATGCAGGCCGGCGGTGGGCGCAGCCACAGCACCGGCTTCCCGGGCGTACACCGTCTGGTACCGGTCCCGGTCAGTGGATTCGTCTGAGCGATCAATATAGGGCGGCAACGGCATGTGACCAATGCGCTCAAGTATATCCAGTATGGGTTCTTCAGATTCACACACCAAATGAAACAGTGTCTCGTCCCGGCCGGACATCCTTAAATATGTACCATCTTCAAGGATGACGTTCTGCCCCTCTTTCAGCGCCTTTGAAGCCCGGACATGGGCAATAATTTCGTGCTCTCCGGTTATCCGCTCAACCAGCACCTCTACCTGCCCGCCCGTTTCCTTTTTGCCAAACAGGCGCGCAGGAATCACCCGGGTGTTGTTGAACACCAGCAGGTCGCCGGGCTGAAGCAGTTCGGGAAGGTCGCTGAAGATCCGGTGATCGAGCTTGCCGGAAAGACCATCCAGACAGAGCAAGCGGGACGCACTGCGTTCTTTGAGCGGATAGCGGGCGATCAGTTCGTCCGGCAGGTCAAAATGAAAATCGGAGACATTCATGGAATGGACTGTTAACGACGCCGAAGGAAAAAAAGATGGTAGCGGCGGGCGGACTCGAACCGCCACGGGTTTTACCCCAACGGATTTTGAATCCGTCGTGTCTACCAATTTCACCACGCCGCCATCGGAGAGTGTGGGGGATTATACTGAGCTTAATCGCGAAAGCAATAAGCCAGCAGACACAACTGTCCACAGCTTCAGATATTTACAACCGATCAAACAGAGACAGCTGCGAAACCTGCGCAAAGGACTGCTGGGCCGCCTGAAGCACGAAGCTCTGGAAACTCAGGTTACTGATTGCTTCGGCGTAGTCCACATCCTGCAGTTGGGACCGGATTTCGTTGGTATAGACGGACGAATCCTCAAGAAAGGTCTTGGTAGACTCCACGGCGTTCATCCGGCCGCCCAGCTCGGTCTGCTTCAGGATGATACTTTCCTGGGCGTTGTCGAGGTTGGTCAGCGACTCGGCGATCAGGGCATCGTATTCGGCATCACCACGGGGGGAACCTTTGGCAATGCCCTCAAGCCCGTCAATCAGGTTTTTTATGGTGCCGAAGACGGATTGCCTATCGTTAATCCCCAGGGTGAACGAGTCCTGATCTTGCGAATCATTGATGGTGAGCTTTATACCCGCCACTTGAAACTCTTCTCCGACTACGGGATTCAGAGGCTCAGTTTGAATAGTGTTACCTGTTCTCGGATCTGTGACCGTAATTTCTAATACGCCGGAGCCATCATCATCGACACTAACTTCAAGGTCATCTGGCACATCGCTGCCAAAGGCATCCCTTAGATCTTTCGGCGCCACAACCTCAAGCCCCGAAATATAACCAGGAGGAGTAGGAGGGGTTGCACCATTAGACTTTGCCGTTACTGAGACCGCCTTGGGCACGTCTACAAAAATACCCTTACCGTGATCACTGATCGGCACGGTTACGCCATCATCAATTTCCAGTACCCGCTGACCTTCATCACCCTGATATGTCCAGTCACCTGCGCCATCCTTTGCGAAAGCAGGTGTCTGGCCCTGAAATCCACTGAAGATGTATTCACCCGAAGCATCCCGGGTATTGGCGATGTTTGCCAACTGCCCCAGACGCTCCTCCAGCTCTGAGGAAATGGAACGCCTGTCATCGGCTGACAACGACCCATTGCCCGCCTGCACCGTCAGTTCGCGGATGCGCTGGATCACGTCAATCGAGCTGGCCAACGCACTCTCTTCCTGCTTCAGGCGGTTGTCAGCCAAAGTGGCGTTGCGCTGATAGGTCTCGACCCGCGACAATTCCTGATCCAGTTTTAGAATACGGGCGGCCGCCACCGGATCATCTGAGGGCTTATTCACCCGTTTGCCAGTGGAGATTTGCTGCTGGGTGTTATTCAGGCTGGTATTGAGCTCCTGAAGGCGGTTGATGCCGCCGGAAAAAATCTGTTGTGATGAAATTCTGATCATGTCACATCACCTCAACCGTTACCGGAAACTCTGTAACAGGGTATTGAACAGGTCCTGAGCCACCGACATCACCTGGGCTGAGGCATTGTATGCGGCCTGGTATTGAATGAGCCGGCCGGCTTCCTCGTCCAGGTTGACTCCGGACACCGATTCCCGCTGGTTGGTTGACTGCTCCAGCAGGGTTTTGCCGGCATCCACATCCAACTGGCTCTGACGGGTTTTTACCCCGATGTCTTCCACCAGACCGGCATAACCCTCGGTAAAATTCTGGGTGCCACCATTCATGGTGTTCTGGGTACCCAAAGCCGCAAGTAGCTCGGCGTTGCGATTGTCGGATATGCCATTGTCGTTGTATTCAACAGTAAAAACATCGCCATTGGCGGGCTCACCCGTCATCTCGAACTGATAGCCCTGGTAAAGAGCACCGTCTGACGTGTCACCGCCAAAAACCAGATTGATCTTCTGAGGATCATAAGGCACCCCTGTTGGGTAATCAGAGGCACTGATTTCCGTGTCAGACCCATCGTAAACCCGGTACACGATGTCCGTACCATTATTTTCGAACGCGATTTTCATTGGCCCATTAGCCAGCTCGCCGCTATTCCTGAACCCCTCAAGCAATCCATTGGTATTAGGATTACGGACGTTCAGCATCTTCCCCTGATTAATCTGCCCGGTGCCCAGGTTATTTTCCCGAGTCTCAGTTGTATCGGGGTTATACCCCCCTTCCCTCGCCCGAATCGGGCTGGCAAGCGCCAAGTCTTCCTCGCGTCTCACTTCCAGGCCAATACTTTCGGCCGCATTCCGGCCGGGCTGGATCAGGTATTTGTCACCGGCGCTGAAGGTACCGCCCTCCACCCGGATGTTGAACCCGGGCATACTGATTTCGGACTGCACCGGATCCGGCAAACGTCCCTGGTTTTCGGTCTTGCCGGTTTCCTGATTGATCAGCTCATAGCTCCGGCCGTCACCGCTGAACTGTAATGTCCATCGGCCGGCTGGCAGCGCGGAACTGTCGGTTATTTCCACCGCCAGCTGGCCAGCGCCGGACACCTGATTGTTGCCATTGGGCACCACTCTGCCACGCTGGGCTTCAATTGAGTTGATATCGGTGAAGAACAGCCCCCCCAGGTCGCCCTCCAGATCCATGCCAATTTCATGCTGTTGGTTCATGGTATCCGACAGTGCAATGGCAATCCGGCCCAGCTCATCAAATGCCGGCTTGAGCCCCTCGTTATCAAACCGCAGGAGACCTCCGAGTTTACCCCCGGCAATCTGTTCGTCGACGTTCAAGGTGCGCCCGCCATTACTGAGCGTAAACTCCAGACGCGTCGGATCCTCGGCATTTTCCCGGGTTCCGAAGGTTGCCGCGTTGCTGCCAACCACCAGGGAAAGACCGTTCGAGAGCGATACGTTCACCTGGCTGCCATCTGTGGGCGTCACCTTGATATTCACCAGTTCCGAAAGCTGGCGCAGTTTTTCGTCGCGCTTGTCCAGCAACTCATTGGGCATCCTGCCCTGGGCGATGCCCGGGGACTCGGATATCGCCAGGTTCAGTTCTGCGATGCTCCTGATCAGGGTATTGGCATCCTTTACACCCTGCTGCATCTGAGTCTTGATGGATTCCCGCTGCTGGATGAACTCCTGGTTCAGCGCCTGGAACCGGTTAACGACCTGCTGGGCCTCGCTCAGCACCAGTTGGCGCTGAGGCAAAGACGTCGGGTCCTCGGCGGCATTCTGGAGACTGGCAAAAAAGTTATTCAGGGCTGTGTTCAGACCGGTGGACTCGCCCCCAAGCAGGTTATCAAGCCGGGAAAGCTCTGAATTGAGAGCTTCCTGTTCACCATAAAGGGTGCTGTCTTCCCGCACCTGCTGAACCAGATACTCATTGGCAAGGCGGCGGATATTGGCGACGTTAACGCCACTACCAATGGTTCCGGCTCCGGTACGCTGTCCTTTCTGGGTTTCAAACTGGACTTCCTGTCTGCTGTAGCCAGGTGTGTTGGCATTTGTGATGTTGTTACCCGTGGTATTCAGTGCCGCCTGATTACTGAGGATGCCGGTCAGACCAATGCCTATCAGCCCTGCCATAACGTTTACTCCTTCATCCCGTCACTGCCCATGGACAGTGTCATCAGTGAATCACGGTTCATGATCTGGCGGATTTTGCTGCCATAGTTCGGGTCGGTTGCGTAGCCGGCCTCCTGAAGTTTCTCCGCAAACACTTCAGGCTTGTCCGCCGCCGACAGCACTTCCCGGTAACGGGGGTTGGATTCGAGGAACGAAACATAGTCCCGGAAGCTGGATTCGTAATCCCGGTAGGCCCGGAAACTGGCCTGCTCTTTCATGGGCAGACCCTCGCGGTATTCCGTGGTGGTGAGGGAAACGGCATCGCCCTTCCACCGGCCATCCGCTTTGATACCAAAGAGGTTAAAGCTTGGCTCGCCCTGCTCTCCCCGGATCATATGCCGGCCCCAGCCGGTTTCCAGGGCCGCCTGGGCCACCATCAGTTTCGGGTCGATGCCGGTATCCCGGCTGATTCGCTTCGCTACCGGAAGCAAGGCACTCACGAAATGCTCCGGTGAGTCGAACCGGTCCGGCAATTCGGACACGTTTTTTCCCGGGGCCACGGCAGACTCTTGTGCCACCGAGGCGACTTTCTGAACCTGCCCGGGCAAGCTTGCCGAAAGCGCCGGCAAACTCCGGTCATAATCCGCGAGAGAAGCCTTGTGGCCAGCCAGCTTATCGCCTTCACTGTCCAGGCCGGGAATTTGTCGGCTCAGTTGCCGGACCAGCGCCTCGGCGAGACCGGTTCCCTGCCCACCGGCCATGGTCAGACTCATCTGGTTATCGAACATGTCGCGATACAGATCCGACTGATTGCTTTTCAGATAATTACCTTCGGAAAGCACGTCACCGGCCTTGCGCATGGACTTCAGCATCTCAGAAAGGAACAGGCTCTCGAACTGGCGTGCAACTTCTTCCAGCGCCGCCCTTTTGTCGGTTCGGGCCTGCGTTTTCAGCGCGTTCAGGCCGCTGAAATCGGTATACACCCGGGCCTGCTGAAGCGAATAGTCCTGCATCATGCCACCTAGATAACAATCAGCTCGGCACGCAGCGCACCGGCCTGTTTAAGAGCTTCAAGTACCGCCATAACGTCCCCCGGAGCGGCACCCACCTGGTTCACCGCCTGAACAATCTCGTTCAGGGTGACAGCCGGACCAAACTTGAACATCCTGGCCGGCTCCTCGGTGATTGCAATCTGGCTATCCGGCTCGAGGGCGGTGTCACCGCCGGCAAACGGATTAGGCTGTTTCACTGCGGGATTTTCCTGAATGGTCACCGTCAGGTTGCCGTGGGTCACCGCTGCCGGGCTGACTTTGACATTCTGCCCGACCACGATGGTGCCAGTGCGGCTGTTGATCACCACTTTGGCGGCGTCCTGGGCCGGGGCGACCTCAACGTTCTCAAGTATCGAAAGAAAGCTTACCCGCTGGGACGGATCCCGCGGCGCACGCACGGAAACCGATGTCGCATCGTGAGCGTACGCCATGTCCGGGCCGAGGCGTGCATTCACAGCCTCGACCACACGGCGGGCCGTAGTGAAATCTGGGCGCAGAAGGTGGAAGGTAATGGTGTCGCCCTGACTAAAAGGCGAGACCACTTCCCGCTCGATGGTGGCACCGTTGGGAATCCGGCCGACGCTCGGTACGTTCACGGTAATTCTGGAGCCATCCTGCCCCTGGGCACCAAAACCGCCAACCACCAGACTGCCCTGAGCCATGGCGTAGACGTTGTTGTCAGCGCCCTTCAGCGGGGTCATCAGCAGGGTACCGCCGCGCAGGCTGTCGGCGTTGCCGATGGAGGAAACCGTGATATCAATCTCCTGCCCGGCCTTGGCAAACGGTGGCAATGTGGCACTCACGGTTACGGCGGCGACATTGGTGAGTTTCGGGTTCACGCCTTCAGACAGAGTGATACCGAACTGGTTCATCATGTTCCGGAAGGTCTGATTGGTGAACGGTGCCTTGTCGCCGGTCCCGTCAAGGCCAACCACCAGTCCGTAGCCCACCAGCTGGTTGTTCCTTACCCCTTTGATGCGGGACAGGTCCTTCAGCCGGTCCGCCATCACCGGTGCCGCGACCACCGTCAGGGCAAGTATCCAGGCAAAAAAATGCCGCGGGCTCATAGCAGCCACCACTCACTGTTAAAGAAACGGGCAAGCCAGCCCATCTGGTTTGCCTGGTCGAAATCACCGGTACCGCCATAGGCAATACGCGCATCGGCAATACGGTTTGAGGCAACAGCGTTGTCCGGCTGGATATCCCGGGGACGAACCAGCCCGGTCAGGCGGATGTACTCCTCGCCATTGGTCAGCGACAGCCATTTCTCGCCCCGGATCCGCAGCACGCCGTTGGGCAGCACCTCGGTGACCGTGACGGTGATGCTGCCAGCAAGACTGTTGCTCTGATCAGCCCTAGCCTTGGTTTTAAAATCGCGCTCGTTGTTCAGTGAAGTGCCGATCCCGAAGTTGTTCTTACCCAGAATGTTTGGCTCCGGCAGCGTGATTTCGTTGTCCTTGGTGATGCGGGTGTCGGCATTCTTTTTGGCACGGGTGGATTCCTGGAGATTCACTGTCAGTACATCACCCACGTTGAGAGCGACGGTATCCCCGTAAAAGTTATAATTTCGGGAAACCTGGTAAATCGAACCAGACGCCCTGTCTCTCTGTGTCATGGCCTCAGGGCGTACCGGTGCAAACTCGGGATCATCCGGCATCGCCCGGGGCCGGCTCATGGCCGTGCAACCCTGTAGCAGGATCAGCACCACCAAGGTCACCAGGGTACTGGCGCCCCGGGTTATCCGGCTGGATGTCATCGGATTCATGACGTCACCTCTGGCGGCATTAGCCAATGTTGTTGGTAATGAACTGGAGCATCTGGTCCGTCGTGGAGACCACCTTCGAGTTCATTTCATAGGCGCGCTGGGTGGTAATCATGTTCACCAGTTCTTCCACAACCTCAACGTTGGAGGCCTCCACAGAACCCTGTTCGATGGTGCCAAGCCCGAGCAGACCCGCCTCCCCCTCAACGGGGTTCCCGCTGGCAATGGTTTCCTTGAACAGGTTGTTTCCGATGGCCTGAAGGCCCTGGGGATTGATGAAATCCACCAGGGTGATCTGGCCAAGGTTTACCGGCGCCGCCTGGTCGTCCGTTACCGCCGTTACCGTGCCGTCCTTGCCAATGGTGATATTGGTGGCGTTATCGGGAATATTGATGGCCGGCTCCAGGGGGTACCCGTCCGGATTCACCACATCACCGTTGGAGTTCAACTGGAACTGACCGTCCCGGGTGTAGGCAATCTGGCCATCCGGCAGCAGAATCTGCAGAAAACCCCGGCCATTAATGGCCATGTCCAGCGGCTGCTCGGTAATCTGGAGGTTGCCCTGGGAGAACTGCTTGACCGTGCCCACAACCCGGACACCCGTACCCAATTGCAGGCCGGAAGGCAGTTCGGAGTTCTGGGTAGTCAGGCCACCGGGCTGTCGGTTGATCTGGTACAGGAGGTCCTGGAAGACCGCCTTGTCCCGTTTGAAGCCGGTGGTGTTGACGTTGGCCAGGTTGTTGGAAATGGTGGACATGTTGGTGTCCTGCGCGCTCAAGCCGGTCTTGCTGACCCAAAGTGCTGGATTCATGCTGCTTACTCCATACCGGGGGGGGCAATCAGGCGGCCAGTTTTTGCCGCTTCAGGCCCGCCAGGCCAATGTGTTCGGTTGTTACTTAAAGGTTCTGCAACAGCCGTGCCGTTGCTTCGGAATTCTCGTTGGCGGTGGTCATTACCTTCACCTGCATTTCGTATTGCCGGGAAAGCTGCAGATTGGAAATCATCTCTTCCACCGCATTCACGTTGGAGCTCTCAAGAAACCCCGAGACCACTCTGAGATTTGCATCCGGGGGCTCAGGGCCATCGATTGCCTGGTCCGGTTTTCGGCGCATATGCCCGTCTAACCCCTTCTCCAGAGCTTCCGGTGGCGGGTTGACCAGCTTCAGACGATCCACCTCGACCAGCTGATTCGGCGGGCCGCCAACAGGAACAACAGAAATCGTGCCGTCAGTGCCGATTTGCACGTTGTCGAAAGGCGGCAGCGCAACCGGTCCACCATTGCCAAGCACAAGTTCACCATTGGCCAGGCGCACCAGACCATTCACATCAACCTGAAGACTGCCGCTGCGGGTAAACACCTCTTCGCCCTGATCGTTCTGGATGGCAAGCCACCCTTCACCTTCAACCGCCACATCCAGTTTGCGGCCGGTGTCCATCAGGGCGCCTGCGGAAAGGTCCGTGCCGGGTCGCTCTGTCATGGCATAGGCCCGGGTGGGATGGTGTTCCCCGAAGACAGGCATGCTACGGGCCTGGGCGAAGTCCTTCTTGAAGCCGGTGGTGCTGACATTCGCCAGGTTGTTGGCATGGGCTTGCTGGGCCAGCATGTTCTGCTTGGCGCCAGACATACCGATGTAGAGGGCTTTGTCCATGGGAAAACTCCTGCCGGAATTTTGACTGTTTCCAGTCTCCATGCAGGAGTCATGCCATGTTCGCTAGCTCACGAACTTAACGAAGGTTGATGATGGTCTGGGTGACCGCATCGGAGGTTTCAATGGTCTTGGCGTTCGCCTGATAGTTGCGTTGTGCAATAATCAGGTTCACCAATTCAGCAGACAGGTCCACGTTGGATTCCTCGACGGAGCTTGACGCAATCGAACCGAGGGTACCGGTGTCCGGCGCGCCAATGACAGGCTGCCCTGATTCAAAGGTTTCGACCCAGGAGGTATCACCCACCGGAGACAGGCCATCGGTGTTGCTGAATGTGGCGAGCGCCACCTGACCAAGCGCATTGGATTGCCCGTTGGTATACCGGGCGAATATGACACCATCATCCGACACATCCAGCCCGGACAGGCGACCCGTGGTATAACCATTCTGCTGCTGGTCATTGACACCGAATGCCGCGCCGTATTGGGTGGCATCGCTCAGATTCAGAACGAACGCGGAGCTGGTGGGTGGCTCCGGAATCGGGCTCACGACCGAGGTGGGATCTGCCGGAGGACCGTCCGCCCCATTAGGGTCACCGCTGGGATCCTTGGGAATCCAGTCAGCCACGATAATCTCACCACTGGGATTACCGTTGATGGAAGCCAGGACACCGTCCTGATCGAATATTGCAGTGTAAGGAGTCTGATCCGTGCCACCTACCGGCTCGCCGTCTACCTGAAGGTAAACAGACCACTGACTCTGGCCAACACCATTCCCGGGCGATGGCTCTTTGACATAGAACTGAGTCATCTCATGGGCGTTGCCCAGACTGTCGTAGATGGTGGTTGATGTGGCGTGGTTGTAAGTACGCTGATCAATGGGGTTGAAAGCGTTGATGCGCGTGGGCTGCGTGTTGTTATATGTCGCCACGAACTGAGAACCCACGGCGTCAGAGGCCACAGTATCCACACTGCGATTTGTGCTTACCGCGATCTCTCCAACGGTGTTCTCAATCGGGTTCGTACTACTACCGTCTCCCCACTGAACCTCAAGCGGTTCACCCGAGCTGTCCCGGACTAAAAGGTTGTCGCCATCCACATTGGCTGAGATGGAGTTATTGCCGAAGCTGGAAATAACGTTCGCCAGCTCATCCAGTGTCGTCACAGCGCTTACATTCAGGGGCTGACCATTGATTGAGAACTCCAGGTTGCGAGACGCAATCGTATTACTGAGAGTATCACCGGTCGTGACGCGATTGGCCGTAGAGTCTATTTCAGCTGTTGTGGTGCCGGAAGCACTGACACCGGAGGCCGCGGAAATCGCATCGGCAATCTGGCCCGCAGACGTTATCGGGCTGGGGATCACAACAGTCTCATCGGCTGAACCGTCAGAATAGGAAAAAGTCAGCGTTTCACCCGCCGTAAAGTCACCGGTCTGCAGGGAAAGGTCTCTCACCCTGCGTTCCAGCACGGATTCACGGGAATCCAGATTCACATCGGTCTGCAGGTTCGTGGTCCTGCGCGGAGCCAGGTTGGCGGTCTCAATCTGCAGGTCACCACGCACACCGGACAGGTTGCCATCACCATCAGCGGTATAACCCTGCACCTTCATGCCCTGGTTGTTGACCACAAAGCCGTCTTTGTCTACTCCGAACTGGCCGGCCCGGGAGTATCGCACTTCGCCGCCATTGTTCAGAATAAAGAAGCCATCACCGTCAATCGCCATATCCAGGCCGCTATCGGTGAAGCTGATATTGCCCTGGCCGAACGACTGCTTCACGCCCTGAACCCGGACACCGTCCCCGATCGGATTGGTGCCTGCGCTCAGGAAACCACTGGCATAAAGATCGCCGAACTGGGCCTTGCTGCCTTTGAACCCCACGGTACTGGCGTTGGCAATATTGTTACCGGTGACGTCCAGATCCACCGATGCCGCGCGAAGACCACTCAAACCCGTATTAAATCCCATGGTTCACCCCTTGGTGTTTCACCGGTATCAGTTAATTTGTTTTACATCAGACAGGGCGATGGAGCCCATACCTGCAAGATTCAGGGTAATGGAGCCACCCTGGCCCAGGGACACGCTGTCAACATTGGCACTTACCATCGTACCCAACTGCTGCGGCCCATCCGGGTAGGAAGCCTCGGCTACAATCTGGTAGGGTCCCGGCGGCAAGGGATTGCCGTTGCCGTCCTGGCCATCCCAGCGGAACGAGGTCACCCCCGCCGGACTACTACCCATGTCAATCTGGCGAACCCGTTCACCATTCTGACCCTGAATCGAAAGCCGAAGCCCGCCGGTCGATGCCGGCACTTCAACGGTGCCACTGATCTCACCGTCCGCACCCAGAATCCCGATCTGGGAAGGGGCAAGCACGGTTTTGCCGACCATGGCAGAGGCCTGCAGCGCCTGGGTGGAACGGAACTGGCCCGCCACATCCTCAACCGTACCGGAGAGGTTCTGCATCTCCTCCAGCGAGCTGAACTGGGCCAGTTGGGAGATGAATTCACCGTTGTCCTGGGGTTCCAGCGGGTTCTGGTTTTTCAGCTGTGCCAGCATCAGTTCCATGAACTCATTCCGGCCAAGCTCACTGGTGCCCTGGCCGCCATCCTGTTGCTTCAGCTGGTACTGGCTCAGAACATCCGACGCGTCTGTTGCATTTACTGCAGTCATGTTGTGCTCCTCACCGTATTACTGCTGACCAAGGGTCAGAATGCGCTGCATCATGGACTTGGCTGTGTTCATGACATCCACATTCATCTGGAAACTTCTGGACGACGACATCATGTCAGCCATCTCCTCAACCACGTTCACGTTGGGATAGAAGACATAACCGTCTTCATTGGCCGCCGGATGGTGGGGCTCGTAGCGCATCTGTAACTCCGCATCACTCTCAACAATGCCTTCAACCCTGACGCCGGCACCGGGACCTTCATCGGCAGCCATCGGCATGCCACCCTGCCCCGGGTTCAGGAGTGATTGCTGAACGGCTGAGAACACCGGCTTTCTGGCCCGGTAGGTTTCACCGGTACTGGAGCTGGCTGTTTCGGCATTGGCAATGTTGGACGCGGTTGTATTCAGCCGCAGCGATTGCGCTGTCATGCCGGAACCGGCGATATCAAAAATGCTGCCCAGTGACATGATAATTCTCCTTCGCTAACCCTGTGACTGCGGCTTATTCGCCCTTCAGGGCTTTGGTCAAACCGCTGAACTTGCTGTTCAGGAACTGGAAACTGGCCTGGAAGTCCATGGCGTTACGCATGAAGCGCGACTGCTCCTGCTGGGCATCCACAGTATTGCCGTCGACCGACGGCTGATGTGGCATCCGGTACAAAAGGTCGCTGTCTGAGGCAGACCGGGAGGTATCCATGTGGGCCTCGTTCGTTTTCGCCATCTGGAAGCCGCTGACGGACTCCTGGGCCTTCTGCATCATCGCCTGGAAATCCACATCACGGGCCTTGAAACCCGGGGTGTCAGCATTGGCCAGATTGTTTGCCAGAACTTCGGCACGCTTGACCCGCGCTTCCACCGCGTGCTGATGAATGCCCAGAGCCTTATCGAACGAAATTGCCATGTTGCCTCCCGAAAACTGCACCAGTACGCCGACCTGATTTTGCCGGCTGTGCTCTCTGACAGAACTAAAGCAAGGTAGATGCCAGAATTCGAAAGGCGCTCTAAAAAGGCGCCCTAAATAGCGCATAACCCCAGTATTGGCGGGATTAGCTGGGCTGTTGAGAGAAAGCGGGAGCGGATAAAGGGAAAGAAAGTCCTCGAAAGCGGCAAACCGCTTCCCCCGCCCACGCCGGGGGAAGCGACAGTTACCCGTTAAGGCCAGTGACGGACAAACTCGTCAACCCCGGGCCGGAGAACGGCAGGCTTTACAGCGGAGACACTCCCCGTATAAAGAAAGCCGACAATCTGCTCGTGGTCATCCAGCCCCAGCCCTTTGTGCACGGCTGAATGATAGGCGACAGCACCGGTGCGCCACATCACACCATAACCGGCATCCTGAAGGGCCAGCCCGAGAAAGCTCATGCCAGCAGCCGCAGACATCACCTGCTCCACTTCCGGAACTTTGGGGTGGGGGCTCGGCGAGGCAATACCAATAATGACCATGGGTGCCCGCAGAGGGGCGCGCCGGAGCTTTTCGATTTCCCGCTCGTCACTGTTGTTGGCACAGGTGGAGGCAAACAGTTCCCCGAGGGCCTCCAGCCCCTCACCTTCTACGACCAGATAACGCCATGGCCGCAACAAGGCATGATCCGGAGCGCGAGCGGCGCAGGCAAAGGCCTTGTTCAGGGTTTCCCTGTCCGGCGCGGGCGCCTCCAGCCTGGGTTCGGAGGACCGGTTAAGCAGGAAATCAGTAACTGCTGTCATATCGTCTCGCTATTTTATGACTGTGTGAAAATGGGCACGGGCACAATTGCTGGCTGTGAATTGTGGGTTGTACGTAATGCTGTTAATCTTTAGTCGTAGTCGGCGCTGCCAACAATTATAAAATGCCGCAGTCCTGCAACGGTGAGAAGCAACACAATGAGCAACCAGCGAACCTTCAACAGCTTTTCCGAATTCTATCCTTACTACCTTGAAGAACACAGCGATGTAATCTGTCGCAGGCTGCACTTTGTCGGTAGTCTTCTGGTTTTTCTGGTCGCTGTCTGGGCGATCACCTCCGGAAAACTTGCGTGGCTTCTGACCCTGCCGGTCATCGGCTATGGGTTTGCCTGGGTCGGCCATTTCAAGTTCGAGAAAAACCGCCCTGCAACCTTCAAGTACCCACTGTACAGCCTGATGGGTGACTGGGTCATGTTCCGGGACATGCTCATTGGCAGGATCCGTTTCTGAAATGATGAGCGTACCGGCCGATCTGCGCAATGCCAGCACCTCCGCTGTCAAGTCGATGGCTGCTGAAGGCCCCGGCAGTCCGATAGCCATACCGCCAATGCCGGATTACAACGGCCGAATACTGGCGTACACGTCTACGGCGGCAATTATCGTAACCGGTGTTCTCCAGGGTGCCTTTCCGCAGCCGTTACTGTGGCTGGTAGCAGGTGCTCTCACATGGCCACACATAGCCCATATACTCACCCGTAGAACCTTCCTGAGACATTCCGCACGCATCCGTCAGAAAATGCTCATTGTGGATTGTGTGATTGGCGGCGGGTTCATCGGTTTCATCGGCCTGATTGTCATACCCTCCCTGTCCGTGGCCCTGATGCTGATGTTCAGTTGCCTGATTGTTGGCGGCATCCGGCAGTGGCTGATCGGCACCGGTTTCATGGCCGCGGCAATTGCGATTGCTGTTGCCATCCTCGGCCTGGCCGACGGCCCCCACGCGCCGCTTTTGACCAGCATGGTGTCGATTCTTTCCACCGGGCTGTATATCTGCGTTACCGCCTATTACTCTCACCAGCAGGCCCGGGCACTGATGCTGGCCAAGACCCAGATCCAAAATCAGCGGGAACAGTCAATTGCCTTGTCCCACAAGCTGTCCAAGTACCTCTCACCCCAGGTGTGGCAATCCATCTTTACCGGGGAGCGGGATGTACGGCTGGAAACCCAGCGCAAGAAACTGGCGGTATTCTTTTCAGACATCAAAGGCTTCACCGAACTCTCCGAAGAGATGGAGCCGGAGGCGCTGACCGAGCTGTTGAATCACTACTTTAATGAAATGTCTGAAGTGGCCCTCAAATATGGCGGCACCATCGACAAATTCGTGGGCGACTCTATCATGGTATTCTTCGGCGACCCCACCAGCCGGGGCCAGCGGGAAGACGCCTTTGCCTGCGTGTCCATGGCCATTGAAATGCGCAAGCACATGAAGATCATGCGCCAGAAGTGGCGAAGCCAGGGCATCAAGACCCCCCTGGAAATCCGTATGGGGATCAGCACCGGTTACACTACAGTGGGTAACTTCGGTGCTGAAAACCGGATGGATTACACCATCATCGGCAAGGAAGTGAATCTGGCCAGCCGCCTTGAATCCCTGGCGGAACCCGGTGAGATCCTGGTGTCCTACGAGACCTTTTCGCTGATCAAGAACAAGATCATGTGCCGGGACAAAGGTGAAATAACCGTGAAAGGATTCGGCAAACCGGTGCCGATTTACGAGGTGGTGGATTTCCGGCGGGATATGGGGCCAAACCGCAGCTTCATGGAACACGAACACAGCGGCTTTGCCATGTATCTGGATTCGGACAAGATCACCGAAAAGGAACGGCAGGCCATTCTCACCGCGCTGGAAGATGCCGCGGACCGCCTCAGGCGGGAAGAAGACGTCTCCTGAGGCGCCGCCGACGCCTCATTTCACCCTGGTTACTGACGGATCAGCCGCGGCCCGGCACCCTGGCCGGTTTCGGTACTTCTCCAGGGATTGATATCCAGCCCGCCCCTTCGGGTGTATCGGGCGCAGACTGTGAGCGACTCCGGCTTGCAGCGGCCCATCAAATCCGTAAACACGGTTTCCACGCAGTGTTCGTGGAAATCCTGCTTCTGCCGAAAACTCACCACATACCGCAGCAACCCGGCCCGGTCGATTTTCGGGCCGGTGTAATGGATCAGCAGGGTTGCCCAGTCCGGTTGCCCTGTCACCGGGCAATTGCTCTTCAGCAGATGGGAACAGAGGTGCTCTGTCACTATTCCGTCGCCGGCGGAAAGTGAGTCCGGTGCATAGTCATAAACCACATCACTCACCGGTTCATCATCGATCAGCTCAAATCCCCCGGGGCGGCCAACCGCTTTGCCCGACTCATCAACGCTCAAAAGCCTCACCTGCACCGCGCCACCACAGGCACTGGAGAGATCCTGGGTGATCGTCTTCGCCATCTGGTCCCCGGTTGAATAGACAGCCTGATTCAACGAGTTCAGGTAGAGCTTAAGCGACTTGGACTCAATAATTGAGGGCGACGCAGCAGGAAAGACAATCTCTGCCCACGCCACCTCAGGCACGCCGCCCGGCCTCAGCCAGGAAATCTCCCAGGCCTGCCACAGGTCTTCCCCAAACCAGGGCCAGCGGCCATCGTCCAGGCCAAGGCGGCGACGGTTTTCCTCTCTCGCCACGGGGAACAGCAGGCCAGGGTTGTAGCTGTCCGGGTAGTCACTTGTTTTGCCAAGCGGTGCATCATTAAGTGCCATAGGTGTTCCCGAAATCAGTAGCGAATGCCTTTGCCCCGCTCCAGCATTTTCAATGCAATGACTGCCAGCACGGTGATGAAAACCAGAATCATACCAAGAGAAATGAACGGATTAACGTCTGACACACCCAGAATCCCGTAACGGAAGCCGTTTACCATGTACAGGATCGGATTGATCAAGGATACGCCCTGCCAGAACCCCGGCAACAGATCGATGCTGTAGAACACCCCGCCCAGATAGGTCAGCGGCGTCAGTATGAAGGTTGGGACAATGGAAATATCATCAAACTTGGTCGCCAGCATGGCGTTGATGAATCCGCCCAGGGCAAACAGGGCCGAGGTCAGAAACACCGTCAGAATCATCATTGGCAGGTTGTGTATCGAAAGCTGGGTAAATACCAGGGACAGCAGGGTAACAATAAGGCCGATCCCCAGCCCCCGGGCCATGCCCCCGGTCACATAACCGGCCAGGATGACCCAGTTCGGCACCGGTGAAACCAGCAACTCCTCGATACTGCGCTGGAATTTCATCGAAAAAAAAGACGACACCACGTTCGCGTAGGAACTGGTGATTACCGCCATCATGATAAGGCCCGGCACGATAAAGGACATGTAATCGAACCCGCCCATCTGGCCGATACGGGAGCCGATCAGATTGCCGAAAATAATGAAATAGAGCGTCATGGTGACTGCCGGCGGCAGCAGTGTCTGAGGCCAGATCCGGGTAAACCGGCGAACCTCCCGGATAACGATAGTGCCGAATGCCGTGAACAAGGCCTGTGGTGTCATGCTGCACCCTCCACATTCTTGCGGGAATCGACGGCGTTCTGCTCCACCATGCGAATAAACAGCTCTTCCAGTCGGTTGGCCTTGGTTCTCATGCTGATCACCTTGATGCCCATCTGATCCAGCTGCACAAACACCTGGTTCAGCCCCTGGCCTTTCTGGACCTCAACCTCCAGGGCCCCTTCCCCGTCCAGCCGGGTGTGGAAATCGCCCAGCTCGGGCGCGGCATCCAGAGGTGTCTCGGTATCCAGCACGAATGTCTCCAGGCTAAGCTGCTGAAGCAGCGCCTTTTTGCTGGTGTGCTTGAGGATCTTGCCGTGGTCGATAATGGCAATGTTGCGGCAGAGCGCCTCCGCCTCCTCAAGGTAATGAGTGGTCAGGATAATGGTGGTGCCCTGGCGGTTCATTTCCTCAAGGAAGGTCCACATCGAGCGGCGCAGCTCGATATCCACACCGGCAGTCGGCTCGTCCAGGATCAGCAGTTTCGGTTCGTGAACCAGGGCCCGGGCAATCATCAACCGGCGCTTCATCCCCCCGGACAGCATCCGGGCCGGGGTGTTACGCTTGCCCCAGAGACCAAGCTTTTTCAGATACTTTTCTGCGGAAACCGACGCCTGCTTCAGCGGAATCCCGTAATAGCCCGCCTGGGTGGTAACGATATCGAACACTTTCTCGAACTGGTTGAAGTTGAACTCCTGGGGCACAACCCCGAGGTTCAGCTTGGCATCGGAAAGGTGGGTGTCGATGTCGTACCCGAAAACCCGCACCTTGCCGGCTGTCTTGTTTACTAATGAACAGACGATACCCAGTGTGGTTGATTTGCCTGCTCCGTTGGGCCCGAGCAGGGCGAAGAAATCCCCCTCGGCTACGTGCAGATCAATCCCCTTGAGGGCCTCGAAACCGTCACCGTAAGTTTTGGTGAGGCCCTCAATTTCCAGTGCATTGGACATAAACGATCCCGATTCGGTAAAAAAACGGCAGGAAACGGCCCGCGCCCGCCCGCCAGAATTCAGATTGTTGTTTATTGTGACAAAGCCGCTTATTTCAAGGCCTTTGACGGCCTGAAAGTGTTCACCGGCCAAAACCGGAAACTGCGACAGGAATCCCGATATGAGGCAGTCCCCGCCCCTATAATGCGGTTACAATAATTTACAAAAGGGGCTGCCGCACCGCGAGTGCAGGCGCGCTGAATTGAAGGGAATATACGACAAACCATGAGATCCGTTCACCGCATCCGATTGTCACTCGCGCTTCTGAGCGCACTTGCATTCACCGGCTGCCTTGATGACGATAGCGGCTCTGGCGATGACACCAACGCAGGCCGGCTAAACTTCAATGGTTTCAGTGGTCTCAGCTACCAGACAGCCAGCCAGGCCGGTACCACCAACGCCGCGGGGGAATTCCGCTACTATCCCGGCGAAACCCTGGAATTCCGGGTTGGCGACCTGCCACTGAGCAGTGGGGTTCCTGCACAGCAATACGTCACCCTCCTCGAATTCTTTGAGACCACACGTACCACCCTGCAAACGCCCATGGTGGATGAAGAAGGCCTGACAACGCACACCCTTACCGAGCAACAGGTGCTGGAAAACACTACCCTGATGAATCTGACCCGATTCCTGATGCTGCTGAACTGGAGCGAGAACATCCCGGAGGGCGAAGGCATCGAACTCCGTAAGCGGGTCATCAGCCAGTTGAATGCTGCGCTGCCGAATCTGACCGGGCCCATCGACTTTACCGCGAGCGAATCGGAATTCACTGCCACAACCCCCTCGCTCTCCCCGGCCAACCAGCTTCTGGCGGCGATTTGCTTCTATCCGGAAGATGACGAGCGGTGCGAGGAGCCACCCTCCCAGGCTGAGATCGACAACGCGCCACCCAGGCCGGAAGACGCCGATGAGCGCGATCCGGATGTCGAGTACAAGGAAGATCTGCAAGCCAAGAAAGAGCGAATCGACAACTCGGTACGCTCGATGGAGGACACCAGTACCGAAGACGCCCAGACTTACCTCACGCGGGAACTGAAGGGCATCAGCACGGCCGTTGCCAAGCGTTACTACCTGGATGACGATGTTGCCAGCTATCCGGCCAGCGATACCGCCATCAAACAGGTGGCTGTGCGCCGGATTGGCGGGGGCCTGGCACTGGCTGAGCTGGAAGCGATAAGCACCCGCCCTCAGGATATTCAGGTGCATTCAACAGACTGGCAGAGCGCCGAGGTGGAGTACTTTGTGGCGGGCCCCACGGGCGGAGAGTCAGAACTGCTGCTGAGTTTCCGCCCGGAGAACACTTATCGGTGGGTTCGCAAGCAGCTGCGAGTGATTATCCGCTGATCAGCCTGGAGAGATTCCAGCGGGATTCCACTCCCGTCACGTCGTAGCGCGAGGGGTCCAGCCCTTCGGTGCCATGGGGTAGGCAACCCCGGACCCGGATCGTTTCTGCCGCCTCTTTTCCTTCGTTGTACCGGGCAAGATCGATAATTTTGGCGGTTTTAAGGGGCCTGGCGATGTTATCGGTCATCACCATCACCTGAGGCCAGAGCCTGCGCTCGGGAGAATGGGAAACAACAATCCCCCGCTGGCCGTCTGTCAGCTCCACCAGGCTGCCCGTGGGGTATATACCGATAGCCTGGATGAAGCTCTCCACCAGATCTTCCTGGAACTCGATGTTGCGCATCTCGTACAGCAAAGTCACCGCCTTGGCGGGTGTCATTGGCTCGGCGTGATCCCTTGGCCCAATCAATGATTCAAAAAACTCCGCAACCCCCGCAACCTTCGCCAGCAGCGGAATGCGATCACCCCGAACGCCTTCAGGGAAACCTGACCCGTTATGACGCTCCCGGTGGCCCTGAACAACACTCAGAACGGCCCGGGACAGCCCGCTGCCATCCAGCATACGAACTCCAAGGTTCACGTAACCCCGAAAGGTAATATATTCCTCAGCGCTTAACTGCCCTTCCCGGGCCAGCATGTCTGCCGGCAGTGCCGTTTTGCCAACCTGGGACAGCAAACAGCCCAGACCAAGATGGTTCAGAAGACCTTCGTTCAACCCCAGGTGACGCCCACACACCAGTGCCCACACCGCAGCGTTCAGAGCATGCCGGTACAGATAACTGTCGTGTGCGCGGGTGCGACTGAGCCACAACAGGGCATCCGGCTGACGAATCACACTGCTCACCATCTTGCTGGTGATGGTTGCAATGGTCTTCAGATCAGCCACGTCTCCTGAGCGAAGTGCCTCAAACAGGCCGGCCAGCGCAACTTCAACATCATCAAGCAGCCGCTTTGATGTCTTTATTTCCTTCTTGAGGCTGGTGTCCGTATCGTAAGTAACCGGCTCCCGGATGCTCAACGGTGGCAACTGCAGTTGTTCACGCCCACCACCACGCCTATTGGAGCTCTTGCCAAACACCGGCTTGTTACCGAGTTTGACTTCTTTGGATTCCCTGGCTTCTGCAATATCCACCATTACCCACTTGCAGTGGGAAACCAGCGCACGGATATCATCCTGGGAACGGATATGGAAACCCTGAATCGGGAAAGGAGTCTGGTGCCAGGGCCTGTCCAGATCAGACACGAACATGCCCACTTCCAGATCATGTACTGCCACTTTTTTCTGTTGGACACCCACGGCCCACCTCACAAACCAACTTGTCGATGGTTACCATTCTGACTGAACCGCGGGAAGACACAATTACAATATCGTATCGCCAGGCAACTCAAATGAGACAAAGCGTAACGATAATGTTCACGAGGAAACAAAATGTAGCAATGTGATGATGGTCACACATCAACGTCAGAAAGTGTCACTCAGCGTCACATGCCATTTCGTCGAACTCTGGCGGCCGTGCGTGCATGGCGCCACGGGGCGCCTTGCGTACGTAGACGGTGTAGGGCACCGACGACGCCCGGATGTAATCCAGGTTACGCGACTCGTCACCAGAACCTTCAGTAACAACGGCCGGCGTGCAGGAAACCAGCAATTCCAGTTTTCCGCCAACATCCGGGATACGGGCACCGGGATCCTCCGCCTTGATCGCCATGCACCGGGTGGATTCCGTGGCAGGTTTTCCTGTCCTGGCAACGAGGTCCATGCCGCTCTCCCCGCAGGCCCGGATGCCGGTGCTGCAGGAACCGGCATCCGCATCGTCGCCATCCCGCACACGCCAGACCCGGTCGCTGCACTGGGTCTCAACCTTTACCGACGTAGCCTCGTTGCGGGCAAACCACCAGCCAGGATACTCAGCACTCTGCCAGGACAGCCGTACCTGTCTGGATTCGCCGGAGGAATTCTCCGCAGGAAACATCGCAAAATGCGAATAATAGCTGGCACACCCCGGCATGGATGCCGCGATGAGAATTGCGATAACTGGCTTGTAAGCTCTGAAGAAGACTGAAAAGATCATCTGGCTGGCGCATTCCCTGACAGCAAATTCGTTGGCCCGCTCATTATCCACAACGGGCCTCGGGAATCCGCCTATCAGTTACCATTTTGATCAAACTGAAGGCCGTAACCGTCATTGGTTTTGCGCACCACCACCATATCCAGCACCGGAGCCGGCACAGGCAGGCCCTGCACCTGCACGGCCACCTTGTCGCCGATCCGCGGTGCAAAAGGCTCCGTGTCGACGACGACAAATACGCCGCCATCGGAAATATCGCGGGTTGAGAATATGAAGTCCCCAAGCTCCTCATGGACCAGCTTTACCTTCGCGCTCATGGTAGTGCGCATATGCTCTCTTCGATCGTTCCCAGCCATCTGCGGTTTCCACTACTTTTTGCATAGTTTTTATAGCCTTCCGAAGCATAACACCATTTTCAGGAAAATATGCCAAAGGAGATATTGACTACACACTTAATACAAATGAGAATGGTTGACGTTTTTAAAAACCCGTGGATCTCAGCCATGGGCCGAACATTCAGCACCACCCCAAAAGGATGCGACTATGCGAATGAAACTGGCTGCAACCGCCGCAATCGCCCTCACTGCCATGCCGATGTCCGCCTCTGCTGACGGCGAAGTAAACATCTATTCATACCGCCAGGCCTATTTGCTTAAACCGCTACTGAGTGCGTTTGAAAAGGAAACCGGCATCGAGAGCAATGTGGTATTTGCCAAACAGGGCCTGGCCGAGCGCCTTGAGCGTGAAGGCCGCAACAGCCCGGCTGACGTGGTAATGACTGTCGATATTTCCCGCCTCAACGAACTGGTCGAGCGGGATCTGGTTCAGAGTGTCGACAACGAGGTACTGGAAGACAACATTCCTGAAAACCTGCGCCATCCGGACGGCAAGTGGTTCGCCCTGACTACCCGCGGCCGCCTGATCTTCGTGTCCAAAGAGCGGGTTAAAGAAGGTGAAATCACTACCTACGAACAACTGGCAGACGACAAATGGGACAACCGCATCTGCACCCGCAGCGGCAAGCACCCGTACAACATTGCGCTGATCTCTGCCATGATCGCACACCACGGTGAAGCGGAAACCGAGAAGTGGCTCGCTGGCGTGAAAGACAACCTGGCTCGCAGACCCCAGGGTGGCGACCGCGACCAGATCAAGGCCATTGCCGAAGGCGTTTGCGATGTTTCCATCGGCAACAGCTATTACTACGGCAACATGCTGCAGGATGAGAATCAGCGTCCGATCGCAGAGCAGGTGCGCCTGGTGTTCCCGAACGCCGAAGGCCGCGGCACCCACGTAAACATCAGTGGCATCTCTCTGACCAGGAGCGCGCCCAACCGCGAAAACGCGATCAAGCTGATGGAATTCCTGTCGTCACCGGAAGCCCAGCGCATCTATGCAGAGGCCAATGCCGAATACCCGGCTAACCCGAAAGTAAAGCCTACCGGGCTGGTGGCCGAGTGGGGTGAGATCAACCCGGACAGCCTCTCACTGCAGGAAATCGCCAAAAACCGCGAAGCCGCAGTCAAACTGGTTGACCGGGTCGATTACGACGGCGAATAAGCCTCTTTATGGCGGGCGGGGGTGGTTCCGCCACCCTCCGCCCTGCTTTCCCCCGTTCTTTCCGGGGCCAACCATGACGCCAGTCATTGCAGGCATCAGGCCAGGTGTCTACAATCTGCACCCCTCAAACGGACAGCACACCCATTCACACACAGGACAGCTATGAGCGAGGCCGCAACCAGCGTTAACCCCGGGCTATCCCAGCCCCTGCTGGCAAAGCGCACCTCTCGCAAATGGCTTATCAGCGCCTTGCTGACCACCGCCATTGTTGCCTTGCCGGTCCTCTCGGTTATCTTTCTCGCGCTTTCTCCCGAAGAGAATATCTGGCCACACCTTATTGAAACCACACTGCCCCGCTATCTGATCACCACCATCCAACTGATGGCAGGCGTGGGCGCAATCACCCTGGCCATTGGCCTGGCCTCCGCCTGGGCCGTGACCATGTGCGAGTTTCCTGGCCGCAAGTTCTTCGAGTGGGCCATGCTTCTGCCTTTCGCGGTACCGGCCTATGTTATCGCCTATGTGTACACCAGCCTGCTGGATTATGCCGGCCCGATCCAGGGTGCCCTGAGGGATTGGTTTGGCTGGGAAAACGCCTCCGATTACTGGTTCCCGGAAATCCGCAGCCTGGAAGGCGCCACGCTCATGCTTGGCCTGGTGCTCTACCCCTATGTGTATTTGCTGGCCCGGGCTGCGTTCCTGGAGCAGTCACCCTCCCTGTTTGCTGTCAGCCGCAGCCTTGGCCACTCGGCCCTGAGCACCTTCTTCAAGGTAGTCCTGCCCATAGCTCGCCCGGCAGTTGCCGTAGGGCTCTCCCTGGTACTCATGGAAACCCTGAACGATTTCGGCACCGTCGATTTCTTCGCGGTACAAACCCTCACCGCCGGCCTGTTCGATACCTGGATGAATCTCGGCAACCTCGGCGGCGCCGCCCAGATTGCCACCACCATGCTCATCTTCGTGGTGATTCTGGTAACCCTCGAACGCTATTCCCGCAGGCGCCAACAGCAATACGCCGCCCGGGACAACCGGGAACCGATCCACCGTTTCACCATGTCGCTCCCGCGCCAGATGATCTGCGTGGCCGTGTGCGCGTTGCCTGTGCTGTTCGGGTTTGTGATTCCCGGTGCCACCCTCGGTCTCTACGCCTGGGAATACTTTGGTGAAAGCTGGAACCCGGACTTTATCCGCAACACTTTTAACAGCCTGTTTCTGTCTGGCACTGCTGCGCTGACAACCCTGCTGATCGGCATTACCCTTGCCTACAGCCGCCGCCTGCACAATACCCGGGGCATGCAGATACTGATGCGTCTCTCCAGCCTGGGCTACGCCATGCCCGGTGCGGTACTGGCGGTGGGTGTGATTGTGCCCCTGGCCGGGTTCGACAACTGGCTGGATAGCCTGATGCGGGATTTCTTCGGCATCAGCACCGGGCTGTTGCTCAGCGGATCGGCCTTTGCCCTGGTGTTTGCCTATACCGTGCGGTTCCTGGCGGTTTCCGCAGGCAGCGTGGAAAGTGCATTGCAGAAGATCACACCCAGTATGGACATGGCTTCCCGCTCACTGGGCCACAGCCCCGGTAAAACCCTGGTAAAGGTTCACCTGCCCATGCTGAGGGGAACATTGCTGACGGCTGCGCTGGTGGTTTTCGTGGACTGTATGAAGGAGTTGCCGGCCACCCTGATTCTCAGGCCGTTCAACTTTGAGACCCTGGCCACCTACGTGTACCAGTTTGCCTCTGATGAGCGCCTGTACCACAGCGCCCTGCCCGCCCTGATCATTGTTCTGGCGGGCATCATCCCGATTATTCTGATGAGCCGATCAATCTCCAACACCCGCTCGATTGCCTGAAAGCCGGGCCCTGAAGGTTCAGGGCATCAGGAATTCATCCGTGACTCCACATCCTGCACCACAAACCGTCCCTGGAAGACCGCCACGGGTTCAACCTCCGGCATGGCCCTGGGTTCGCCACAGAACACCTCGGCCGTGAGGTCCAGCCGGCCCTTGCCGTGCCGCGCCAGGCTTTTTCGGAAACGCCCGGGCACCTCATCACCGGGCAGGCGACAGATTACGTAAAAATCCGAACTGACCGGCTCCAGGTAATCAATGTTTCCGCTCTGGACCACCACATTCCCTCGCAACCCCAGATCCCAAAGTGCAAGTTCTGTCAGGCTCCAGGCGGCGGTGACCGCGGCGCAATAGATACTGCCGCCGAACCCGGTGCCCTGATGGTTGCGGTTGGGTTCCAAAGGCGCGCTAAGCAGCAGAGAATGGCCGTCCCACGAATGCAGTTTAATCCCCAGCGCCCGAGACAGAGGAATCTCGTCGTGGATACGTTTCTGGAAAAGAGACAACTGGCTCATAACATCCTCCTGATATCGTTCCAGTTTAGGCCGGCTTATTCCTTTTCCCTATGCGACTAACGTCGGTTTTTCCACTATGAAAAAGGCCCGGCAAAGCCGGGCCTGATTACAGTCCGAAAAACAACCGCAGATGTTTACTGCCAGATAACGGGCTGGCGATGCGCATACCAGTTGTCCACTTTTTCCTGGTAGGCATCTTCAACCACATTACGTTTGAGCTTCATGGTCGGTGTCAGGAAGCTGTTTTCGATGGACCACTCTTCGCTGACAACGGTGATGAAAGCCAGTTGCTCATGGGGATCCACCGTTTTGTTCACATCGGCGATCAGCTGCCTGAAGCTTTTCTCGATTTCCTTGCGGAAGGCTTCATCAGCCATCTTCGGCCGGGACTCCTCGGACAGCATAACCAGCGCATGTGGCTGGGTCTGATTGGCGCCGGAGACACACACCATCTCAATGGCATCGTGCGACATCAGCCGGTTCTCGATGGGTGCCGGAGCAATATACTTGCCCTTGCTGGTCTTGAAGATTTCCTTGATACGGCCAGTAATCTTCAGGCGGCCCATCTCGTCAATCTCACCCTTGTCACCGGTTTTCAGGAAACCGTCCTCAGTGAAGGCTTCGCGGGTCTTCTCCTCATCCTTGTAGTAACCCATCATGGTTGCCGGGCTATTGATCTGAATCTCGCCTTCTGGGCTGATCCTGGTCTCGACACCGGGCAGGGATTCACCGACGTAACCGATCCGGGAGCGGCCAGGTTTGCTCATGTGCGAGTAGGCAAAATTCTCAGACATGCCGTAGCCTTCCAGCAGTTCCAGGCCCAGATTGCGATACCATTCCAGCACATCGCTGGCGAGCGGTGCAGACCCGCTTCCCGCCAACTTGACTTTGTCCAGGCCAAGGCCCTTCAGGATCTTCTTCTTGATCAGCTTGTTCACCACCGGAATCTTGAGCAACCGGTCCAGCTTCTTCTTCGGCAGCTTCTGGAGCACACCATGCTGGAACTTTACCCACAGCCGCGGCACAGACAGGAAGAGCGTTGGCTGGGCACGCCGCAGATCCTGCACGAACGTCTCCAACGACTCGGCAAAAAAGAGCTGGAAGCCGGCATAAAGAGAAGCCAGCTCCACAAAGGTCCGTTCGAATACGTGAGCAAGAGGCAGGTAAGACAACATGCGCTCCTCGGAGCCGACACCCAGCACCTCCATGCCGCCTTCCGCAGCAAAGGCCATGTTGCCAAAACTGAGCATCACGCCCTTGGGCTTGCCGGTGCTTCCGGAGGTATACACGATAGTGGCCAGCTCATCCGCATCGCGGTGCACGTCCTCCTCGAGGGGCGGGTACTTGGCAACGATGTCGTCCCAGGTTTCAAAATCGTTGGGCGGGCTCAGCGGGAAAGAAATGCAGCGCACGGATTCCGGCACACCCGGCTTCATCATGTCCCAGTCATCCAGCTTGCCGACAAAAAGAACGTCGCACTCCGCATGGTTCAGTATGTAGTTCACGGTATCTGCGTTCAGGGTGGGATACAGCGGCACCGAAATATGGCCGGCCATCCAGATAGCCCAGTCGGTCATAATCCAGTGGGCGCAGTTCTTGGAGATCAGACCGATGCGGCTCTTCTCCGGGAGGTTCAGGGATTTCAGGTAAGACGCCATGCGCCTTGCCTCATCCACTGCCCGGCCCCAGGTATACTCCACCACTTTGCCGTTCCCGATGGGCTGCGTCATATACAGCGAGTTGGTCTTGGATTTTTCCCAGTGGCAGACCATATCCAGGGGAAGCTTGTTTGTTGTGTCCATGGACCTTCCTTGTAGTTCATTATTCGAGTTATTGATGACTTATTATTAGACTTTCGTAGGGTATTTCAACATAACCTGCGGCGTCAAAACGTGAAACAAGCGAAATTATTTTCAACTGCACCTATTTACGTCAAGCCGGGAGCCGGTTTACCGCAAGTTCAGTAGCCCTCAAACCCTGTGCCTGTGGTAAACTTCCACTCCTTTTTGAAGTGCAACATACCAGTTAACCTACCCGGAGATGGGCATATGGCCAAGAGAACCCTGCGCACCCTGTTTGGTGCCACCCTGCTGGCAATGGCAACCCTCGTTCAGGCACAGGAACCCCGCATTGTCGCCATCACACAGATTGTGGAGCACCCGGCGCTGGACGCCGTCTACCAGGGCGTGAAAGACGAACTCGCAGAGCGTGGCTATAAGGAAGGTGAAAATCTCACCATCATGCACGAGAGCGCTCAGGGCAATGCCGCCATTGCCTCCCAGATTGCCCGCAAGTTCATCGGAGAACAACCCGATGTGATCGTTGCCATCGCAACCCCCTCGGCGCAAACCGTGGCCGCGGCGGCTCGCAACACCTCAGTGGTGTTCTCGGCGGTTACCGATCCGGTCGGCGCCAAGCTGGTCAGTAGTCTGGAAGCCCCCGGCGCCAACATCAGCGGCGTGAGCGACATGCTGCCCATCGACAAACACCTGGATATGCTCCTGCGTGTGATGCCAGATGCCAGACGTATCGGCACCGTCTATAACCCGGGCGAAGCCAACGCCGTGTCTCTGGTTAACCTGCTGGAAGAGCGGTTGAAAGCCCGGGGGCTGACTCTGGAGAGAGCCGCCGCCACCAAAACCTCCGAGGTGCTGGGCGCCGCCCGCTCCCTGGTGGGCAAGGCCGATGCCATTTACCTGACTACCGATAACACCGTGATCAGCGCGGCAGAAGCCGTGATTGCCGTCGGCGAACGGGCGGACATCCCGGTTTTCGCCGCTGACACCGCCACCGTTCAGCGCGGAGCTGTCGCTGCCCTCGGGTTTGACTACTACGATCACGGTCGCCAAACCGGCATGATGGTCGCCCGGGTACTGGACGGCAAAAAACCCGGCGGCATGCCGGTAGAAACCATGGAAAAACTGGACCTGTTCGTTAACCCGACAGCGGCCAGGCGCATGGGCATCACCCTGTCCGATACGCTGGTTGCTGAAGCCGAAAAAGTCATCGACAGCGCCAAGTAACCCCTGAACCCCACGGGCGGCCCTCACAAGGGGCCGCCCGTTTTCATTAATGGTGATACCCGACCATGCTGAGTGACATTGCCCTTTACGGCGCCATCGAAACCGGCCTGATATACGGCCTCGTGGCCTTTGGCGTCTACATTTCCTTCCGAGTTCTGGATTTTCCCGACCTCACAGTGGACGGCAGCTTTCCGCTGGGCGCCGCAGTGGCTGCGATCCTGATAATCGACGGCGTAAACCCCTGGCTGGCCACTGGCGCCGCCGTATTGGCCGGCATGGCGGCCGGCGCAGTAACCGCCATCCTGAACGTAAAGCTGAAAATCCTGAACCTGCTGGCCTCCATCCTCACCATGATCGCGCTTTACTCCGTAAACCTGCGCATCATGGGCCGCCCGAACGTGGCGCTGCTTACCGAAGAAACCGTACTCACACCCTGGTATGACCTGGGGCTGGCCTACCATCAGGTACCGGTGGTGCTGTTTATCATCGTGATCGCCATTTCCCTGGTGCTGCTGTGGCGGTTCATGAAATCAGAAACCGGTCTGGCCATGCGCGCCACCGGCGCCAACGCGCGCATGGCAAGAGCCCAGGGCATTGCTACCGGTGCCATGATCATCCTCGGCGTGGCACTTTCCAACGGCCTGGTGGGCCTCGCCGGCGCCCTGTTCGCCCAGAGCCAGGGCGCAGCGGACGTCACCATGGGCGTGGGCGTGATCGTAATCGGCCTGGCCTCCCTGATTGGTGGCGAAGCGGTTATTACCCCCTCCTCGGTGCTTCGGGCGCTGATTGCCTGCGTGGCGGGTGCCATTATTTACCGCCTGGCCATCGCCTTCGCACTGAACGCCGACATGCTGGGGCTGCAGGCCCAGGATCTGAACCTGATTACCGCCGTGCTTGTGACCCTGGCCATCGTATTGCCGGGCGTGCGCAATTCCGTGGTTAGCAAATTCACGCGCGACAAGGCCTGAGGAGGCAACATGATCAGTGCAACCGATCTCCGGCTGACCTTTGGCAAAGGCACACCGCTGGAAAACCCCGCGCTCCGGGGCATGAGCCTGACGGTTAACCAGGGCGAATTTGTAACCGTGATTGGCAGCAACGGCGCGGGCAAATCCACCTTTCTGAATGCCCTGGCCGGCGAAGTGCTGGTCGACACTGGCCAGATCATCGTGGACAACCTGGACGTGACCAAACTGCCCACCCATAAACGGGCTGGCCGCGTTGCCCGGGTATTTCAGGACCCACTGGCCGGCACCTGTGAAGGCCTCACTATTGAGGAAAATCTGGCCCTCGCCATCAAACGGGGCCAGCCCCGGGGCCTGACCACCGCTGTGAAAAAGCAGTACATGGAACAGTTCCGGGACAGCCTCTCGTCCCTCAATCTGGGCCTGGAGAAACGCCTTGGCGACAAAATGGGCCTGCTCTCCGGCGGCCAGCGCCAGGCCGTGAGCCTGCTGATGGCCAGCCTGACCCCCTCCAGCATTCTGCTGCTGGACGAACACACCGCGGCTCTGGATCCGAAAACCGCTGCTTTCGTACTGGAACTCACTACAAAGATCATCGAGGAACAGGAACTCACCGCCCTGATGGTGACCCACAGCATGAAACAGGCACTGGAAGTTGGCAGTCGCACCGTGATGCTGCACCAGGGCCAGGTCGTGTTTGATATCGAAGGACGAGACCGCGAAGGCCTTGAGGTGAAAGACCTGCTCGGCCTGTTCGAGAAACAGCGCGGGCTGGAAGTGGACGACGACAGCCTGCTATTGGGCTAGACTGATGCATGCAGGGAAGCGGAAAACGGGGCCTTGTTCGGCCCCGTTTTTTGCTGGAAACACTCAGTGCCCGTATATACGCATGGCGGTATTGGATATCGCCAGGTTGTCCAGCGCGACCGAGCCGATGGATGTGCCACCAATCAGCACCCCACCAATTCTCATGTCTGCCTCGAACGTTTCCATATCCACAGCCAGCACCTCTGTACCGGCTGCGTTGGCGGCCTTGTAGATATCCAGCTCCACGTTCGCAAACACCCTCAGCGGCTGCGGTGCAGACAGATCATAATCTGCCCCGGTGAGCTCAAGATCCCGGATGCCCATTGCGAGAAACGGCACGTCGAAATCCATGTCGTCAATCGCGATATCCGTGAGCAGGTTGAGTTTGTCCGTCGCGGTATCGATCCGGATGGTGCCGGAGCCAATCAGCATGTCCATATTGAAGTTATCAAGAATGGTCGTACTGCCTCCGGTTCCGGTCAGATTCCAGGCGCCCGTGCTCATCCGAAAATCCACGGCGTTGAAAGTGATCGGCAGGAGGTTGATGATGGCGTCACCGTCCCGGGCAATATCAATGTTGATCCGGATGTTATCCAGCCGGTCATTGGCTTGACCATTGAGGTTCAGATTCATCTCGGAAAACATGTCGGTTCGGTTGGCACCTCCCACGAAGATATTATTGACCTCCAGCGACCCTTCATCGGTATAGATGAAGCGATCGATGTTCAGCTTGGTTTCCAGCTCAATGGTCACACCGGCCTGGCCGGTGATCATGCCCATCGCTGAATCATCCAGACTGTGGATCTCGGCCATGGCTGCAGGTGGAACACCCGCAACGCAGAGCGCTAGCAAGGTAGGTTTCAGGCCTTTCATTTTTGTTTCCTTGTTTTTAGTCTTTGTCACATCCTGTGGGCCACTGCAGTTTTCGACACCACATCAGTACTTTAGCGACACGTTCAGACCGGGTACGTGCAGGTGTCACAATTTGTATGACTTTTCTAATCGCTTAGGGCCTGACCGGTTTTTTAACCACAACATGTAGTGGTTTTGAACCTTTTCATCCAAATCGCTGTTTTAGAAAAAATTTCCCCTTTTCAAGCCGGTTTTGATTGATTTTCTTTGCCTGGAAGCGTCTGTCAATAGTTGCGTTCTTATTCACAGAACACTATATCCTGTTATACTCATCAAAGAATAAACCCATATATAGTGGTTAAAAAGAAAACAGGGCCCAGGCCCAATGCACGAATTCAAAGGGGTATGGCGCCGCCGGCACAAGGGGGCGCCATCAAAAGAAGACATACCGGAAGACAGAGGGCGGCAATGAACGCTAAGGCACAGGCAGTGGTTACAACAATCCCGATGCAGGAAGCCTCGATCGACATCTGGCACAGCAAGTACCAGTTGAAGACCAAGACCGGCGAGCCCGTGGACAAGGACATCAACGCAACCTACGAACGTGTTGCCAAAGCCCTTGCCGAGGTGGAAAACAAATCCGTACGTACCCAGCACATGAAGAACTTCATCTGGGCCCTGCAGAACGGCGCTATTCCGGCCGGCCGGATTACCTCCAACGCCGGTGCCGAAGCGCACAAGCCGGCCACCTCCACCATTAACTGCACCGTTTCCGGCACGGTTCAGGACTCCATGAACGACATCCTGGAAAAGAACCACGAAGCTGGCCTTACCCTCAAGGCAGGTTGTGGTATCGGTTATGAGTTCTCCACCCTGCGCCCGAAAGGCGCCTACGTGGCCGGCGCCGGTGCCACCACCTCCGGCCCGCTGTCGTTTATGGATATCTTCGACCGCATGTGCTTCACCGTGTCGTCTGCCGGTGGCCGCCGCGGCGCCCAGATGGCCACGTTTGATGTACACCACCCGGATGTCATCGACTTCATCCAGGCCAAGCGTGAAGACGGCCGCCTGCGCCAGTTCAACCTCTCCCTGCTGATCACCGAAGACTTCATCGAAGCCGTGCGCAACGGCGACGACTGGCACCTCTCCTTCCCCGTTACCGAAAAAGAAGTGGAAGACGAGCAACTGGACCTGAGCGATGAAAGCCGGTTTGTCTACCGTGATTTCCCGGTGCAGAAAGGCTATGTAATTAACGATGAGGGCAAGGTTGCCTGCCGCATCTACCGCACCCTGAAAGCCCAGTTCATCTGGGACACCATCATGACCAGCACCTACGACTACGCCGAGCCGGGTTTCATCCTGATCGACAAGGTCAACCAGATGAACAACAACTGGTTCTGTGAAGACATCCGCGCCACCAACCCCTGTGGCGAACAACCCCTGCCCCCGTACGGCAGCTGCCTGCTGGGCTCCGTGAACCTGACCAAGTTTGTGGACTACCCGTTCACCGACAAGGCCAGCTTCAACTACGAGAAATACCGCAAGGTAGTGGGCATCTTCACCCGCATGCTGGATAACGTGGTAGAGATCAACGGTCTGCCGCTGGCCGAGCAGCGCCACGAGATTACCTACAAGCGCCGCCACGGCATGGGCATCCTGGGCCTGGGTTCCACCCTGGCCATGCTGCGCATGCCCTACGGTTCTGAAGAATCCGTACAGTTCACTGAAGAAGTTGTGCGTGAAATGGCCGTGGAAGGCTGGCGCCAGTCCCTCACCCTGGCCGAAGAGAAAGGCGTGGCGCCGATCATGGACGATGAGTTTGAAGTAACGCCGAAGATGCTGGGCAAGTGCCCGCAGCTGTCTGAAGACGGCTACAAACTGGGCGACAAAATCAAAGGCCGCATCCTGCACGCCAAATACAGCCGCTACATGCAGCAGATTGCCAACGTAGAGCCGAAGCTGGTGGAAGAACTGGCCGAAAAAGGTGGCCGCTTCACCCACCACACCTCCATCGCGCCCACCGGCACCATCAGCCTGTCACTGGCCAACAACGCCAGTAACGGCATCGAGCCGAGCTTCTCGCACCACTACGCGCGCAACATCATCCGCGAAGGGCGCAAGACCAAGGAAAAAGTCGACGTATTCTCCTTCGAGCTGCTGGCCTACCGCCACCTGGTGAACCCGGGCGCCATGCCATTCTCCGAAGAGGACGACAAAAAGCTGCCGCCCTACTTCACCACCTCTGACGACGTAACGCCGGCGCAGCACGTAGACATTCAGGCCGCTGCCCAGAAGTGGGTGGATTCCTCGATTTCCAAAACCGCCAACGTTCCGACAGACTTCGACTATCAGGACTTCAAGGGCATCTACCTCTACGCCTACGACAAGGGCCTGAAGGGTTGCACCACCTTCCGCTTTAACCCGGAAGCCTTCCAGGGCGTACTGGTTAAGGAAAAGGACCTGGAGAACACGATGTACGAGTTCACCCTGGACGACGGTAGCAAGGTGACCCTCAAGGGCAACGAACAGGTAGAGTACGACGGCGAAATCCACAACGCCGCCAACCTGTTTGACGCGCTTAAAGAAGGCACCTACGGCAAATACTGACCCGGGAACCGACACAGGACAACGAACATGACCGTTAAAATCAGCAACAAAATCGTCGGCTACCGCGTAAAGAAAGCCGACCCAGAAGCCACCATCGAACACCCGGCACCGGTGCAGGCGGAAGCCAAACCCGTTCAGATGAACGAATACATCGAGCGGCCGGACTTCCTCCTGGGCACCACTTATAAGATCAAGCCGCCGATCGCCGAGCATGCGATGTACATCACCATCAACGACATCCTGCTCAACGAAGGCACCGACCACGAAAGCCGGCAGCCGTACGAAGTGTTCATCAACTCCAAGTCGATGGAACACTTCCAGTGGGTTATCGCCCTCACCCGCGTAATCTCTGCGGTATTCCGCAAGGGTGGCGACGTGACCTTCCTGGTGGAAGAGCTACGCAGCGTGTACGACCCCAACGGCGGCTACTTCAAGAAAGGCGGCGTGTTCATGCCCTCCCTGGTGGCTGAAATCGGCGCTGTGATCGAAAAGCACCTGAAGGCCATCGGCCTGCTGGAAAGCGAGGAAATGAGCGAAACCACCAAGCGCATCCTCGCCGAAAAACGCGCCGAGTTCGAAGCCAGCCACAGCACGGCCACGAACGACGAAAGAGCCAGCGACTACCCGCCCAATGCCACCATGTGCGGCAAATGCAGCACCAAGGCGGTGATCGTGATGGACGGGTGTGCGACCTGCCTGTCTTGTGGCGACAGTAAGTGCGGTTGAGGTGATTGACCTATAAGTGGCGAGAAGGCCTGGAGTGAAAGCTTCGGGCCTTTTTGTTTGGAGTGATTGTTTTTACCAACGACCGGAACGACTCATAGCATTGCGGCAAAAAATGATCGTAACGACCGTTTTTGTCGGCCACTTTGAGACAAAATTCGGCCACAAGACTTTGAACTTACGCGCTTTTCGGCTAAGTTGAACGTAATTTCGTGTTGAAATAGTGGTCGCGGAAAAACGGTCACCGAGACCATGATACAAATGTTAAATCAGTAGTGGTACCGCAGCTGGGCAATGAACAAAGCATCATCCGTGACCTTGTAAACGATGCGGTGTTCTTCGTTAATTCGGCGGGACCAGTAATCAGCGAGGCTATGCTTGAGCGGTTCTGGTTTACCGACACCTTCAAATGGTCCGCGCTTGGTTTCTTTGATCAGCTTGTTGATTCGGTTAAGGATCTTTTTGTCAGTTTTCTGCCAATACAGATAGTCTTCCCAGGCGTTCTCGGAGAAGATGAGTTTCATTCAAGAAGTTCCTTTTCCTGACCACCGCCTTGCTCAAGTTCGGCAACCGATTCCAGCAAACGACGGGCGTTCTTTGGTGTGCGCAGGAGGTATGCGGTCTCTTGCAACGCCTCATAGTCCTCAAGAGAGATCATGACCACGGATTGCGACTTGCTCCGGGTGATGATCACAGGAGAATGGTCTTCACAGACCTGCTCCATGGTTTTTGCTAGATTGGTTCTAGCGGCTGTGTAGCTAATGGCATCCATGAGGTTGCTCCTGTACAGAATGTTGTTCCTGTGCAGAATAACGTACATAAAAGGATTTAATCGGGTAGCCGAGGGTATCTAACCCTCAGCCCCCACAACACCCTGCATGCGGGACCGCACAGGGCGTTTCCCGGAAATGTTTAAAGTAAAATGGCCGATTAGCTCCGCTTACCCCAATGATGGCTTCACCGACTGAGCGGTGATCTTCCCACAGGGGACTTTCACCCCATTAGTTCATGCCCATGCTGGGCGTACACCAAGCCATGCACCGGATGCCGTACCCTCCGCTTCGCTGCGGTTTTGTTACCGGTGATGGCCAAGGCCAGAAAGATGGTCTTCCATACTGGAAGCCAGTTTTGGCTTCTTTCGGGGTATCGGCAACGTGCCCAGGTTGTGGGGCCACACAGGTACAACACCTCAGCCTCCATGAACGCCCACTTCGGATGGGCGTTGCCGATCTTGTTGCCCTGGGTGCCATAGCCCTTGCCAGCGGATTCCGCCTTGCACTTGATGAGTTAGGTGCCATTATACCTCCCGGAGCCTTGCTATTGTGGGCTTTGCAGGCAATTCAAGCCGTGCGAAGTGACGGATTCAGGGTTGTGTCAGGCGGTGTTGTTTATCGACTTCGCGAAGCGGAAGCAATCCGGCATCGGAGGTGATATGGCCGCCGGAAGAACCGGCTTCAATCTGGCGGCGGGACAGTGGCGAGAAGGTCAGTTTTCCAGGTATCATTTTGGATAGCGGCGGTTGGTGTTGGTTCCGTGTGTAGCACCTTGAAATTATAGTACTTTCCGCCGTTTTCTTTTATCCCTTTATGAGAAATCCGGGCTGGGGACCAGGGATCTTTCAAGATGGTCTTTGTCGTTGTTTGTGGGGCGAATCACTTCAGGCTCTACAAACTCCGGCAAACAGAACTATCTGGTTCCAGGCATTCATGCACCACTTTTCAAAGAGTCCGTTGAAACTATGCTTTCCCAATTGTTCCAGGCCATTGATAACCAGGATGCCACCGCCTTCGCCGGTTTTCTAACTGAAGATTGCACCTTCTCGTTCGGCAATCAGCCTGCCGTTTGTGGCAAGGAGGCGGTGCGTGATTTTGTTGCCGGCTTCTTCGCCTCCATCGAAGCCGTGTCTCACAGCCTTTCGGAATCCTGGGAGGTGGAGGACGGCTCCATCTGCCAAGGTACCGTCACCTATACCCGTAAGGATGGCTCTACCCTCACCATACCCTTTGCAAACATTCTGAAATTCAAAGAATGTCTGGTCTGCGACTATCGGATATTTGCTGACACCTCGGAGCTATATCGGCCAAGGTGAGGGAAAAACCGGGACAGATCTATTTTTCCCGTCCTGGCCAAGAACGAAGACCGTCCGGTCACAGAGATTATCAACGGGCTCCGGCCTGAGCCGGACAAATTTCAGGCAGACTGGCCGGATGGATACAGCTACTCGGTAGGCGGCGAAACCGAAGAAGCCGCGGAAACGTTTGACTCCGCTGGGACCGCACTCGTGGTGGCGATCATTCAGATTTTCGGTGTGCTGGTATTGCTGTTTGGCTCCTTCCGTCAGGCACTGATTCTGCTGGCGAGCCTTCTCTTGGCGATCGGTAACGAAATGTGGCGCCCATTGTGTTTTGCGGTCATATTCGGGTTGCTGGCGTCCACCGTGTTGTCGTTGATTATCATACCCTGCCTGTACAGGCTGTTTACGCCGCCAGAAGCCGGGTAGGAAGTCAGCCTTGATTAGTGAGCGAGAAAGCTGATGGCCAAGAAACGAACTCAGCATGGCACTGCGGGGCGTTATTGCGCTGTTTCCGCGTACCTGATTTTAGCGTTGAGTCTGTCAGGTTTTGCACAGGGGGCAGACAGCGCTGAGCCCGTGATGCCTGAGCTTTCCCCTATCGAGGTTCCGGAGGCTCCGGAAACGCCCGCACCGGTGGCGATTGATGCGTTGTCAGAGTCCCGGTCGGGTATCCAGGCAGAGATTCGTTCGTTGGAGGAAGCGCTGACACAGCGGCAACAGGCACTGGAGAATACACGGGAACGACTTGCCTTTGCCGAAACCTGGCGGGAGCGACTGGATGCTGAGTACCAGGGGCTGCAACGGCGGCTTGAAACCGCCGGCCTGGATCTGACCCAAGAGTACGCCAATCTGCTTCGCCGCCGGTTGGACCGGCTGGAACGGCAGCACCTGGCCGACAATCTGACGGCGACCATCAAAAGCCAATTGGAAGCGGCACGCATGGAGCAGTTCCGTCTGGAGGAATTCGATGCCCTCCTGCGGCCACCGGCCACAGCCAATAATCGCCTGGCTCAGCGCAGGGCGGACCTTCTGGCGAAACTCGGTACAGCCGTAACGGCCCATCTTGAAGCACTGAATAACTATTTTGTGTCGGTCAATGCCACCCAGGAACTCATTATCGCCTATCAATCCCTGTTGCGGCAGCGACTGTTCTGGCTGCCCAGCACCGAGCCCATACGCGTTCAGTCTTTCCCAGAGCTGGCCGCCGCCACCGGGTGGTTGCTGAGCCCCACCCAGTGGTACGAGCTATTGCAATCAACGCCGAAGGCATTGCGGACCCATCCGGTTCCGTTGGTGGTACTGACATTACTTTTGGCAGGGTTTGTGGCCACCAGGGCCAGGGCCCGGCACGCGCTGGCAGCGGCAGGGGAGAATATTGGCAACGTCGCCCGGGATCGCTTCCGCCATACCTTTGCGGGCCTGGGTTACTCCATCATCCTGGCTCTGATGGGCACCGTTGCGCTGGTGTTTCTGGCATTACTGGTCTCGCAGGGGGGAGAATTTGGCGCGGCCCTGTCCACGGGGCTCGGGAACGCCGCGTTTCTGTTTTTTCTGCTCAGCATGGTTTACCAGGTTGCCCGTTCCGGCGGACTTGGCGAGCGTCACTTCAAGTGGCATGCCGACACCCTCAAGGCCATCCGCCGCGGTATGCCCAGGCTCATGGTTGTTATGGTGCCAGCGGCAATACTGACCCCCTTGACCGAGGCCGCCATCGGAGAGTCGTTTCGGGACAGTCTTGGCCGTGTCATCTTCGCACTGGCGTCCATCGCGCTGTCGCTGTTCGCCCACCGGGTTCTGAAACCCGGTCTGGCGCGAGATGTGGACGGCAGGGTGCGCCTGATGTCATGGCTGATCTATCTGGCTGTTGTCGCCACACCACTCGTTCTCATGGGGTTCTCGCTCTATGGCTACCATTACACAGCGGTCCAGCTTGAGGGCACCCTGTTTATAACTGCCTGCTGGGTGGCCATCGTCGCCCTGCTTTACTACCTGGCCCTGAGAGCACTGTCGGTGCGGGAACGGCGAATGGCGCTTGAGCGGCTGAGAGAGAAACGCGCCGCCCAGCAGGAACTGGCGGCGGCAAGAGAAGCCGCCGATGCATCCGGAGAGGGGCTGCCGACGACGCTGGACATGCCGGAGATGGACTTGCAGGCCATCAGCAGCCAGAGCAAGGCGTTGTTGCGGATACTTGCTGGGGCGCTGATCGCCGTCGGCCTCTGGCTGCTTTGGGCCAATGTCTTTCCCGCCTTCCGGTTCTTGAATGAAATCACCCTCTGGACCGTTGCGCCCCTGACCGAAGGGGGCCAGGCCCTGGCGGTAACACTGGAAGATCTGCTGCTATCGTTATTGTTCGGTTTGGCAACGGTTCTGGCGGCCCGTAACCTTCCCGGCACCCTGGAAGTGGCGGTGCTCAGCCGAATGAAGCTCGCGCCGGGCACTGGCTATGCCATCACCACACTGGTCACCTACGTGATCATCATCGTTGGTGTTGTGGTGACTTTCGGTGCCCTTGGCGCCCAGTGGTCCAAGCTTCAGTGGCTGGTCGCTGCGCTGGGCGTGGGGCTCGGTTTCGGGTTGCAGGAAATCGTTGCCAATTTTGTCTCCGGCATCATTATCCTGTTCGAGCGGCCCATTCGTGTGGGTGATACCGTGACCGTGGGTGGAAAAACCGGCACCGTTGCGCGAATCCGTATCCGGGCAACCACGCTGATCGACTGGGACCGGAAAGAACAGATTGTTCCCAACAAGACCTTTGTGACTCAGGATCTCACCAACTGGACACTCTCGGATTCCATTACCCGTGTCATCGTGCAGGTGGGCGTGGCCTACGGTTCGGATATCGACACGGTCCAGAGTCTGCTCAACGATGTCGCCACGGCCAACAGCCGGGTGGTCAAGGATCCGCCTCCGGCGGTGTTCTGCGTGGCACTGGCGGACAGCAGCATCAACTTTGAAATGAGGGTGTTCGTGAAATCCATGCTCGACATCATGCCAGTCTCTCACGAGCTGCATGCCGCCATCACCCGGACCTTGCGCGAGGCGGGCATTCAGATTCCGTTCCCGCAGCGGGATATCCACATAATAACCGGCGCTCAGAGCACAGACTCGTGACTCAACATGAGTAGCAACTCGTCCTTGGTTGCCGGCTTGGCCAGATAGTCGTCCATTCCGGCCTTGAGAAACGTTTCCTGATCTCCAGGGATGGTATTGGCCGTCAGGGCAATAATGGGCTTGCCGTTCATTTTGCCGGCATTACGAATAATTCGCGTAGCTTCCAGGCCGCCCATCTCCGGCATGAATATATCCATGAGGATAACATCGTAATCAAGAGTGCGCAGTGCCTCGACGGCTTAAAGATGTCTTCCAATGCCGCCAAGGAATGGTTCGGTACCTTCAAGGAGCTGGGCGAAAAGCGGGACAAGCTGATACAACTGATTCGCCACAATCGGCGTGAACATCACGAACGGGATGAAGCCGAAACCGAAGCTGAGCTGGACCGGGATATCCGCCGGGCAAAGACCGCCCTCTCCCTGGACGAATCCTTGAAGAAAGTGGACCATTTCCTAAAGACGAACCGCCCAAGGATGGGCCAGGGGCAGCTATACTGTCTGGCGCATAGTATTGAGAAGTTGGCGAATTATGGACAGTTACGTCCAATGGCAGATTCAACCAGACTAAGCAGATCGTAGCTGTGAGGAAATCATGAATGAGTCAATCATTCAGAAGTCCGCAGTGGCCTCCATGGTCAAGGATCTGAAATTGCAGGTCCCCGGCGGAGTTCGGTGCATAGCATGGTGTGCAGGGCTGGTGTTTGCGAGTCTTGCCACCCTCACCCTGGCCCAATCACCATGCCCCGGAATTCACGTGAAGATTCTGGACATCAGAAACAGCGCTGGAGCGGTAGCTTGCGCGCTTTTCGAATCACCAGAGGGTTTTCCTACTGAGTTTCTGCGCTCCGCAAGCAATATCATGATAATAAAAGTTCGGGATACGCAGGCGCGTTGCGACTTTGAAGACATCCCGCCGGGAACGTATGCGCTTGCCGTCATTCATGATGAAGATTTGGACGGCAAACTTGGCACCAACTGGCTGGGGATCCCCACGGAAGGCTACGGTTTTTCAAACGACGCAAAAGCCTTTATGGGTGCACCTTCGTTCGATGCCGCCAGCTTTCCGTACGATGGGCGAAACCTGGATCTGACCATCAGCTTGAATTACTGAGTGCTTGTTGTGTGAACACCGGAGGTTTTTGCTTTCCTGCTTCAATCCAGCACACCCATTCACGGTTGTTACTCTTTAGATCAAGTGGGGCGAGACAGAGGTTGCCCGCATTATTGAAATCATTTTTCGGGCATCCTGATCTGATCTATATTAATAGAGTGACATTCGCGTACGTTGTTTCGGATTAGTATCAAGTGCAGGCACGGCGACGCCCTTTACATTGCGCCTTCGTCTCCCTTCCAGGGGCGCGCATGATGCAGGCGCCAGCTGGGAAAAAATAAGGAGCAGTGATGCAGAACCCGACGGAACCAAAATACGTGCCAGCACTGGGCTACCACTGGCTTACTCCCTACTACGACGCTGTCGTTGGAACCACAACACGGGAGCGTAGTTTCAAACACGCCCTCATCAAACAAGCTGGCTTCGAGCCGGGGCAGCAAGTACTTGATCTGGCGTCTGGAACAGGCACCCTGGCAATCTGGATAAAACAATACCAGCCACAAGTCCACGTTACCGGAGTTGACGGCGATCCGGCCATCTTGTCTCTTGCGACCCGCAAGGCACAAAAAGCAAAGGTCTCGGTGCAGTTCGAACGCGCACTGTCCTACAGCCTGCCATATCCGGCGGCACATTTTGATCGGGTTGTTTCAAGCTTATTTTTTCACCACCTGTCATGGGAAAACAAACAACGCACAGTGCAGGAGCTGTTCCGGGTTCTCAAACCGGGAGCAGAGCTGCACGTCGCCGATTGGGGACGTGCCAGCAACATTTTGATGCGAGGGTTGTTTCTGTTCGTTCAGCTTCTCGATGGTTTTAAAAACACCCAGGATAACGTGTCGGGAAAACTCGTCACACTCTTCGAGCAAGCCGGGTTTGTTGACGTAACGCAGCGACAAACCTTCAGCACCATCTACGGAACAATGGCGCTCTATAGTGCGGTCAAACCCTGTTAACACGACGCTCAACCTGACTCGCTGCGTCGGCGTTGATGTTGAGCACACAACCCCTGGCCAGCAAGTCACTGTTAACAGATAGGTTTTCTGGCTTTTTTTGGGCGTCAGGCTGCAACACGAGGTACGCCATGGGCGCAAACAGACAGCACGAAGAGCAAGCGCCCATCGTGAAGGAGTACGCCCGGCTCGCGGTGGAATACGACACGAGGTGGTCATTCTACATCGAGGCCACGACACGGGAGACCATGAAACGGCTAAGCTTGCTGCCGACAGACCGGTTGCTCGATGTTGGCTGTGGCACTGGCGCTTTGCTTCACCATTTGTCGACAACACATCCGGCCGCGCAGCTGTCCGGCGTTGATCCCGTACCGGAGATGCTGGCAATCGCACGCCGCAGGCTTTCGCCATCCATCGAGCTCCGTGAGGGGTGGGCTGAGCACCTGCCATTCGCGGAGCAACAGTTCGATGTCATCGTTTCATGCAACATGTTTCACTATATTCGTAAGCCCGTCGCCGCGTTGCTCGAAATGAAGCGGGTGTTGCGTCCAGGCGGTCAGCTGATCATCACGGACTGGTGCGACGACTACTGGGCTTGCCGGGTTTGCAATCTGTACCTGCGTCTGTTCAGTCGCACCTACGTCAAGACCTATCACGAGCGGGAGTGTGTTCAGCTAATGAAGGAAGCCGGGTACACGGTCAAGACTATTGATCGCTACAAAATCAACTGGCTGTGGGGAATGATGACGGTCAAAGCTACGAAAGACGCACCCAGACAAGTCGGTTGAATACCGGGGTCGGGTTCCCGATACACTGGCGCCTTGGGTTACGAATCCGATTCACGGGACTGTTGTCCCGCCAGGGAACCCGCGGCAAAACAACATTGGTAATGTCCACTGCAAAGAAGGCAAAACGCTATGCAATGCGCTCTCGTCTATGACTTCGACGGCACCCTCGCCCGCGGAAACTGCGCCGAGCATGGTCTGATGCCGGCTTTGGGTTTGAGCGAACAGTCCGATTTCTGGCCCGAAGTGAACCGAAAGAACCGCGAGCGGGATGGCGATGAGATCCTCACCTACCTCGGCGAGCTGGCCAAGCGCGCCCGCGATGTGGGCAAGCACGATGAGTTGACCCCTGAAAGACTCCGGATGCACGGCCAGTCCATTCCCCTGTTCCCCGGTGTGGTGGACTGGTTTGATGCCATCAATCGCTTTGCCAGCGACCAGGGCATTGCCCTGAGCCATTACATCGTCTCAAGCGGGCTGGAGGAGATGATTCGCGGAACGCCGGTGGCGAAGCATTTCAAGAAAATCTTCGGCTGCCGCTACCACTACGATGAAAACACCGGGCACGCGAAGTGGCCCGCCGTTGCCATCGACTATACCACCAAGACCCAGTACCTGTTCCGCATCAACAAGGGCATTGAGAACAGCTGGGATAACGTCACCATCAATGAATACATCGAACCCGGGGAACGCCCCTTCCCCTTTGATCACGTTATTTATTTTGGTGACGGCGACACGGATATTCCGGCCATGAAAATGGTGAAGACGCAAGGCGGATGCAGTCTCGCGGTGTTCGACGGTGAGAAATGGGGCGAGCGGAGCACACAGGAAAAGATCGGGAAGCTCATCTCTGAAGAGAGAGCAAACTATGTGGTGCCGGGTGATTACTCCACAGGCAGTCAGTTGGACGTTACTGTGAGGGGTATCCTTCGGCTGTACAAACGAAAGCACGGCTGAATCTCATATCAACACCGGCGCCCGACCCTCAGGTGGTAGCATTGTGAAGAAACTCTTGCTGATTCTCGGTGTGGCATTGCTGATCGCGCTCATCTCGGCCGTCAGCTCCAGCCCCATGCCCATCGAGGAAAGGCTGATCAGAATTCAGGCGGAGGATACCCTCCGCGAGTTCCCCCGGATCGAAAACGAACCGCTGGAAGTGCAGGCGGCTTTGCTGGACATGGCGGACGACGAATTGCTCCTGCTCAAGGCCCGCGCCGCGTACCTCCGGTACCCGGAAATGACCCGGGAGATCTTTCCCCTGTATGGCCCAGAGGATGAATTCCGTGAAATCCTTCGGCGCTATGGCGAAAACATCCTCCCTCCCATCCACTATTTCCTGGGCAGGCCCATCGGCTCGATCGAGCTGATGAATACCCTGGCCAACAAGTACCAGAAGGCCAAGGACTACTTCACGGGAAGCGACAAGTCACAGTCTGCTGAAGAACAAGGCACCGCTGAAACCGACAATCTGAGTCCGGCGGAGCGTGGCTGGTACGCCGTCCGCTTCATCCAGGAGGAAGGCCACGATTTCCTGGGCCAGTTTGTTGTCAGTGCGCAGGGAGAGATCACCTGGGTAAGGACTGAACGGGTACTGGAGAACATAAACCAGTTTTTCGCCAGCGGAATCCGCAACCTTGAGATCCGGCACCGCACGGGTGAAGACGTGTCCGCAACGGACATTGGCTGGGCGTCGGTGGATGTGCTCGTGTTCGCCAGCGCATTGAAGGTACTGCGCGTGGGACGCACTGTGGCGGTTTCCACTAAAGGTGCCACCAGAAGCACCCGCTCAGCAGCCCTCGCCACCCGAGTGGCCAACAGCGGCCGGATGTTGCTGAACAGCGCCCGATACGCGAAATGGCCAGCGGCAATAGCCGTTGGGTACCTTGTGGTCTCCCACCCCAGTATCATTAATGACTTTTTCGCCGAGGTGGCTGACGTGCTGGGCTATCCCGTTAAGCTGGTGCAGTTTCTGGGTTGGTTGGTGATACTGCTGCCGGCGCTTTACGTCGGCAGTTGGGTTATGCGGCTTCTGGTTCGGCCCACGATTGCGCTGCTGCATGTTGGCGGAGGTAAATAAACCACTCCCTGCTACTAACCCTGTTTTACAGGCCCGGAGATATTGAGGATATCGAGGTTCGGCTTGTAAACATCGGTACGCACATCAAACAGCCCCAGCAGCGTGTGGAATACCCAATCCTGATTCATGGTCCGGTCCTTGCTGGCTTGCAGGGCTTTCTCGTTCACGCCGGAAAAGTTGTCGGAGAACCACATGACCACCGGAACATGACGCTGGGCCTCGGGCGCAATAAACAGCGGCAGGCCGTGCAGGTACATGTCAAATTCACCCAATGATTCACCGTGGTCACTCAGGTAGAACAGCCCGGCTTCAAACTCGGCCGTGTTACGCCTGAGCACATCAATCACTTTTGACAGAAAAAAATCGGTATACAGAATCGCGTTGTCATAGGCATTGTTGATGGATTCCTTGCTGCAGTCCTCTAGCTGGTTGGTTTGGCAGACCGGCGTGTACTTTTCGAACGCCTTGGGATAACGCTTGTAATAAGCTGGCCCGTGATTGCCCATCTGGTGCAGCACGATCAGGATATCCCCTTTCGGATGGGCATCAATGTACTCCTGCAGGTCCGTCAGCATTCCGGTGTCCCGGCACTCTTCATCATTACACTCCGGATTGTTCTCCGATGTTTTGAAATCATGGTACGTTATCCGATCGGCCACGCCCTTGGAGTCGGAATTATTGTCGAGCCACAGTACGTTAACGCCGGTGCGAGCCAGAATATCCAGTACGTTTTCGGTAGATTCGGCTTTTTTCTGATCGTAGTCCGACTGGCCATACACGGAAAACATGCAGGGTACAGACACAGCCGTCGACGTTCCGCAGGACCAGAAGTCCGAAAAGCTGATAACATTGTCCTTCGCCAGTTCCGGGTTGGTCTCACGCTCATAGCCATTCAGTGAAAACCGATCCGCTCTTGCGGTCTCGCCAACCACCATAATAATCAGCTCACGCGAGCGCTCCGCCGGTGCGGCCTTAGCATCCTGGGCAATCATTTTAAACGGCAGGCTGCTGCTTTCAATGGCGCTACCGGCAAACTTGAAGGTCGAGACAAGGTAAAAAGACGGATTGGCATAATACCTCAGTATCTTATGTTCCCGGATAAAAGAGGCATAGAAATTACTGAAGATCACGACGGTCAGCACGCCAACACCCAGAGAGATTGACGCCAGTTTGACGGTTGACAGAATATCCCGCCGAACCGTTCCGGTAGTGAGTTGGACGCGGTACACAAACAATGACGGCAGAATACCCAGCAAAATCACGTACACCGCCAGGGTGCCTGACATCAGATCCGACGCTTCAGACACATTAGTCTGCGCCACGTTACGCAGCATGTCGGTATCAATCACCGTGTTATAGCTGTCCATGAAATAGGCGGCAAAGGAGGAGAGCATCAGGATCGTGATCAATACCGGCTTGGTGGAATAGCGATAACACACCAGAGAAAGAATCACGATCAGGGCAGCACCGAAGACTACCGCCAGGGAGACCAGAAACGCGGCATTATCCAGGTTAAGCGGATAGACCTCAGTTATGTTCGAAAAGAACGCACGGTTATCGAACGCCATCAGGAATATGGACACCAGAACAATCAGTGTCGATTTATTCATGACAGTCAGATTCTGCCAGAAACGTTTCATGCTACCTCAGATAAAAAAACAGGTTGTCCGCGACCATCGGGGCGGGACTGCGGAAAACCCGCAGGCCCTTACCAGACGCCGACAGTTTGGCAGACAAACCTTAATTGAAACTTAACCGCGGTCTCGGAGGAATGGCCAGGATTTGATGCTACCCGCCGGCCCGCTCGGAAACCCCCAAACATCCCCGATGGGGTTTTCCAGCAGCCTGTCGGACTTAAGTGATCGTCACGAGCAAGGTGGGAAAGCGAGCGCAAATTTTTTGGAATTTGAGGCGCATAGTGGTTCTATGTAACGAAAAATCCGGAAAATTTGAGCCGCTTTCCCACCGGCACAGTAGATCAGCCTTAAGTCCGACAGGCTGCTGGGATTGAGCAAGCGTAAGAACCGGTTCAGCGACACCAGTGATGCTTCCGATGCGTTTCAGGACAATGGAGCCTGGGCTTATAGGTAGGTCTGGGTTACAACTTGTGTTAAAGCGCTGGCTTAAAGAGATGGGGGTCGGGGCCGTTGGCCAGTTGGCCATCATTGGCGCCACGCCCATAGAGCCGCTGGACGCCGCGCAGATCGCCGGGCTGCAGCTCGGCGAACGCTTCGGTATATCGAAACCCCATCACTTGCCCGGATGGTCCTGGGTGATCCAGGCCAATGGCGTGACCGATTTCATGAATCAGCGTATAGCGGATATCGTAGACATCGTTGTCGCCGTCAAACCCGACCTTCCACTTGTGGTCGGGGTTCAGGCACACGAGGGACTGGTCGATGGCGCGCACGCCCTCTTTCTCATCGGGCCCGTAGGACACATTGGCGAAAGCCTGCATGCGCGGCTGACCTTGTGCACCGAGAATGATATCCGCATCCCGGATATCGGCAACCCGGTGGAATGAGAGATCAGCAGCGCGTTCCCAAACCCGAAACGCCTCTTCCGTCTCCCGCACCAGCCTCTCGAAGGGGATATCCTGCCCGGAAAGCGCCTTCATCGGCGCCAGATCACGACAGTTGCGCGCATCATCGAACCGCAGCGTCTCGTCGGCAAAGGCGTAGCTGATGCTTGCCCCTACCCCTAATGTCTGCTCGCCCCACTTGACCTTGTAGCCGTCCAGTTCAAGTAGCCGATAACCGCCTTCTCCGTTATCGGCAGACGATGGAAGCGCCAGTGGCAGGAGAACGCCCATTATCAACGTTTGCTTGAAAAGGCGTGCAGCCGTGACTGTTCGCACTGCAGTCTCCGAACAGAGATAACTGAAAACACCGGAATCGACCCAGTCAGAGCGCTTTTTTGAAGGTGCGTGGGGACTCAGGTACCGGACAACGAGTAGGTGCACCACCGCACCGACAAAGCCTTCGCTTATGCCCAAACCAGATGGGGCATTCCCGCGATATCAAGACTCGAGTCGCCAGGTAAGGTTACTGACAACCCCAAGACGTGTCGATCGTAGATTGGTAAGGAAATGTTGTTCGGAAAACGACCATCCCAGCCGGGTAAAGGCAAACAATCCGGTCAATGAATGCGCGCGGCGTTCGATCTGCGCACGCAGCAAGCCGGCCCTATTTTCTCTTTTTTTACTCTGTGTGATAGCGAACAGACCAGATAACACTGATAACCTATTCTGTGCCTGGATGAGGCGAAGGAACAGCCTAAACAGGACGTTACATCATGCGCCGCAAGGACGAGGGCGCAACCAGGATTCGGGATTTGGAAGCCAAGGAGGTGCGCGTGAACAATATCATCTATATCGTCGGTGCCGTGGTTATCGTTTTGGTGATTCTTTCCTTTGTTGGCATTGGTTGAGTTGGGTGCCTTTAAAGGCCCCTAATAGCAGAATGGCTATGGACCCTCCAAGAGCCTTTTCTCAACGGCCTCGCCCCCAGCGACGGCCGTTTTTTCTTATGAAGCCAACAATCTGCTTTACCACTGTCCGGTTTCCGGATATCCAACTCCTATATTGAGGATGAAGCAGACAGCAGAGGCTTTCGCCCCTGCTGTTTACTCATCCGCCCCCTAAATGAGGGGCCAGGTTTCACTTCTGCTTTTTATACTCCGGTGCAGAGAGCAGAGCGTCACGGCTCTCGTCAATCCGCAGTTCCTGCTTATCAGCAGTGCCGGATTTCATCACTTTATCCCAGCTAATCGCCACGTTTTTCTCACCCATGCCCAGAAATCCGCCGACGCCAACTACGATAGCAACGACTTGACCGTTCTTGTCAATAATCAGGTCACTAACCGACCCCACGTTTTCCTCACCGGTGGTTTTAACCTCAGCACCAATCAGCTTGCTCGCGTGCATACCATTAGCCGGGGCAGCGTCCATATAACTCCGGCTCTGCATGCCGGCCTGGTCGTTCATTTTCTTGTCAGCTTGAAGATTCGCGGTCGTTGACTTGGTCGCGTCCTGATCCTGCTTGTAACCCTGCTGTCCCTGGGAAACCTCCGAGCCAGTCGTTGGCTGGGCAGCAAGTACTACGCCTGAACCTAACGCTATGGTCGGTGTAACCAACACATAAAATGCGAATGTATGTAATCTTTTCATAGGATTCTCCATCGAATTGGGTATGCAAGTCAGACAAAATGTCCTGGATAGGCGGTACGGGGCCGCTCCCTCAGAAGGAGTCAGTATCGAAAATGTTATCCAAGGTGTACTCTGAATAACCGGGCCAGTCATCCGCTCTGATCTCCAGGAGCCTGCCCCATGCCTCAGGAGTTTTTGAAGGTAAACCTGCTGGCATGGGGTAAAGAGCTATGTGTCCGGCGTCTTACTCATAACTTGCAGCCCAACTGGTGCGGCCGAGCTCTGTGGCGCGCGCAACGTCTGTTTCCGGAACCACCGACCTGTCCCCCAGTTCTCTCGGGTCGTAATGAAATACACACAAACGCGAAGCAAACTCTGCGAATGGCAGCGACGCTTCGCCATGGCGCTCACCATTCTTTTCGGTTGAGCAGCTAATGCCCTGGCCCCAATCCTGGCCGCTGTCGTTATTGGGATTGAAAAAGTAGGTGCGCATCTCGCCGTGGCCATCAAGGTTAACCCGGATGATTGTTATGGCATGGCGTCCAACGAGTCGCCCTCCACTATCGGTTACCGCGATGCCGGCGGGTTGCGGATGAATAACGGGAATATTGCCGTTGAAATACGGGTGATAGCAGGCATAGAAGTGGCGGATGAACTCGTCGTACTCATGGATCTTCCCTGTCTCCCGACTAATGACGCTTAGAAAGCCATGCCCTACCCACCAGCCATACATTTCCGGATTGATCCAGCGATGCAGGTCGTCATCGCGTACCCCGCATAGTCGCCCCATTTCGGCATAAATCCGGTCAAGATGAGGTGTCAGAATCAGTGAAACCGGATCGACATCGGTTGGAGGTTCTTTCGCAAGGCCTGCTTCCAGGTGTTGCGAGGTGATCGTTTGGCCCTCAAAGCGCATAACGACATCGTCATCACGGGCGGCCCAGGCCACCAACTGCAGCAGAAAATCGGCGTCGTTGAACGACCACATGGAAAGGCCGATGACCGATTGGCAGGTCGGGTTATTACCCTGGCCAACACCCAACGGCTGCCCCAGAAGGCTCAGTATACCAGCCAGCAAATACACCCTTGGAGGGTGCGCATCACCGAAAACTGCGCTCAGTCTGTCGGACGCCGCTTGGCACAATTTCAGTTCGAGTTGCCGCCACAGGCCTGCAGCTACTGGAGGTGTGAACAGAGAGCCGCGTTCAAGAAACATAGCCAGGCCATAGACAGCCTGACTGGTTTCCGGATGAACAACTTCGTCAATCAGTTTGAGCACGATCTGACGATAGCTTTGGAGGACATCGTTGCCGGTGATACTCAGGCCCAATGCCAGAGGTATCAGGTCATCCCGGTGTCCCCGCAAGTGTCGTAACAGCATAGGATGATAAGAGGAAACCATGCCCGTATCATGCATCGCGCTGGCAAAGCCTTGCGCCTCTTCAGCTAACGCGTGTTCGTCCATGGCGGCCAGACGTTCGCCGTAGATCGCAAAGCCCGGATCATCGCGGCAGCCTATCGTTGGACCGAACAAAGCGCTGACAAGACGAGCGGCTTTGTCCATGCCCGATGTCTCGATTGCCGGATCAAACAGGCATTTGGCAATCTGGCTGACCATCTGCTTGATGCTGTCTGTTTGTATTGGGCGCTGGGCCAGCAGACGGCGTACTTCATCCACCAGGCTGTCGAGAATACTCTCATAGCCAAGCCTGTTGAGCAGGTACTGGTAGAGCAAATTGACGATGTGTCCAAGCCCTTGTGGCCGCTCTCTATCCGCTTCGCTCATCTGACCTGATAGCAGGTCCAGGTTCAGCGCGGTCACTTGGGTCAGAAAGTTTCTGGCCTGTTCCGCTGAAATTCCGGGGTGGCGATAATCACCCATGGCCACGGCAAGCAGGCGAAGCTCACTCAGGGCTTCGATGGATGTATAGGCCGGAGCCCCATGCCGTAACGTTCGCACGGCCAGCGCAGGCCGCAGAATGACAGGCTGGTCCCAGTCACTGTTGGTAAATACGCCCTTGGCTTCCATCGCCGGTACCCGAGCGTACAACGCGTCTAGTCCGTCGGGCGCTTCTATAACATGAAGTGCCGCTTCCAGCACCTCTGTATTAGGCGCCTCGGGGTCGCTCTGGTGCGTAAGCGCAAGCTGCTCCAGGGCCTCGTCAAACGCCTCTACAATGGCGTTGGTGTCGGGATCGGAACCGGGATTAGCCACAATAATTTCCTTGCCTGCCATAAGCCGTTTGGGATCACCCAAAGATGCTCTTAAGGCGTGTCGGAAGCAAATGATTCCAGGGCTTTCGTTTCTATTTAGTGCCCATCCAGAAACTAACTACGGACAGTATTTTAAGAAGCTGTCAGGTGTCTGCGATGTCGGGGGCTTGCCACAGCCCGGTTTTTACTGCGATCCACTCCAGATATGCAGGTTAAAATTGTGATGAAATTATTACTGAGCCTTCAAATTATGGAATCGCGTTCGTTCCGGTTTCTGGTTGATTCCGGCGGTCATGGCCAGCGTGGTTTTCTCGATGACGTTGGCCGCCCTTTCGCAGCCTGTCGGACTTAAGTGATCGTCACGAGCAAGGTGAGAAAGCGAGCGCAAATTTTTTGGATTTTGAGGCGCATAGTGGTTCTATGCAACGAAAAATCCGGGAAATTTGAGCCGCTTTCCCACCGGCACAGTAGATCAGCCTTAAGTCCGACAGGCTGCTGGTGTCCCGTCTCAGTTGGGACCCCGTTTGCACGGCCCTTCAGCCGTATAAACGAAAACATGGCTGATTCGCACATATAAAGGACAGCCTGCAGGTTATTCTTCTTCCTCATCGCTGAAAGCAGAGCGGTGGAATTCTGCCGCATTTTCTGCTTCCCTGACGCCCATTTCCCAGACTTTCGGCACGTCGCCGCCTGCCAGCGTCTCAAGCACCGCATGCACCCCTTTAGAAAGCGACGTCAGGCTGTAACCGCCTTCCAGAACCAGTGCCAGTCGTCCTTCACAGTGCTTTTCGGCGATCTCCTGAACGATTCGGGTGATCACCCGGAAGCCGTCGTAGGTCAGGTTCAGCGCCATATCGTTACGGTGTGGGTCGAACCCGGCCGAGACCAGCACAAGATCCGGTTTAAAGTAATCGGCAGCAGGCACCAGAATGTCGCGAAAGACTTTCTCAAAGGCAACGTCACCCGCAGTTTCCGGCAGCGGAACATTGATGGTGTAACCCTCCCCGAGACCGTCACCGACCTCCTCGATGTGGCCCGAACCCGGATAAAAGGGCGCCTCGCAATGGGTGTCAAAGAACAGCACATCCGGCTCTGCCCAGAAGATATCCTGGGTACCGTTACCGTGGTGGGCGTCCCAGTCAATGATCAGGATACGTTCACAGCCCAGTTTGGCCTGGGCATGGGCCGCCGCTACGGCAACGTTGTTGAGCAGACAGAAACCCCGAGCCCGCACCGGCTCAGCGTGATGCCCGGGGGGGCGCACCAGGGCGAACGCGCTATTGCATTCACCCTTCAAGACACTTTCTACGGCAGCAATGGCATTTCCGGCCGCTGCGGTGGCCGCGTTAATGCTTTCCGGTGAAACGGCTGTTGTATCCTTGTCGAGCCAGGCACGCTTGCCCGCCAGTGAAAACATGTGATCCAGGTAGGAGGCGGTGTGTACTCGCGCCAGTTGGTTGTACATTGCAGAGGCGGCTCCGGTCCTGACCTGGACACCCTTTATGGGATGCTCATCGAGGTACGCCTTGATTGCAGTCAGCCGGCCCGGATGTTCCGGATAACTCCATTTGAAATCCAGCCCCTTGAGAATGGACCTGACGCGCTTTTCCACCCGGCTGGGCATGAACGGCAGATCCACCTCAGGGTTGTGTCCCAGCATTACCTCATCATAAAACACATGTACACTGCGATCGCCGATCATGAGACCTTCCCTTTCTTTGTCATTGCCACTACGCCAGGGCTTGTTTCACCGTTGAGGTGAAAGCCGCGGCGCGAATGCCCGTGGGCCTGAAACCCAATTTGGTCCACGCGGCCCTGGCCTCTTCGTTAGAGGCGGAATATTCGAGAATCAGCTCGGGAACGTTGTGGCTCTCCGCAAACGCCACCAAATCCCGAAGCAGAGCTTTAAAAATACCGCGATTCCGGAATTCGGGCTCGACCCAGACATCATCAATCATTCCCGACTTGAACTCCACTGGCTCAGTCTGCGCCCAGATGCCCTGGCTACTCCAGACATAAACGTAGCCCATTCCTACCAGTCCTGCCTCGGTACTATCTGCCACAACCAGGTGTTTATCCTGAGCCTTCAAAGAGGAGCTCAAAGCCTTGAGAAGCCGTTTGCGCTCGCTCTCCCTGAGATCCTGCGGTTCTTCCCCTGAGACATGCAGCGCCAGTTTGACGAGGAAGCCTACCATTAACGGGAGGTCCTCTTCCCGGGCCTCCCTTATGACGAACCCGTTATCAGTTTTCTTTCTGCCCATAAATAACTCCTGTAACCCCATCGCGCAGAGCAAACCGAGGAACAATCGGGGCCGGCTTCGCCTTTTCCAGACAGGTACCAATCCGAGACACTATCAGTAGTCTAGTCGCTCTCCATACCCGGGACAAAAGTCCGGTCCCTGGAACTGCACTTGGCATAGAATCCGGATCATCCAGCGGGTAACAGCGCCGATATGCCAAATGGCCGGTGGTGGTGGGTGGGCTACCTTGTGGTCACCCACCCCGGCATCATTAGTGACTTTCTCGCCGAGGTACCGGAAGTTCTGGGCTATTCGGTATGGCTGGTGCAGTTTCTCGGCTGGCTGGTGATACTACTGCCGGTGCTGTACATCGGCAGTTGGGTAATGCGGCTAATCGTACGGCCCACCATTGCTGTGCTGAGTGGCCTGGTTGCTGGATTGTCGCGGCTGAACCGGCGTAAATCTCTCAACCGGATCGACTGGCAGGCCGGAACCAGGCATCATTGAAAAAAACAGTACTACAACATCTTCATTGGGGAACTAGCTTGACCGTCGCCCTCTGGTTTGTATTGATCGGAAGCCTGTTGATCATGATCGGTCTGCGGTCATCCCTTCTGAAGCGTTACCACCTGACACCGACGCTGGTCTACCTGGCTGTTGGCGTTGCCCTGGGACCGACAGTGTTTGGTGCCTTTCATTTCAACCCGCTGAAACAAGCGCATTTTCTGCAAGTACTGGCCGAAGTCGCGGTGCTGGTGTCGTTGTTCATTGCTGGCATGAAGATGCCAGTCTCATTCCATTGGCGGGAATGGCATGTTCCCGTGCGGCTCGCATTTGTTTCCATGACCATCAGTGTCGCCCTGACTGCCGTTTTTGGTTACTACGTCCTGGCCCTGCCTCTGGGGGCGGCCATTCTTCTCGGTGGCATTCTGGCGCCCACCGACCCCGTGTTGGCGACGGAGGTTCAGGTTCGGCATGCGGGTGATAAGGACCCGTTGCGATTCACCCTGACCAGTGAAGCCGGCATGAATGATGGCAGTGCCTTCCCGTTTGTCATGCTCGGGCTGGCCCTGATTAGCGCCCCGGCAAGTTTTGAACTGCTGGGCACCTGGGTGTTGAAGGACGTATTGTGGTCGACGCTCTCTGCCCTGGTTGTTGGGCTGGTGATGGGGCGATTGTTGGCGCAAATTGCACATAAACAACGCTTTCTGGAAAGCGAGGGCCCGTTGCTGGATGACTTTCTTGGTCTGGGCTTGATCGGAGTGGTTTATGGCATCTGCCTGGTGCTTGATGCCTGGGGGTTTCTGGCGGTTTTTGTGGCGGCTATTTCTCTCCGGCAATCGGAACTCAGACTCGCCGGTGAAAACGCCTCTGACCATAACGCTGACGCGGTATCCGAATATCCTGATGACACGGCGAGACCGAAGCCGCAACTGAACCCCCAGGTGTCCCAAGGTTCCCTGCTTTTCAAGGAACCCCTGGAGCGGCTCTCAGAACTGGTGCTCGTTCTGTTACTGGGCGGGATGCTGTTTGTTAACTCCTGGAGCTTCAGAGCCGTCGGCTTGGCGCTGTTCCTCTTTGTAATCGTTCGCCCTGTCAGCGTTTTCCTCGGCCTGCTGGGTTCCGGAACCCCGTTCAGGCTGCAGATGCTGGTCGGCTGGTTCGGCGTGCGCGGCATCGGCTCGATCTATTACCTGATGTTCGCAATCGTCTTTGGCCTGCCGGAAGAGCTCTCCGTAGAGTTCATCCACATTACGCTGGTTGTTATCGTGCTCTCGATCATCATCCATGGCATGACTGCCAGGCCGATGATCCTGAAATGGTGGCCGTAAGAAGAGCTGTGTGTCAGGCTTCCGGGTGGTGCAAGCAACCTTACGAGGCCCTGTGTGTTTCCCTCCCTGACTACCGGCATTATCGCTTTTGTCATTGCTTCCATCGTCATTGTTACCGCCGGCAGCCGGCTGGCGCGGGTGGCGGATGAACTGGCTGATCGAACAGGCCTGGGTGAGGCGCTGTTCGGGATCTTTCTGCTGGCAGGGGTAACCTCACTGCCTGATTTCGCCGCCACGCTCAGCGCAGCGATGGATTCCAGGCCCGACCTTGCCATGAGCAATATTATGGGCAGCATGGCGGCGAACCTCGTTTTTCTGGGCATTGCGGATATCATTTACCGCAAGGCCAACCTGGAACACGCGGCCGCCTCTCCCACCAACCTGATGCTGGCCGCCTTGCTGATCGTACTGCTGACGCTGCCGCTGCTGGCAATCGCCAGCCCGCCGGTTTCCCTGTGGGGAGTGCATCCGATCACACCGGTGATTGCCGCGGCCTATCTGTTCGGGCTGCACCTGGTTCGCAGCACTGACAGTAAACCCATGTGGTTTCCTCGTCTTACCCATCAAACCGTGCCCGACACGCCCGAGCATTATCTGCGTGGCGGCCTGGCCCAGGCCTGGATCAGTTTCATCGTGCTGGCTGCAGTAACAGGCGTTGCCGGCTGGGTACTGATGGAAGGTGCCAAGGTCATCAGTGACGAAACGGGCCTGTCCGATACCCTGATCGGCGGTCTGTTTACAGCGCTCGCCACATCTTCGCCCGAACTGGTCACTACCATTGCAGCCATTCGCAGGGGCGCTCTCACCCTCGCGGTGAGCAACATCTTCGGCACCAACTGCTTTAATATGCTGGTGATCGCTTCCGCCGATGTGGGCTACCCGGGCGGTTCCATCTATCACGACATCACGCCAATCCAGATGACCTGGGGCCTTGTAACCATTCTGATGACGGCTACGCTGCTGATGGGAATGGTGCGGCGCCAACTATATGGCATTGGCCGGATCGGCTTTGAGAGTGCACTAATACTGACGGTTTATACCGTGGCGTTAGTCATAGTGATAGTGAGCGGATAGTACCGGTTGATCAACGAGGGCACGTGAGCAGGCATTGAATCATCCGTAGAAGACCGACCAAGACGAACGCCTGCAAAAACTGGATAATGCCCGCCATTAAAACCCATGGCGCGCCAAATTCTCCGATCCAGGTATCTTTGTAATGGAAATCAACGTCAACTTTCTCGAGAACCTAAGACTTGAAGCCAGGTTTGACGATTTCACGGTCGTGACCGACCAGCCCATCCGCTACAAGGGCGACGGCTCGGCGCCCAGCCCGTTTGATTACTTCCTGGCTTCCTCGGCGCTGTGTGCGGCCTATTTTGTTCGGGTTTACTGCCTGGCGCGGGACATTCCCACAGAGAACATCCGGCTGTCCCAGAACAACATCGTCGACCCGGAGAACCGCTACAACCAGATCTTCAAGATTTCCGTGGAGCTGCCGGAAGACATCTCCGAGAAAGACCGCCAGGGCATTCTGCGCTCCATCGACCGCTGCACCGTGAAAAAGGTGGTACAGACCGGCCCGACCTTTGAGATTGAAACCGTCGAAAACCTGGATGCAGACGCCCAGGCGCTACTGATGACGCAACCGGAAGGCGGCAGCCAGACCTTTATCGAAGGTAAGGACCTGCCCCTGGAGCAGACCATCGCCAACATGACCGGCATCCTTAAAGATCTGGGCATGAAGATCGAGATTGCCTCCTGGCGCAACATTGTGCCGCATGTGTGGTCCCTGCATATCCGCGATGCGGCCTCGCCCATGTGCTTCACCAACGGCAAGGGCGCCACCAAGGAGAGTGCCCTGTGCTCAGCACTGGGAGAGTTTATCGAGCGGCTCAGCTGCAACTTCTTCTACAATGACCAGTTTTTCGGGGAAGCGATTGCCAGCAGCGAGTTCGTCCACTACCCGAACGAAAAATGGTTCAAGCCGGGACCGGATGACGAGTTGCCGGAGGGCATTCTGGATGATCACTGCCTGGCCATCTACAACCCGGATGGCGAGCTGTGCGGCTCCAACCTGATCGACACCAATTCCGGCAAAGCCGAGCGCGGAATCGTATCCCTGCCCTTCGTGCGCCAGTCCGATGGCGAAGTGGTGTATTTCCCCTCCAACCTGATCGAGAACCTGTTTCTCAGCAACGGCATGAGTGCCGGTAACACCCTGAACGAGGCAGAGGTGCAGTGCCTCTCGGAAATTTTTGAGCGGGCGGTGAAGAAGCAGATTATCGAAGAGGAAATTGCCCTGCCGGATGTGCCCCGGGAAGTACTGGAGAAATACCCGGACATCCTCGAAGGCATTGAAGCCCTTGAAGCCCAGGGCTTCCCGACACTGGTGAAAGATGCCTCCCTGGGCGGCCAGTTCCCGGTGATGTGCGTCACCCTGATGAACCCGGGAACCGGTGGCGTGTTTGCCTCCTTCGGTGCCCACCCGAGCTTTGAAGTGGCCCTTGAGCGGAGCCTGACCGAACTGCTGCAGGGTCGCAGTTTCGAAGGTCTGAACGATGTGCCAGCGCCGACGTTCAACAGCCTCGCGGTCACCGAACCGAACAACTTCGTGGAGCACTTCATTGATTCCACCGGGGTGGTTTCCTGGCGTTTCTTCAGCGCGAAAGCCGATTACGACTTCGTCGAGTGGGACTTCTCTGGCACCAATGTGGAGGAAGCTGCGTGTCTGTTCGGAATCCTCCGGGAGTTGGGCAAGGAAGTGTATGTCGCAATTTATGAGGAACTGGGCGCACCGGTCTGCCGGATTCTGGTACCGGGGTATTCCGAGGTGTATCCGGTCGAGGACCTGATCATGGATAACACCAACATGGCCCTGGACTACCGGGAGGACATCCTCAACCTGCACCGTCTGAATAATGAGCAGCTGGCCGATCTGGTGGAGCGCCTGGAAGCCAGCCAGCTCGACAACTACATGACGATCATCACCCTGATCGGCGTGGAGTTCGATGAGAACACCGTGTGGGGCCAGCTCACCATCCTGGAGCTGAAAATCCTGATCTGCCTTGCCCTGCAATGGCATGAGGAAGCGCTCGAGTTTGTCGACATGTTCCTGCAGTTCAACGACAACACCGTCGAGCGTGGCCTGTTCTACCGCGCGATGTATGCGGTACTGGAAGTCACCCTCGACGACGACATGGGGCTGGGCGACTACCTCACCAACTTCACACGCATGTTCGGTGAGAAAACCATGGAGGCCGTTGTGGGCTCGGTGGATGGCACCGTACGTTTCCATGGCCTGGAGCCCACCAACATGAAGCTGGAGGGGCTGGAGAAGCACCAGCGGTTAATCGAAAGCTACAGGAAACTGCATACCGCCCGTGCTGTAAAAGCCGGTCTGCGATAATTTCCGGATTTTTTCTGGAATAAATCCTTACCTGGTACGTCCTCCTGATGAAAGCAACCCGAAACGGGAAAACAGGAGGACGTAACCATGAAAAAACACCTACTGACACTCGCAATCTGCTCACTTCTGTCCACCGGCGCCTTTGCAGCTGAAGGCGCTGCCAGCGCCAATGCAAAAGCGGACGCCAACATGAGTGCCGAAGCCAGCACACAGAACGGCGTTTCCGCCCAGGGTGGCGCATCAGCCAGTGCCCAGGGCAATGCGGATGGCAAAGCCGCCCGGGACGAAGCACGCCAGAGTGCCAGCCAGGCCATCAGCGCCGGTGTTGAGGCCGGTCAGCAGGTACGGAGCACAGCTTCGGCAACGGCAACCGCCGCCAGAGGCGAGGCCAATGAAAGAGCCGATCAGGCGAAAGACCGGATCAACAAAGCCCGAAACGCCGGGATCCGCGCTGAAACCAATCAGCAGATCGGCACGTCTGTCTCCGACAGCGTTAAAAGCGAGGTCCGGAATTCCGTGCGGAGCACTATGAAAGGTTCCGCCAGCGGTGGGCTGCTTTAAGAAGTCCGCAAAATCCGGACAGCCGGGCCTTTCTGGCCCGGCTCCTTTTTTCCAGCTCAGGAGGAACACGCAGCCATGCAGCTCACGCGACCCGCCCCCTATGTCGTCTCGGTTTTCAGCCTCATGGTACCCCTTGCATCTTCTGCCGGGGCCGTCGATCAGGCGGCTCTGAACGGCCACCTCTCAACCGGTTTCGAGCAAGACAGCAATGTCTCGGTCGATGACCTGAATGCCGCCTCGAACAAAAGTGACCAAGCCTGGGTTTTTGATGCGGGCCTCGAAGGCGTGCTGAAGCCAGTGGAGCGACTGAATCTTACCCTCGGATATTCCCTGTCCGGCAGTCGCTATCAGAATCTTGACCAGTTCGACCAGGACATTCACCTGCTCTCTGCAGACCTCAGTTACGATTTCGACCCGGTGACCATTGGAACCAGTTATCACTACTCGCAATCTACCCTCGGCTCAGAACCCTTCCTCGATTTCCGCAGGGCCAGCGCCTACCTTGGCAGTCTCATCGGTGACGACGTGTACCTGTTGGCCAGCCTGCAGGACAAGCAAAAAGAGTATGAGCAGAGCAACGCCCGCGACGCAGACATCCGAGGGGCGAGCCTGGATTCGTTTTTCTTTTTCAACAACGCCCGGAGTCATTTCCTCATCGGCCTGGACTACGATCAGGAAGATGCCCAGGCGGACGCTTTCGACAACGATCTCTGGCGTGTCAGGGCGGTTTTGCTCAACCGGTTCTCGCTGGGCCGCGAGGAGAACCGGTTTCGCCTTGGCTGGAGGTATGAAACCCGGGAGTATGACCAGCCTGCGGTCTCTGCCTCCAATCCCTTTCTGGACAACCCGTTCACTGGCGATTTCGTGGATGCGTCAACCAGCCGTCGGGCGGAGCGGGTCCATGTATTTGAAGCCAGCTGGCGAATTGGCCTGAATGAGACCTTCAGCCTAGAGCCCTCGGTATCGCACGGTATCTACCGGTCGGACGAGGATTCGACCGATTACACGCAGACCATTGCCGGCCTGACGTTCAGGGCGGGTTTCTGACCACGGCTGTTCAATACGGCAGGAAACCGAAGCCAAACAGACTGTCACGACCAGGCTCACCCAGATCCTGGGCCTGGTCAATCAGCGCCGCCAGAGCCGCCTCTGAATCACCACCACTAACGCTACAGGCCAGGGCAGCCGTAACCACGGGAGCCGCCAGCGAGGTTCCGCTATCCGTTATCACGCCACCGTCTGGATGGGGAACGTCAACCGCGACACCATGTGCCGCAAACATCACCTGTTCTCCCCGGTTTGCCCACCGGTACAAATCGCCCGTTCGGGACGCTGCGGTAACACCCACGACCTCGGGATAGGCAGCCGGATAAAGTGGTGGCGCGGCAGGCCCCTCATTGCCTACCGCAGCAACCAGCAACGTGCCCTGTTCCCGCAGCTTTCTGACGGCTCCTGCCAACAGCAGGTTATCCGGGCCGGTAAGGCTGATATTGATCACGGGCAGTTTCTGAGTTGCCAACCAGTCCAAGCCCTCTAACAGATGCCCCAGCGTGGCACCGGAGAGGTCTTTCGTTCGGCTGTAAAAAACCGAGGCGTTAAACAGGGTTGCCGCTGGCAATCGGGCCTTCCCCGATTCGCCCCTGCGACCAACCAGTTGGCCCGCGACCGCTGTACCATGCTCCGTCACAGGGGCGAGGTCTCCCCTCCCACCCTCAGTCGACAAAAAACGTTGCTCAATGATCCGGGCATCCTGAAAAGCGGGATGTTCGGTTGCCACCGAGGTGTCAATCATTCCTATCCTGACGGGGCCCTCACACAGGCTTTCACCCGGGCTGGCCTCAGCCTCTCCCGGGTACTGGGACTGGCTAATCTGTGGGCTGTAGACGTGATTACGGTCCAGGCGGTCTGCCAGTCCTGGCAGAAGGGTTCGCAGGGTCTCGAGTGAGTCCATGTCGGCACGAACCCTGAATCTCGCGACCATCATGCCGAGCCCGGATAACGTCGTCCGTTCCAGAACCGTAATCCCGGGACGATCCAGGCCTTCAATCTCCTCCGCTGTGCCTGTCACCAGCCATTGCCGCTCTACCGCCCTGAATCCATCCTTGAGCGCGACATCATTGAACGCTTTGTGCCCCGTTGCCGTGTAGACAGGCAGGACCTCGGGCAACGTCTTAAGGCTGCCCTTGAGGGAGTCAGTCTGTTTCTTTAAACGGTTATCGATTCGCCGGTTTGCTGCCCGCTCAACCAGGCGCTCTGCATTTCTCTCCACCTGTCGGGTGATGCTGCCGGCCGGGTTGTCCAACACCCCGCCTCCGGTCAGCGCCACCCCCGGTATCGGCGCGCAGAAGAAAACCACAACTGACAAAACTGTCGGTTTGAAAACTGGCTTCATTATATACAATCCAAATTCCGGAACGTTTCACTTACTCTAACGGCCCGATCTGAAAAAAATTCCATCCAGCATGGAATAAACCGTTTGCCAGATCGTCTACCCGATAACTCCGACTCACAAAGAGCACTATGCAACAGGAAATCACCGAACTACTACCAGGTCTTCGAAGGTTTGCCTACTCGCTGACCGGCTCAATGGCAGATGCCGACGACCTGCTCCAGAATACCGTTGAACGACTTCTGACGCGCGATATGCCGGGTGATGTTGATCTCACCAAGTGGGCCTTCCGGATATGCCGCAATGTCTGGATCGACGAGTGCCGGGCCCGAAAGGTTCGGCGTGAGGCCGCCGAGCAGCCGGAGCTGAGCGATGGCCTGGTGACCAATGGCGAGCACCAGACAACCAAAGAAATCGAGTGGAACCGGGTGGAGTCCGCCATGTCGCGGTTACCCGAAGACCAGCGCCAGATCATTTCGCTTGTTGCTATCCAGGGTATGCCCTACAAGATGGTGGCGGAAATACTCGAGGTGCCCAAAGGCACTGTCATGAGCCGGCTGGCCCGCGCCAGGGCCGCACTGAGCCACGCCCTGTCACCTACAACCTTGAGGACCGATTCATGAAGATAACAGACGAAACCCTGTCAGCTTTCCTTGACAGTGAACTCAGTTCAGCGGAAATGGCCGCGGTCAGGGAACAACTCGCCGTTGACCCTTCGCTGGCTGACCGGTTGGCAGAGCTGGCAGCCGTGGATTCGGAACTTCAGGGACACTACAGCTCAATTGACGACCGCCCCCTGCCAGCAGCCGTGAGCAGGATGCTGGCAGAAGAAGACCGGAGGGCCGCGTCAGGGGCGAATGATCATGTCATCGCATTTCCGTGGTGGCGGAGACTGCGCGAGCACTCCGGCAAAGCAATTGCCGCCGCCGTGGTTGCAGGATTTGCGTTGGCTCAGTGGCTGACACTGCCATCTGACGGCAATCCTGCGTGGCCAGCGGTCGCTGAAATACTGGAGAGCCAGCCCAGTGGCCAGGCGTATTCCGCCAGTGACGATGCCATGCTGACGCCCCGCTTAACCTTCAGGAACCAAACCGGAGAATGGTGCCGACAGTTCGGGCTCGACGCCGGAAACACTGCCTCGGAGCAGATTGCCTGCCGCACGCAATCAGGCACCTGGGAACAGAGAGTTCAGGTAGAAACCGGCCAGCCAGTTACTGCGGACGGCTACCAAACCGCCAGCGGTGGGAGCCTTCTTGACGACCAGCTCGACCAGATGATGTCCGGGCCACCGCTTGGGCCTGAGGCCGAAAGCGCATTGCTTGGGCAGCAATGGAAACGGTGATCATCAGCGGCGTGCGTTACGCCGGCGTGCTTGATCCTTCCGCCTGATCCTCTTTACTGGCCGCCAGAACCCGAACCCGTTCGAAATCCTCCTCGGCAAAGACTCCGTTCACCCCGGAGATGGCGGCCAGCTTCATGCCATGTTTCAGGCCCAGCCTGTAGATCTCCCTTACCTTCTCCCACTCGATATTGCGGCCCAGGGTGAAGTTCTCAAAGCGCGCTTCCAGCGCCAGCACCACGGTTTCCGCCAGGCAGGCATAGGCGATCCCTTTGGGCAGGCCGATGTCTTTCATGCGCACCTCGCCCGGTAGCTGGATCTCGCCGGATTCAATCACCAGTACATCCGGGCGCTTGGCCACATCTTCCGCGGGAATATCCAGCGGCCGGGCCACGTCGGTAATCACGCAACCCGGCTTCACTTTCATGATGTCCAGGATACGTTTGCCAGCGCCGGAGGTGGCGGTCACGATCATGTCCATGTCTGCCAGATCGCGCTCCGCGGAACCGGCAACGTGCACAATGGCGCCTGGTGTTTCCTGCTCAATGCTTTCCTTCAGTGCGAGCAGCTTCGCAGGCTCCGGCGCTGCGAGATAGACTTCGTCCACTGCCTTGGCCAGCAGGCGCGCGCAGACAGACCCAATGGCACCGGTGGCGCCCACGACCATGGCCTTGCCGGCTGCTTTGCCACTAGGGCCGATACTGACCCGCCCTATTATCTTCATGGCATCATGGGCCGCCCAGAGGGCGCCGGAGGCACTGTAGCTGTTGCCGGTGGTGATCGGCAGCGGCGCCCGCTTGGCCACCGTAATACCGGCATCACCCACGACCTTGGTAAACGCGCCGAGGCCCATGATCTGGGCACCAAGCTTTTTCGCCAGTTTTGCCGCCTGCAGCAGCCTTGCGTAGGTAAACTCCGGGCCGTGCGCCATGATCTCCCGGGGCGTGCCACCGACAGTAATCAGCCAGCCCTCCACTTCATCGCCCGTGGGTGACCTGATGCCGGAAACCTTCGAGTAGATAAACGGCGGTGTATAGGCCACGGCCTTCTCAACCAGATTCATCACCATCGGAGGCGACACATTGGCAATCCAGTCCAGGGGCGGCGTCTTGGTGAGGTACTGCTGCGAAAGCGGGTGGATCACAAAAGCGAAGCGGTTCACCCGGCGGTATCCGTTGGGGTACAGAATTCTGGGCTCGATACCAAGGCTCTGGATCACATCCAGATAGTCATCCGGCCCCAGTTGCTCCGGCGTCCGGGAGAGCGCCGCACTGATCATCGCTTCCATCACGTTGACCCCAACCGGCCGGCCTTCCAGCCAGGGGCTGTAGTCCACCACCATGGCCACTCGCCTGGAACGCATCCAGTCAAGGGAGGACTCAGTAACCCGAGACGTGATTACGGTTTTGCCATCCAGCTCTTTCTGGCTGAAGTGCTCCAGGTCTCCGATAGCCGCCACAATCACGTGGGCTTCGGACACCGCGTGATGCAGGGAACCCTTAACAAGACCCTCTCCGAGGCGGTACAGCGGTGTGCGCAGAATGGTCTCGACGGTTTTCACCGCCGCAGGCCGGAACATGATGGGCGCGGTCAGCGAGGTGTAGGTTTCGAGCTGTTTCAGGGACGTAAGCAACCTTGGCACGCCGAAATCGGTGTAGGGGTCGGCAAAAAACAGGTTTTCAGTGTGTTCGGATAACGCCCTGGCAATGCGATAACCCGCCTGCCCGTTCATGAAGACCACCCGGGCGTTATCAAAGAAATGCCCGAGTCCGGACTGGGTGTGGCGCACCGCCCACTCCTGCAGAATACCCCGCAGGCCCGCGCCGGTTGTGACCGGCTTATCCGGAACGCAGGCCTCCAGCCGGGCGGTATCCGGGTGTTCAAGCTGTTCCCGGCCCACCTCGTAGTGGTCGTGAATCATGCTCAGGCCGATGGCGTCTGCCTGGGAATGCACCGATTCCAGCACCGCTTCCGCCCGGGACAGATCACCGTCTGTGCCGATGCGGATAATCCGGAAAGGCTGGCCCAGAAACTCGGTTTCCAGATCGTAATCGTATTCGGATGATCCCTGGCTGACACTGACAACGGTTTTCATACTCAGGCCTTCCCTTTTCCTGTTGTTATTAAATACAGCCTAATGCAGTACCTCGGTTTCTGCCTTAGCCCAGATCAAATTCCAGACCGCTATTCAGCGTCTACAATTAGGTGGCGGGCCGAACGACCACTCAGACTGTTACGGATCAATCAGGAGCTTACTATGACCATTCAGGAAGAACTGAACGCCACCGTCCGGGAACTGGTGCAGCCGGGCAAGGGAATTCTCGCCGCCGATGAGAGCCACCCCACCATCGCCAAGCGCTTCAAGGCCGTTGGGGTTGAGTCCAGCGAAGAAAAACGCCGGGAGTACCGCAGCCTGATTTTCTCAGCCTCGGGTCTTGGGGAGTTTATCAGCGGTGTGATTCTGTTTGAGGAAACTCTGGGCCAGAACAGCCTGGACAATGAGCCCATGCCAAAACTGCTTGCCAGCAAGGGCATTGTGCCGGGCATCAAGGTGGACAAGGGCAAGCAGCCCCTGATTAACGCTCCGGGTGACGAGATCACAGTTGGGTTGGATGGCCTTGAAGACCGCCTGGAAATCTACAAGCACCAGGGCACCCGGTTTGCCAAGTGGCGCGATGTGTTCCACATCTCGGACACCCTGCCCTCGCGGCAGGCCATAGAGGCCAATGCCGAGGTTCTCGCCCGCTATGCCGCTATCTGCCAGTCCCTGGGCATCGTGCCCATTGTGGAGCCGGAGGTACTGATTGATGGCAACCACACCATCGAGCGCTGCGCGGAAGTGAGTGAAGCAGTGATTCGCGAGGTATTCCACGCCCTTTACCGCCACAAAGTGGCGCTCGAACAGATGATCCTGAAGCCCAGCATGGTGACACCCGGCAAGGAAAGCCCGAAGGCCTCGCCGGAACAAGTGGCAACGGCAACCCTTGGCGTTTTTCGTCGGGCGGTGCCGGCAGCGGTACCGGGCATCTGCTTCCTCTCAGGAGGCCAGACCCCGGAAGAAGCCACCATCAACCTGAATGCTATGAACAGTATGGGCGCCCAGCCCTGGGAGCTGAGCTTCTCCTACGGCCGGGCCTTGCAGGAGCCGGCCCAGAAGGCCTGGGCCGGCAACCTGGATAACGGCCCGGACGCTCAGGCCGCACTGATCAAGCGCGCCCGCCTGAACGGGGCCGCCCGCTCGGGCAAGTACCGGCCAGAGATGGAAGACTGATTATCCCCGGCCGCGAGCCAGGCTTTTCTTCAGTTGCAGCCAGAGGCTCAGTCGTCCGCACCATTAAACGCCATGGCGCGGCCACTCAGCGATGATACCGGTAGGCAGGACAACGCTGGCACCCGTCCTGGCTGCTTCAGGCAGGCCATCATGGGGGCCACCCGGCGGATCTTGCGGGCCTCTGGCCAGAGGGCTTCAGCCTCGGCGAAACCCTGGCGCAGGAAGTTGAGCCATTGCTTGATGCGGCCGGTCACGTAGCGGTCCTCCAGCCAGCCTTGCAGAACCGTGGCGTACTCACGAACCAGGGCCACAGCTTCCTGCCAGGTCATATCCGGTACCGTTTCGCCCTCCTGGCTTGCCTTGATCTGCCGGGCCAGGTCTGGCCGCGCAATCAGGCCACGGCCGATCATCACATCGTCGCAACCGGACACCTCACGGCATCGCCAGTAGTCCGCGACGGTCCAGATCTCGCCGTTGGCAATAATATGGGTCTTCACCGCTTCCCGTGCTTGGGCGATTTCCTCCCAGTAGGCAGGCGGTTTGTAGCCATCCACTTTGCTGCGGGCATGGATAACAATCTCTTCCGCTCCGGCCGCTTCCAGGGCCTGGGCGCAGGCCACGCCCATGGATCGATCGTCATAACCCAGGCGCATCTTGGCCGTTACCGGCACCCGCTTTGGCACGGCCTGGCGCACCGCAGCCACAATCTCATGCATCAGCTCCGGCTCACGCATCAACACGCACCCTCCCTTGTGCTTGTTCACGGTTTTGGCCGGGCAGCCAAAATTGATATCCACCTGGGTTGCGCCAAGTTCCGCGGCACGCACGCCATGGCGGGCCATCTGCTGCGGGTCTGAACCCAGCAACTGGACAGCCACGGGCGTGCCCACTTCGGTGAGCGACTGGTTATGAAGTTCCGGGGCGTATTTGTAGAACACTCTCGGCGGCAGCATGCCATGGGTTACGCGAACGAATTCCGTCACGCACCGGTCAATCCCACCGACCTTGGTCAGTGTTTCACGGATAGGTGCGTCGACCAGCCCTTCCATCGGGGCGAGAATGATTCGCATGAGTGCTCCAGCAGAAAGAGGGGCTGTTCAGGGTGAGACTGATCAATAATCAGACGGAGCGGATTGTAAGGAATTTGGCGGGAAGTTGGTAGACGGGCACCCCGGTACCGGGATGCCCATTCACTTACCGGCAGGTCTTATTTAACGTCAAAACGGTCGGCGTTCATGACCTTGGTCCAGGCGGCAACAAAGTCCTTCACGAACTTCTCCTCGTTGTCGTCCTGGGCGTACAGCTCTGCGTAGGCACGCAGGATGGAGTTGGAACCGAACACAAGATCAACACGGGTCGCGGTGAATTTGGTATTGCCGTTCTTGCGATCCACAATGTTGTACGAGTTCTTGCCAGTGGGCTCCCAACGGTTGGCCATGTCGGTCAGATTCACGAAGAAGTCGTTGGTCAGCTGGCCAACGCGATCCGTGAATACGCCGTGCTTGGTGCCACCGTGGTTGGTGCCCAGCACCCGCATACCCCCGAGCAGAACGGTCATTTCAGGCGCGGTCAGGCCCATCAGCTGGGCGCGGTCCAGAAGCATTTCTTCCGGCTTGACCACGTAATCCTTCTTCTGCCAGTTACGGAAGCCGTCAGACAGCGGCTCCATGGGATCAAAGGATTCAGCATCCGTCATTTCGTCGGTGGCATCGCCACGGCCCTTCAGGAAAGGAACGTGAACCTCGTGGCCGGCGGCTTTTGCTGCCATCTCGATACCCAGGTTGCCGCCGAGCACGATGACATCAGCGACGCTGGCGCCGGTGTCCGCAGAGATTTTCTCGTAAACCTTCAGCACCCTGGCCAAGCGATCTGGCTCATTGCCTTCCCAGCCCTTTTGCGGAGCCAGGCGAATGCGCGCACCGTTGGCGCCACCGCGCATGTCCGAACCGCGGAACGTACGGGCGCTGTCCCACGCGGTGCAGACCAGCTCGTTCAGGCTCAGGCCGGCTTCGGCGATTTTCTCTTTGACCACTTCCTCAATGTAGTTGGTCTCGCCCTGGGGAACCGGATCCTGCCAGATCAGATCTTCGGTCGGTACGTCCGGGCCGATATAACGGGCTTTCGGGCCCATGTCCCGGTGAGTCAGCTTGAACCAGGCGCGGGCGAAGCAGTCCTTGAAGTATTCGGGATCTGCCATGAACTTTTCACAGATCGCACGGTACTTCGGGTCCACCTTCATGCCCATGTCCGCATCCGTCATCATCGGCTTGCGGCGCACAGAGGGATCGGTGGGATCAACCGGCATGTGCTCTTCTTTGATATCCACCGGTTCCCACTGGTTTACACCCGCCGGGCTCTTGGTCAACTGCCACTCGTAGCCGAACAGCAGATCGAAGTAGCCCATGTCAAACTTGGTGGGGTTTGTGGTCCAGGCGCCCTCAATGCCAGAGGTAACGGCATTGGTCGCCTTTCCCTGCAAGTTGGGGTTTATCCAGCCAAAGCCCTGGGTTTCCACGTCTGCACCTTCCGGCTCTGGCCCCAGGGCATCGGCGTCACCGTTACCATGGGCCTTGCCGACGGTGTGGCCGCCAGCCGTCAGCGCAGCGGTTTCTTCGTCATTCATCGCCATACGAGCAAAGGTCACACGTACCTGCTCAGCGGTTTTCTGCGGATCCGGCTGACCGTTGACCCCTTCCGGGTTCACGTAGATCAGTCCCATCTGGACTGCGGCCAGCGGGTTTTCCATGGTGTCGGGCTTTTCGACGTCTTCGTAACGGCTGTCGGACGGCGCCAGCCACTCTTTTTCAGCCCCCCAGTAAATGTCTTTCTCCGGGTGCCAGATGTCCTCACGGCCGTAGGAGAAACCGAATGTCTTAAAGCCAAAGGACTCGTAAGCAACGTTGCCGGCCAGGATAAACAGGTCAGCCCAGCTCACTTTGTTGCCGTACTTTTTCTTGAGCGGCCACAGCAGACGCCGGGCTTTATCGAGGTTACCGTTATCAGGCCAGGAGTTCAGTGGTGCAAATCGCTGGTTACCCGTACCTGCGCCGCCACGGCCATCGGCCAGTCGGTAGGTACCGGCAGCGTGCCACGCCATACGGATCATCAGGCCGCCATAGTGCCCCCAGTCAGCAGGCCACCATTCCTGGCTGTTGGTCATCAGCTCGTGCATGTCTTTTTCAAGCGCTTCGTAGTCGAGCTTTTTGACCTCGTCCCGATAATCGAATTCCTCACCGAGGGGATTCGTTTTGCGGTCGTGCTGATGAAGAATGTCAAGATTGAGGTTTTCAGGCCACCAACCGGCTACGTCGGCCTTCTCCTGCGTGTTCGAGCCATGCATTACGGGGCACTTTCCACCCGTACTGTTGTTGTCTGTCATTTCTCTCTCCTCATTGGGGTTGGCAAAACGACACTGCTTCGATTTCGGCACCTCTAACTATAGGACACAACAAACACTCTGCTCTGAGTATTTCTTATATCCGGGATAGCGTGTGCCTATAGGGTTTCCCGCAGACTCTGCGGGCTTCATTCCGGTTACTGGGCACAAGCATAATCGCTCGAGTAATCTGCCAGGATTCCGAGAAAATCCGGCCAGGCGATAGAATGACTGAGTGAAAACACATCTGACATGGACCTGCTCCTGCCTGACGAGAACAATCTCACCATAGCGTGAGGCAGAGCGCGCAATACAATTAATTAAAAATAAAATTGTGAAAGCTTTTGTTTATGGATGGTGTATTCGGCTGATCAAAGCCGTTCGATGGAGGAGAACTTGCCGGCATCGTCAAACACAATGCGGAAACTGCCGCGAATACCATCGCGAAGGTAGAAACGGAAAAGGATACGGGCCGGGAACCGGACAGAGCGTCCGTCCCGGGCCGTGGTGTGAACATCGGTGGCAACGCCCTGATAGAGTTTGATCCACTCATCAGGGCTGATGCTGATATCCACTATGATCTGCTGCATAGGCGCTTAGTTCGCCAGTTCCAGCAACAGACGGTTCAGGCGGGTTACGTAGGCCCCCGGGTCCTGGAGCTGCTCACCGCTGGCAAGGGTGGCTTGGTCAAGCAGTACCGCCGAGAGCTCGCTGAACCGCTCATCGCCCTTCTCGCTTTCCAGGCGCTGGACCAGCGGATGGTCCACGTTGATTTCAAAGATTGGCTTGCTGTCCGGCACTTTCTGGCCGGCGGCTTCCATGATCTTTTTCATCTGCGCGCCCATGTCGAAGTCACCCACAACCAGGCACGCCGGTGAGTCGGTCAGGCGGTTGGTAACACGCACTTCCTGAACCCGGTCGTTCAGGGCGTTCTTGATGCGCTCAAGCAGGTCCTTGTGCTCCTCGGCGGCCTCTTCCTTGTGCTTTTTGTCTTCCTCGGTTTCCACTTCGCCAAGGTCCAGGTCCCCCCGGGCCACGTCCTGGAACTGCTTGTCATCGTATTCGTTGAGGTAACCCATCATCCATTCGTCGATACGGTCAGACAGGATCAGTACCTCAATGCCCTTCTTGCGGAACACTTCAAGATGCGGGCTGCTCTTGGCGGCGGTGAAGTTGTCGGCAGTAATGTAGTAGAGCTTCTTCTGACCTTCCTTCATGCGGCCGATGTACTCATCCAGAGACACGTTCTGGGTGCTCTCGCCGGTATGGGTAGAGGCAAAACGCAGCAGGCCGGCAATTTTCTCGCGGTTGCTGAAATCCTCCGCCGGGCCTTCCTTGAGAACGGTGCCAAACTCGCCCCAGAACTTCTGGTACTGCTCCGGATCCTTCTTCGCCAGCTTGGACAGCATGTCCAGAACCCGCTTGGTGACCGCGGTACGGATGCTTTCCACCGTGCTGTCGTTCTGCAGGATCTCCCGGGACACGTTCAGGGACAGATCGTTGGAATCGATCACGCCCTTCGCAAAGCGCAGGTACAGGGGCAGGAACTGCTCGGCGTCGTCCATGATGAACACACGCTGCACGTACAGCTTCAGGCCACGGGGCGCTTCCCGGTTGTACAGGTCAAACGGCGCACGGGCCGGAATGTACAGCAGGCTGGTGTAGTCCAGCTTGCCTTCCACCTTGTTGTGGGACCAGGTCAGCGGGTCTTCGAAATCGTGGGCGATGTGCTTGTAGAACTCCTTGTACTCCTCGTCCTTGATCTCGGTACGCGGAAGGGTCCAGAGCGCCGTCGCATCGTTGACGGTCTCGTACTCGTCTTTCTTTTCGCCCTCGTCGGATTCGGCTTTCATCACCACCGGGAAGGAAATGTGATCCGAGTACTTCTTCACCAGACTGCGCAGTTTCCAGCCGTTGGCAAATTCCTTGGCGTCGGGTTTCAGGTGGAGGACGATCTGGGTGCCCCGGTTCTCCAGGTTCACCTGCTCAATGGAGAACTCACCGTCGCCTTTGGATTCCCAATGCACGCCCTCTTCGCCAGGCGCACCGGCACGACGGGTGAACACATCAACTTTGTCGGACACGATAAACGCTGAGTAGAAACCGACACCGAACTGACCGATCAGCTTGCTGTCCTTTTTCTCATCACCGGACAACTGCTGCAGGAATTCGGCCGTTCCGGAACGGGCAATGGTGCCGAGGTTCTGGATAACGTCGTCACGGGTCATACCGATGCCGTTGTCGGTCAGCGTGACGGTATTGGCCTCTTCATCGAAATCCAGACGAATCTTCAGCTCAGGATCGCTTTCATACAGGCCGTCATCCTTCAGCGCCGCGAAACGCAGTTTGTCTTCGGCATCCGAGGCGTTCGAAATCAGCTCGCGAAGAAAGATTTCCTTGTTGGAATACAGGGAATGGATCATCAAATGAAGCAGCTGCTTCACTTCGGTCTGAAAACCCAGGGTCTCTTTTTGCGTTTCAACCGTCATGGCGTTTGGCACTCCTGCTTTGTTTCAATCGGTGGAGCGGCGCGGGTAGGAAGGGCTTTCCAAAACACGCTGTGAATACTTCCCTGTACGCTCGGCTCCGCCATCCATGGCTCCGCACGGTTTTGGAAAGCCCTTCCTACCCGCGCCACCTGGCTATCGAGTTCGTGTTGAACAGGAATTGGGGGCACACCGGGGCATTTCAAGCCCCGGTGTATCGGCAAAGTCAGTCTTCGAGGAGGAAGTGGGCCCGGGCAGTTGCTATGGGTTGCGAACGGGATTTCTGCCAGGCGCTGACCATCACGTTGGCCACACGATTGCCCTGGCGGGTCAGGCGGCATTCGGCGTAGGTTTCGCGGTTGAGGCCCGCCCGGAGGTAATCCAGGGAGAAGTCGACGATGCGGGGCATGCGAAGGCTTTCCTGGGACATAATCAGGTAGATATTGGCGGCCATTTCCATAAAGCCACCAATCACACCGCCGTGGATGGCCGGCAGGATCGGGTTGCCGAGGTTGGAATCCTTGCAGGGCAGGCGGAAAATCAGGTCGTCTCCGAACCGCTCACAGTGCAGGCCGATCCAGGTGGCGTAGGGAATACTTTCAAGCATCCGGCTGAAGTCGCCGGTTTCCTGGGTATACCGGAGGATTTCCGGATCGGTCATTCTTCACCTCCTGTAATCAGGTCCCGGTAATGTCTGGGGCTGGCATCCTTTCCAATGCGCATGAAGGTGGCTACGCAGTTTGCAATCGTTTCACCCCCCTCCTGGTAAGCCTCACAGCGGGTAAAGATAATGTTACGGGTTACCCGGTAGGTTTTGGCCCGGGCATAAACCGGCTGGTGGGGCTGCGCCGGGCGCATGTAGTCCACCCGCAGGTCCAGCGTCGGGCAGAGTTCGAAGTCCTCCAGGGTGCACAGAATCACGCAACCTGAGGTTGTATCCATCAATGTCGTTATGGCACCGCCATGAATCACGCCCGTGTCCGGATTTCCGATGATCCGGTCACTGTAGGGCAGGCACAGTGTCAGGTTGCCTTTTTTGGCCCTGGTAACCGTGAGGCCGAGCTCCTTGGCCTGGTTGAGCGTATCGATAAAACGGGTAACCCGCTTCCGTCGGATGTCATCGTTCATTCAGGTTCAACCTGTCGGTCAGCTTTTGGGTTTGGGGCTGTTCTCGGCCTTGCCGGGGACCGGTTCATCGAACACCTTCCCGGCCCGCAGGGCTTCAAGGGCATTGGAACAGAATTCCCGGCGGTAAAGTACGATAACCACCAGCGTCGAGGCGGCCATGAAAACGAGCGGGTGGATAAACCAGCCAACCACAGCCAATGCATAATAGTAGGAGCGCAGGCCAAGGTTGAAGGCGTCCCCAGCCAGATTACAGACGTTGCCGGCACTCCGGGCGAAGGCTTCGCGGCCCGCCGGGCTGGTTTTGGTGTCGTCCGGCGGCGGCGCACTGCCGACCATCACCGACACAAAGTTGTACATTCGCATCGACCAGGTGAATTTGAAAAAAGCGTAAATAAAGACGACGAGCAGCACCACCATGCGCAGCTCCCAGATTTCGCGAGTTGGCAGTTTGCCGAATGGCATGGTGCTGAACACTTCCATGACTTCCTGGGTATAACCCAGGGCAGTGATAATACCGGCCAGAATCAACAGGCAGCTGGAGGCGAAAAAGGCGCCATTGCGTTCGAGATTGCCAACCACGGAAGCATCGGCAATGCGGTTCTCCCGCCGCAGCATGACCCGCATCCAGTCTTCCCGGTACATATCGAGGGTGTTGGACAGGCAGGGGCGATCAGCAGCCCGACGCTTGGAGTATTCGGTGTAGCCAAGCCAGCAAGTCAGGAACCAGAGCAATGCAATCAGTTCGAGCAAATTACCCATTGGCGGCCTTAGAGTGAAAAGTGCGAAACGGCGCGGGAACAGAAGCTTATGATACGCCAAGGACCTGCTTGCCACCACCGCTGAGACATGCCGGGTAATCCAACTCCAGGCAAAGTTGTGCTATAAACAGGCCATTCAGGATTCGGGCACCCGACGCAATCCGTGCCCGTCATTGCATCATTAATAGGGAGTTCACTGTGAACCTGTCCGCTATAAAAATCAGCCTATTCACAATTGCCCTGACTTTCACACTGGGCGGTTGTTCGGTCAACCCGGTTACCGGAGAAAAGCAGCTTTCGCTGATCGGAGAGAACCAGGAACTCGCCATGGGCGCGGAGCAATACGTGCCCACCCAGCAAATCCAGGGCGGCCAGTTTTACATTGATCCCGAGCTGACACTGTATGTGCGGGAAGTCGGCCAGAAAATGGCGGCGGTAAGCGATCGTCCGGATCTGCCCTATGAGTTCGTGGTTCTTAACAGCAGCGTTCCCAACGCCTGGGCCCTGCCCGGTGGAAAGATTGCCATCAACCGAGGCCTGCTGACAGAGCTCGGCGACGAGGCCCAGCTGGCGTCGGTCCTGGGCCATGAGATTGTTCACGCGGCGGCGAGGCACAGTGTCCAGCGAATGCAGCAGGGCATGTTAATCAGCGCAGGTGTTGCCGGCCTTGGTTTTGCACTCTCGGATAACGAGTGGGCCGGTCTGATTATGGGTGGCGCTGCGCTGGGCACCCAGCTTGCATTGGCGCAATACAGCCAGGGCGATGAACTGGAATCCGATCACTACGGCATTCTCTATATGAAAGAAGCGGGCTACGATCCGGCCGCCGCGGTTGAACTCCAGGAAATCTTCCTGAAATTGTCGGAAGGCAGGCAGTCCGGTTTTATCGACGGCCTGTTCGCCACTCACCCGCCCTCTGCGAAACGGGTGGAGGAAAACCGGCAACTCGCCCGGAAAATCGGGACTGGCGGCTACCGTGGCAAGGATGTTTACGACCGCAGAATGGCCAAACTTCGCTCACTGCAACCTGCCTATGATGCCCACGACAAAGCCATGGAACTGGCTTCCAAGGGCGAGATGAAAGCGGCTCTGGACAAGGTGAATGAAGCCATTCGCCTGCTGCCACGGGAAGCGATGTTTTACGCCCTGCGCGGCCGCATTTATCAGGAGCAGAAACAGGATGACAAAGCGAGTACCGATTTCGAGAAGGCGGTGGAACTCTACCCCGAGATGTTCAAGTATCGCCTTTACAACGGCCTGAACGCCCTGAGGCTCAACAATCTGGACAAGGCCCGGGAGAACCTCACGAAAGCCAATGAGACGGTCCCCACATCCATTGCCTTCCTGCGCCTGGGCGATGTTGCCGTTAAACAGAACAACCGTAATGAGGCAATCGCCTACTACAGCAAGGCCGCTGAAGCCGGCGGTGATGTTGCCGAAGAGGCCAAACGGAAACTGGCTGCGTTGACTCAGTAATTTCCTGTCAGATCAACTCCTTGAAAAGGCCGGAGTCCAGCGGGATTCCGGCCTTTTTGGTTTCACCGAAGGCTGGTTGCCGGTGCGACGCGCATCTTCTGTCATCGTCTCCATTGACTTTTAGAGCAATAACTCTAAAAATCACATGACATCAACAACGATTGGATGACGGACATGTTAGCGAAACGTATCCAGCCCATGGTTTTCCAGGCGCGCCGCTTGTATGTGGAACTGATGTTCCAGGTGATGGGGCGGGCCCTGCAGGCGGTGAGCGAGGTGGATGAGAACGTCCAGAATGAAACACGGGCCCTGCCCGACGGCTTTCTGTTTGAAATGATGGTGATGCCCAATGGCTCCCGGCTGATTGTGGAGCATACCGGCCAGGGGCGATTCCGCTACCATGGTAACACCGCCCCCCGTCCGGTGGACCTGTCGATTCAGTTCAAGCACATAGCCCATGCCTTTCTGGTGCTGTCCTTCCAGGAGAAAACGTCGGTGGCGTTCGCCAATGACCGCATGCTGGTAGACGGCGACATCAGCCACGCCGTGCGGATGACCCGGGTTCTCAATCGCCTGGAATCCTTCATCCTGCCAAAACTGGTTGCCCGGCGTGCCGTCAAGGAATACCCGGCGGACCTGCACCTGCCGGAAAAACTGATCAGTGCCGCACGTATTTACCTGAAAGTCGCCACCAATTTCATCGAGACAGCGAGAGCATAATGACCAACAAATACTATGAGTTCTTCTGCCCGGTAAAAGTGATTGCCGGCAAGGCCGCCCTCGAGCACATTCCTTATGAGCTGACTGGCATGGCCGCCAAACGACCAATGATTGTCACTGACAAGGGCGTGCGCGCCGCAGGCCTGCTGGAGCCGGTGATTGCCGCCTGCGAGGAAAGCGGGCTGGAAATCACCGCCATCTACGATGACGTGCCACCGGATTCCTCCACCACCGTGGTGCGCGATATTGCCGGTATTTACCGCCAGGAAAAATGCGACTCCATCATCGCTGTCGGGGGTGGTTCGGCCATAGATACTGGCAAGGCGGTCAACATCCTGGTGTCCGAGGGTGGTGACGACATTGCCAGGTACAGCGGCGCTGGCGTGCTCAAACATCCCCTGAAACCGTTTCTGGTGGTTCCGACCACCGCCGGCACTGGCTCCGAAGTAACCTCGGTGGCGGTGATTACCGACGAGGGCAAGGGCGTAAAGCTCCCGTTTACCTCCTCGTTCCTGCTGCCCAATGCCGCGATCATTGATCCGCGCATGACCCTCACCCTGCCGCCGCATATCACGGCGGCAACGGCGATGGATGCCATGACCCATGCAACGGAAGCCTTTACCTGCATGGCCAAGAATCCGCTGAGCGATGCCTACGCTACGGCGGCAATCAAGAAGGTCAGCAATTCCCTTCTGAAGGTCATGGACAACCCAAAAGACAGTGACGGCCGGCTGGAACTGGCCCAGGCTTCCACCATGGCAGGCATTGCCTTCTCTAACTCAATGGTGGGCCTGGTGCATGCTCTCGGACATGCAACCGGTGCCATCTGCCACCTGCCCCATGGGTTGTGTATGAGCCTGTACCTGCCTTACGTGCTCGAGTACAACCTCGAAACGATCCGGGAGCCCCTGGGCGAGTTGCTGCTATACCTGGAAGGACCGGAAGTCTACGCCGCTACCCCGGCAAGCCGCCGGGCCGAGGCCAGTATTTCCGCAATCCGGAAATTACGGGATGCTCTGTACAAACGGTGTCAGCTGCCGCGCACGCTGAAAGAAACCGGCAAGGTGACGGAAGCGCAGCTGGACGCTATCGCGGAGATGGCACTGGATGACGGTTCCATCATGTTCAACCCGAAGGAAGTCAGTCTTGAAGATGCCCGCGCCGTACTGCGTCGCGCCTGGGCCTGACCATTGCTGTTTATTCGTTAAACGGGGCCGTTCATCGGCCCCCTTCCTCCGGTTGTCTGAACATAGATTTCAAGTCATTGAAATTGGCCAACAAAGGAGTGACAATCCCTGCTACTGGCAGGAATCTTAGCCGGGTTCGTTTTTCCACCTACAGTTCTTTCCGTAGAGAGCCCCTCCGCATGAAATACCGACGCTCCTGCCGTCTCCCCACTGTTCTCAGCGCCCTGCTCCTCACGCTGGCGCCCCTTATATTCAGTGCCGCCGACGCCCGGGAACAGAAAGTCTTCCACCTGAACATTTCGCCCAATGGCTACCCGCCGTACCTGATTGTGGATCAGGGCGCGCCCTCGGGAATCATCTGGGATGTGGTTTCCCTGATTACTCAGCGGCTTGGTTACAGCGTGGTTGCCGAGCAGATTCCCCGGAAGCGAGTCGACGAGATGCTGCTTGGCGGGCACATCGACTGCACGCCAAGGGCCAGGGAGTGGACAGACGATCCCGACAACTTCGTGTTTACCGACCCGATTGTGACCATCGAGGAAGTGTTTTTCTTTCCGAAGCGCTCCGAGTTTGTCTATGAGACTCCGGAAGATCTTTTTTCCAGAACCGTCGTCACCCATCTGGGGTATCTCTACCCACAGCTGGAGCCCTATTTCTCTGAAGGCAAGATTCGCCGCTTCGATGTCTCCCGGCACCGTGATATGTTCACTTTCGTGCTTCACGGCGACCGGTTTGACGTCGCCGTCGCAGACAGGCTGGTCGGCAAATGGATCTTGCGTAACGAAGGCTTGCAGGACCAGTTCTCAACGTCCCGCAAGGGCATCAGAGAGTACGGACTCCGGCTGATGCTCCGGCCGGAATGGCAGTCCTTTGCCAATGAGTTCAATACTGAACTCGCCCGCATCCGGGCAAGCGGCGAACTGGATGCCATCCTGGCCAATTACCGTTAACCCTCCGGTCCCGCCCGGAGTTTATTCCAGGCGTCTCAGCAAGAGCATCGGCGACACGCTCAACACCGGCCGCAATTGCCATCGGCCAAACAGCGCCAATACAACCGCGCTGATCAGAGGGATCGACAAGACCACACGCCAGTGCCATTGGAAGGCTCCTTCAAACATCTGGAACTGAAGTGCCCAGACGGCAGCCTCGGCCGCAACCACCCCCAGAATCCCGGCGAAACCGCCTAGCAAGGCAAACTCGAGCATGGTGCTGCGCACCAGCAGGCTCTGCCGGCCGCCCAGGGTTCTCAGCAGGGCGCCCTCCCGCTGCCGGTCACGGAGCGTGGCGCTGACCACAGCGGCCATCACCACCAGTGCGGCGGCAAGAATAAGCGCCAGAATCGCTTCAATGGCCTGGGTAACCTGCCGGACGATCTCCTGAATCCGGTCGATGATGTGGTCAATCTCCAGTACGGACACCGTCGGGAATCTTCGGGAGAATGCATTCAGGGCATCTTTTTTGTCCATGGGCAGATAGAAACTGGTGATCCAGGTTGCTGGCATATCCGACAGACCGCCGCCAGGCGGAAAAGCCATGTAGAAGTTGGGCTTCATGCTGTCCCATTGAACGGTGCGAATACTGGTCACGGTTTCGGTGACTTTTTCGGAGCCGATGGTAAACGTCAGCGCATCACCCAGAACGAGACCCAGCTTTCCCGCCAGTTCGGACTCCACAGAAACCCCGCCTTTCTGCCCCTGCCGGAACCAGCTGCCCTCCACAATCCGGTTATCGTCTGGCAGTTCCGACATCCAGGTGAGGTTCAGCTCTCGGTTGAGGGCACCAATACGCTCATCCTTGCTGACCACCTCCTTCACCGGCTGGCCATTGAGCCCGGTCAGACGGCCGCGAACCATGGGATAAAGTTTATCCAGTGGCTGACCACGCTCCTGCCAGAAGGCGTCGATTTCATCGACCGTATCGGGCGCAATATTGATCAGGAAGTGATTGGGCGCGTTGTCGGGCAGTTGTGCCTGCCAGTCCGCCAGCAACGATGTCCGCACCAGAATCAGCGTGGCTGCCAGCATAAGGGTCATCGCAAAGACCGCAATCTGGGACAGGCTGGCTTTGCGGTGTCGGTAAAGACCGACAAGAGCCAGGCGCCAGGAATTGCTGCCACCACGGACCCGGTGAAGGGTCGCAACCAGCAGCCAGCCGGCCAACCCGAGCGCTCCCAGCAACAATGCGAGACCACCGAGCAGAGACACCACCAACGCCAGTTCACCGGCGTACACCCACACCAGGCCGAACACCGCCACGATGGCGATAACCAGATCCGGCAGCGCTTCACGGCCGGTTTCCCCGGGCTGACTACGCAACACCCGCATGGCCGGTACGTTTCGGAGCCGGCGCACCGGAGGGTAGGCAAAGGCGAACAGGGAGACCAGTGCAGTGAGCAAGGCGGGCACCAGAGCTGAGGGGTCAAGCTGAAAACCCACCGGGCGCTCCAGCACCTCGCTCAGCATACGGGTCAGCAGCCAATACAGCGGAAGTGCAACCAAAAGGCCGCCGACAATCCCGGCCACCCCCCAGAGCGCCAGCCGCCGGAGATACAGGCCTCCGATACCGGCACCACTCAGGCCAAGAGTCTTGAGCAGGGCCACGGTGTCACGCTGGGATAACGCGTATTGCCGGCTCGCCACTGCAACAGCCACGGCGGCGAGCAGCACGGCCAGGCTGCCACCGAGCAACAGGAAACGTTCTGCGCGCTCCAGCGACTGGGAGAAGGTTTCGCCGTCACGTACACTCTCCCATTCATGGCTGGGCTCAAGCCGGGGCTGAAGCCATTGGTAATAGGCGTCGAGAGAGGCCTCTTCGCCGGCAAACAGATACACAAACTCAACCCGGCTACCTTCCTGAACAACGCCGGTAGAGGACACATCGTCGACATGCATCATGACCCGGGGGGCCAGGGCTGAAAGACGGAAACCGCCGTCCGGCTCGCGAATCAGCAGGCCAGATACAGTCAGGCTTCGGCTTCCCACTTCCAGACTGTCACCGATTTCCAGTTCCAGGAGACGCAACAGGCGAGGATTGATCCATACTTCACCTGGCGCCGGGCCCTGTTTTACCCGCTCCCTCGGCCCCTCAGGGTTCTGCTGGATCTCAATATCGCCTCTCAGGGGGTACTCGTTACTCACCGCCTTGACGGACACCAGCTGGAAGTTGTCAGCACCGAACACCATGGTCGAGAACTCCACCATGCGACCGGTTTCAAGGCCACGCTCCGTTGCCTGCTCCAGCCAGGATTCCGGAATCGGACGGCCGTTTTCAGCTTCGAGCTGACGGTCGGCGGCCAGAAAGGAACTGGCCGAGGTCACCAGGGTGCGCTGCAGCTGGCTGGCAAAAAGGGCAATGGTGGCAACCGTGGCAACCGCAATGATCAGTGCCGCCAAAACAACGCGCACATCCCGCTCCCGCCAGTCCCGGCGGACAGACATCAGTTTTTTTGCAGCGGCCATCAGTGCGCCATCTCCTGCGCCGCTTCAGGTTCGGTAAGGACGCCGGCTTCGATATGCAGCTGCCGGCTGCAGCGAGCCGCCAGGTGCTCATCGTGGGTTACCATCACCAGTGTGGTGCCCTGCTCCCGGTTCAGCGCCATCAGCAGGTCGGAGACCGCCTGGCCGGTGCGGTTATCCAGGTTGCCCGTGGGCTCATCGGCAAACAGGATCAGGGGGTCCGAGGCGAACGCCCGGGCAATCGCCACCCGCTGTTGCTCACCGCCGGAGAGCTGCCTTGGTGTGTGGGTCAGGCGCTCGCCCAGCCCTACCCGTTCCAGGAGCTCCCGCGCCCGCTTCTCCGGCGCTTCCATTCCGGCCAACTCCAGTGGCAGCATAACGTTCTCAAGCGCCGTCAGAGCTGGCAGCAGTTGAAATGACTGAAACACAAATCCAACCCGGTGGGCGCGGAGTTTCGCCCGCTCGTCCTCGCTGAGCTTACTGATCACCGATCCGTCCAGCTCAACCGTTCCGTCGCTTGGTGTATCAAGACCCGCCAGTAGTCCCAGCAACGTGGTCTTGCCGGAACCGGAGCGACCGATAATGGCTACGGACTCTCCCCGATTGATTTCCAGACTGACCCCCTGCAGGATCGTTAGCGTATCGGTTTCGAGGCTGACGCGATGAGTCAGGTTTTCCACCCGTAACATGGGGCTCTGGCTTTCCGGGTTAACATTGGTCATCTGATTCACGGAATCTCCCGATCCTGGGTCCTGAAAACGGAATAAGGTGTATTAACTTTCTATGCATACGGCATCGGCGTACGTCAGATCAATTCTTTTTCTCGCGGTTGCCCTGCTGGCCCTGCCGGCAATGGCCAGCCAGAACACACTGCTTATTGTCGGTGACAGCCTCAGCGCAGCCTATGGCGTACCCTCCGAGACTGCCTGGGTGCAGTTACTGCGCAACCGTCTGCAGAGCAACGGGCTGGCCGGCTGGGAAGTGGTCAATGCCAGCATCAGCGGGGAAACCACCGATGGCGGTGCTCGCCGGCTGCCAGAACTGATAGCGGAAAACGACCCCGAGGTTGTGATTATCGAACTTGGCGGCAACGATGGCCTTCGCGGCTTCCCTCCCAACGTCATCGAATCCAATCTCGCCTCCATGATCGAACAGGTTCAGGACTCCGGCGCCCGCGCCGTGCTTGTCGGCATGCAGATACCACCGAATTACGGACAACGCTACACGGAAATGTTTGCCGAAATATACCCGAAGCTGTCAGACCGCTATAACACCGATCTGGTTCCCTTCTTTCTTGATGGCATCTACAACGAGGATGGACTGATGCAGGATGACGGCATCCACCCAACCGAAGAAGCCCAGGCCAGGCTGCTGGAAAATGTCTGGCCGGTAATCGGGCCGATTCTGGAGTGATGCAGGTTCACGCTAATGCCTGAAGGAATGCCAGAGCCCGACGTTCTGACCAGTAGAAACCATCACGGCCATGCTCAACGAAGCCAACATGCCCGCCCCAGCGCGGGGACTCCAGCCGAACGTGCGCACCCAGCACGCTGCGGGATTCCGGAAAGCACTGCGCGGAGAGGAAGGGATCATCCGCCGCATTCACCATCAGTGCCGGAACGCGGATATCCCTTAGCCTCCCGAGCGCCGAACACTGGGCCCAGTAGTCCTGGGCATCCCGGAACCCGTGCAACGGGGCCGTGTAGCGGTCATCGAATTGGTGAAAACTACGGATCGAATCAAAACCGGAAACATCAATCAGATCCGGGAATTTTTCTGCTTTTTCCTGAATCTTGACCTTAAGATCCCGAAGAAATCGCTGCATGTAGATCTTCCGGCTGGGCAGTGCCAGCATGTCCGCGCTGCCTGCGAGGTCACAGGGCACGGAATAAGCAACAGCGCCGCAGATTCTGCTGTCTACCTGCTCGCCCTTTTCGCCGAGATAGAGCAACGTCAGGTTACCGCCCATGCTGAAACCAGACATAAACAATGCCTCGTAAGAGTCAGCCAACCCCCGATTAATCACCAAACTCAGATCCTCAGTGGCGCCGCTGTGATAGAACCGTGGCTGGTGGTTCATCACGCCGCCGCAAGAGCGGAAATTCCAGGCCAGGACGTCCCATCCCTCACGCAGCAGAGCCCTGGTCAGGCCCAGAACGTAAGGCCGACGGCTATGCCCCTCCAGGCCATGGGAGACAATCGCCAGGCGGCTACTCCCCTGGCGGTACCAGTCAAGGTGCAGCTCATCATGGTCTGGCGTGGACAGTATTTCGGGCTCTGGATCCATTATCGGCACCCGACGAAACAGCGTGGGCCAGACAGACTGAACATGGCCATTACGCAACCAGGGCGGCGGACGGTAGTGAAGTGTCTTACTTTCGTACAATTTTTAGCCTTTCATATCAGGGGGTTGACCCCGCAAACCAAAGCGCTTAATATGCGCGCCACTTGATACTGTTCCCCGATAGCTCAGTTGGTAGAGCAACGGACTGTTAATCCGTTTGTCGCTGGTTCGAGCCCAGCTCGGGGAGCCACTTCTTCCGAAATGCCGCTGTTTCTTTTGAACCAGCGGCATTTTTCGTATCAGGCTTCAGAAAACCTGCTCACGCTGCATGAACTCCGTCAGCACACGGAACAGGGTGAAGCCGTCCTCTGTGCCAATCAGCTCGCGGATGGAGTGCATCCCGAACTGGGGCACACCAATATCCAGCGTGGTCACGCCCAGGTTACCCGCTGTCAGCGGACCAATGGTACTGCCACAGCCCATGTCGCTTCGCACCACAAAGGTCTGATGCGGCAGCCCCAGCTCGTCACTGATATGGCGATACACCGCGGCCGAGCGGCTGTTGGTGGCATAGCGCTGGTTGTGATTGACCTTGATCACAGGCCCCTGATTCAGGATCGGCCCGTGATTCTCATCGTGTTTGTCCATGTAATTCGGGTGAACACCATGGGCGTTGTCGGCCGACACCATCATGGAACGGGCAATGGCCCTGGCTTTGCCCGGACCGGCCCAGCGGTCCAGAACGGCAGTCAGGAACGGGCCCTGGGCACCCTCGGCCGACATGCTTCCAACTTCTTCGTGATCGTTACATACCAGCAGTGCGGCCTCGTCGCCCGACGCCTTCAGCAAGGACTGAAGACCAATGTAACAGCTCAGCAGGTTATCCAGCCGGGCGGAGGCAATGAATTCGTCCCGCAAGCCAACGAACGAAGCCTCACGGGCATCGTAGAAACTCAGTTCATAACCCAGCACCTTGCGGACATGGAGGCCGGATTCGGCCTCAATCTGATGCGAGAGCAGATCAGCGAAACTGGTGGTGTCGCTTTCCGGAACCTGCATCAGTATCGGCGGCAGGTCGGTCTGGGCGTTGACGGTGCGATTGCTGTTGGCCTCACGATCCAGGTGAATGGCCAGGCTCGGAATAAAGGCCACGGGTTTGCGGAAATCCACCAGGGTGTCCCGAACCTTGCCGTCCCCATCGAGCACCGTTACCCGGCCGGCCAGCGAAAGATCCCGATCAAACCAGGGATTGAGCAGAGCGCCACCATAAACCTCGACGCCAAGCTGGAAAAAACCCTTGCGGCGCAGCTCTGGGTTTGGTTTCACCTTCAGGCAGGGACTGTCAGTGTGGGCGCCCACCATACGGATACCGGATGTGGTGACGTCCTTGCCGCCGGTGCGAAACGCCACAATCGACGACCCGTTGCGAATCACGTAATAGCCCTGCCCCTGCGCCAGAGACCAGTTCTCCCGCTCATCCAGTTCCTGAAACCCGGCCGCTTCAAGCCGTTGTTTCATCGTCGCCACGGCATGCCAGGGTGTGGGGGAAGTGTTCAGAAACTTCAATAAATCTTTGTTGAATTCAGCGTGTTCCATGATGTCCCTGATTGAAAGATAATTGCCACAACAGTATGGCATGAAGCCGTAAAGCCTCATACTGGGTCAACGGACTTTCCCCATAACCGGGCCACAAACCAACCACCACCGGGAGCCCACTGTGCCTGCACCGAGATTTCTCGATATCGAATATTGCCAGACCGACGACGCCCTGTTTCCCACCGCCATGGCCTGGTCGCTGGAAGATGGCCGCATGAAAACCGTCGTGATCGCCCCTTCCGATGACTGGCTCCCGGAAGACGGCGACCTGGGCGACGTCGACCTGCGGTATCTTGAAGAACAGGGCGTGCCCCTGATCGAACTGACCCGGGAACTGCACCAGGACCTGCCAGACCAGACCGTGTACGTCGATGGCCTGGACCCGGACGAAATCCTGATCGACCTCATTTTCACCGCCGTGGCCCAGGAAGCTCCGTTTGAAATTGCGCCCATCGGAGAACTCATCACAGGCCTGGACAGTGAAGCCCTGGAAGACCGCCGCCGCCAGCTCCTGTTCGAAGAGAGCCTGGAACCCCAGCTGCCGGAAAACGGCGTCTACGCCCTACTCCTGATGGCCCGTGAAGAAAACCTGCTCGACGAGGACCTGTAACGGGGACAAAACCGACACAGGGAAGTGTGACACGGGTCGACGTAACAAACGGTTACACGAGGCAGAATCAGCCCGTATTCGCCTACGTCAGGAAACCCCATAACAATGAACACGGTTGTGCGAACGCCCCTATCCACCGCATTGGTAACCGCCCTGCTTCTCGCGTCCCAGGCCGCTCTGGCCGAGGAAACACCCAGGGCAGACAAACACTACATTGGCCTGATGGCGACCACCTTCAATCACCGCTCCATCGGCGAAGGCAGAAAAGAAACCGCCTGGGGCAGCGGCGGCACTCTTGTGGTAGGTGGCCATATAACCGATCTGTTCCACGCCGAACTCCGCGCCGGCGGTGGCTTCAAAGACGCCGAAGTCCCCAACAGCGACCTCAGCCTCGCCGTGGACTACTACGCCAGCTGGTACATGGGCCTGCACTACCCCATCACCAACTACACCAACGTCTACGGCCAGTTCGGCTTCTCCTACATCCAGGGTAAAGCTGAAATCAGCGACCCCGGGAACGACCGCAACAAGGCCTTCCTCGACCTCGAAGGTGAATTCCCGGACAGCGGCTTCAGCGTAAGCTGGCTTGCCGGCCTCGATTTTGAAGTAATGGACGACACCTACCTGGTGTTTGAAGGTGGGAAGCTGTTCAAGGACACCGGTTCGGATGTGAATACATTCCAGTTCTCTGGTGGCTTAAGGTACGAGTTCTAGAGAACGGCTGGCCCATGAGTTTGCAGAGGCAGGAGGGCCACAGCCCCTCCTGCCGATACTCTAATATTCAGGCCTTGTGGCGAATATGCCAGCACCGATGAATCCGCGGGTTCCGCTGAAAATCCCTATCCAGGGTATCCCGCGTAACCTCAACAACCTCAAACTCGCTCTCCAGCGCCTCATCCAGCCTGAACCGCCGGAAATTGTTGGAAAAAATCAGCAACCCATCGGAACTCAGCCGCGCCATGGCCTGCCTGACCAGCCTCGGGTGATCCTTCTGGATATCCAGTACCCCCGCCATCCTGGCTGAATTCGAAAAAGTCGGAGGGTCCATGAAGATCAGATCAAACCGCTGGTCTGCAGATGGCCGCTCCGCCAGCCAGGCCAGGCAGTCAGCCTGCTCTACCCGGTGCTTCTTCGGATCGGCGCGATTCAGGGCCAGATTGTCCTCAGCCCAGCTGACATAAGTCTTCGACATATCCAGGCTTAGCGAACGGCTCGCGCCACCCACCGCCGCATGCACTGTCGCTGCACCGGTGTAACAGAACAGATTCAGGAACCGTTTGTTAACCGCATGCTGCTGAATCCAGTGACGCACAGGCCGGTGATCCAAAAACAGCCCGGTATCCAGATAGTCCTTCAGGTTCACCTTAAGTACACAGCCGTACTCGTGCACCTTGAAAAACTCACCGCTGGCCGCCTGCTTCTCGTACTGATTAGTACCTGTCTGACGCTGGCGCTGCTTACACACCATGTTCTCACGCTCAATATCCAGAGCCTCCGGGATCACCGCAAGGGCTTCCGCCAGGCGTTCACGGGCTGAGCGCTCGTCTACCGACTTTGGCGCCGCATACTCCTGAACGTGTACCCGCCCCTCATAGACATCGATAGCCAGGGCAAACTCCGGCATATCCGCATCGTATAACCGGTAGCAGCCAATGCCCTGCTTTCTCGCCCACTGGCCGATGGTCCTCATGTTCTTCTTCAACCGGTTGCGCAGCATAGCGGCGCGCTCCTCGCTGGCAATACGAGGCGTGACCTCTCCGGGAACGTTGGGCTCCCTCGGGGTCATGGCGCTGACCTCATCCACCTGAAACAACAGCAACTGAGCCGGCAACTTCCCGTTGAACAACCGATACTGCTTGTAACTACGCAGACCAATGGACTTACCGAACTCCGGCACACCCGTAAACACGCCGAGACGCCAGCCGGGCACGGTCCGTTTCACTGTGTTGCCCAGAGCCCGATAGAGGGCTCCCAGTTCCTTGCGCTCACTCAGACGCTCGCCGTAAGGGGGATTGGTCAACACCAGTCCCTGTTCCGACCACTCAGCTTCCAGTTGCAGGGCATCCACAGGGCAGGTTTCAATGTGCACAACGCCCTCCAGCCCTGCCCGTTGAATGTTTTTCCAGGCTGCCTCAATCACCCGGCTGTCCTGATCAAACCCGGCCAGCCTGGGAATGCGGCCCTGCTTGCCTTCGTGGGCACGACGCTCCGCTTCCTGCCGGAGAGACAGCCAGAGATCAGGCTGATGGCCCGGCCAATGCTCAAACCCGAACCGTTCCTGCTTCCGACCCGGAGCCATATCAAGCGCCATCATGGCGGCTTCAATCACCAACGTGCCGGAGCCGCACATGGGGTCTACGAAGTCACCGGCGGCGGCGATCTCTGGCCAGCCTGCTCGTATCAGCAGAGCCGCTGCGAGATTTTCCTTCAGCGGCGCAATGCCTTTGTCGGTCCGATACCCCCGCATGTGCAGACTGTGACCGCTGAGGTCGATGCCGAGCGCCAACCGACCCCGGTTAAGGCGGGCCGATACAGTTACATCAGGATTTTTGGCATCCACCGAGGGCCGTGGGCCACCATTGGCCTGGAACCGGTCAACAATGCCGTCCTTGACTCGCTGGGCGCCATACTGGGTGTTGCGGATGGCATCGTTCTGCCCCAGGAAGGTAACCCGAAAACTGCCCTGTACCGGAATGTGCTGCTGCCAGTCCATGTGCACCACGCCGTCATAGAGCTCATCGCCACTGGTGGCACCAACTTCATCTATGTGAAGGATCACCCGGTTGGCCAGGCGCGACCAGAGACAGGCCCGGTAACCGCTCTCCAGGGGACCTTCCACCCAGACGCCGGCCGGTGCATGGCGCACGGTGTCCAGCCCGAACGTGTTGAGCTCGTCCGCCAGAAGGTATTCCACGCCTTTCGGGCAGGTTACGAAAAAGACAGATTTGGACAAGATCAACTCCTGGTTCATTGGCGGCTTGGGGGTAAGTTTCGGGAATAGCAGCCGTTACCGGATTCCAGCGCCATTCGTTATTTCATAAAACTATAAAAAAGTCGTCACATAGACGAAATAAATAGTGTACATCCGCGCGAGCTTCGAATTACCTTGTAAATGACGCGTCGTTCCGGAAGGCAAAAACCTTCCGTTAACAGGATCCTGACTGCTCTGGCTTAAGCTGACAATAGTGGGTTATCCCTGAGTGGATAACACTCGTCATGGCCACTGCAGATGTGTACACGCTTGTTCTGTTAATCCATCAGTGAGGAACGGCATGAAAAGACAGAAAAGAGACATGTACGCTCGTGCATATAAGCGGGGTTATCTCGCTGGCGTGTCCGGTAAATCCAAAGAAAGCTGCCCGCTCGAACAAGCGGAAGTCCGCCAGGAATGGCTGAACGGGTGGCGAGAAGGCCGTACAGATCAATGGGAGGGCATGACCGGCGTATCCGGCATCCACAAACTGGCCAATGTTACGACGGCGTGACGCCTGAACTAACCCCGACTATCTTAATCTGATCTTTTTCCACACAATTTGACGCAGTACTCAGAGCAACCCAAACGGGGCCTCCCGCCCCGTACCATGCGATGAAGCGCCACGGGGTTCATTCCCCGCAAGGGCCCGCTCAGCGGGCCCATCTTCGTTTTATGGCACTCAGATTATTTCACCTGCCTGATGGCTTCCACCGCTTCCCGAATCAGATCTGGACCACGGTAAATAAAGCCGGTATACACCTGCACCAGTTTTGCGCCTGCACGAATCTTTTCCGCAGCGCTCTCGCCATCAATAATGCCACCCACTCCGATAATTGGCAGGGAATCACCCAGCTCAGCGTAAAGCCCCCTGATGACTCTCAGAGAGGCCTCGCGAACCGGTGCACCACTGAGGCCGCCAGCTTCGTCGGCATGGCGATGGCCTGCAACGGCATCGCGGTTGATGGTGGTGTTGGTCGCGATCACACCGTCCAGACCGGTTTCCCGCAATGCGGTAGCGACAAACCGGATGCCCTCGTCGTCCATGTCCGGAGCAATTTTCACGGCCACAGGCACGTACCGGCCATGCTGTTTCTCACATTTGAGCTGCTCATCCTTGATCGCCACCAGCAGACCCTTCAGGGAATCACCGAATTGCAGATCGCGAAGCCCCGGTGTATTAGGCGAGGATACATTCACCGTAATATAGTCAGCCCGGGTATAGACCGCGGAAATGCCCTTGCGGTAGTCCGACTCGGATTCGTCGTTGGGCGTATCCTTGTTCTTGCCCACGTTGATTCCGAGCACGCCCTTATAATGGCGGTTATCCACACGCTCCAGCAGGTGTTCCAATCCTTCGTTATTGAAACCCATGCGATTAATGATGGCCTGATGCTCCGGCAATCTGAACATACGAGGCTTGGGGTTGCCAGGCTGCGCAATTGGCGTAACCGTACCCACCTCTATAAATCCGAAGCCCAGGCCCCCCAGGGCATCGAGATGGTCGGCGTTTTTATCCAGTCCCGCAGCCAGCCCGACCGGGTTCGGAAAGTCCAGCCCCATAACATTTACTGGCAATGAATCTATCTTGGGCGCGAAAGCGCTCAAAACGCCCAACCGTTGCGCAAGATCAAGACCGCTCAAGGCAATATTGTGGGCCTGCTCCGGTGGTAACCGGAAAAGCAGGTTACGGATAACGCCGTACATCTGAAAAACTCCCTTAGTCCAAGTGGGCGGAGTATACCGGAAGTTTTCCACAGCATCCCGGAGCAGAACAAAATCAGCGCTAAATGACTGTATGATGGCAGTCTCACAACCTTTTCCACGGAATCTGTGGATAACCCTGTTGAAAATAGCGGGGCAACGTTTGCCATCCCTTGATAACTGCGCCAGCCTACAGATTGATCATTTTTTGATCAGTTATTTTTATCTTTATTTTCAATATGTTATATGTTTTTCGTATTGCTATCGACAAAACCTGTACAAAATGTTAACCCATCACCATTCTGCAATGATGTGTATAAATCACAGCAATTCCGGGCCTTGAGCAGACCTGCCACAACCGGACCGAATAACGTTATACTGCCTCCTGTCGTCTGATCCGGAGTGCCCCTATGCAACAACCCATCTCCCCCGCACAACAACACCGGGATAACCTGGCAGTTGAAATGAAAGAGGCATCGCGGGTCACGATTATCGGAATGATTCTGGATGCCGTTCTCGGTATCATTAAAGTCGTCGGAGGTACACTTTTTCATTCCCAGGCCTTGATCGTGGATGGCATTCACTCGTTTACCGACGTCGCCTCGGATCTGGTTGTCCTGGGCGTGATGAAGGTTTCCCGCCAGGAGCCTGACGAGGATCACCCCTACGGCCACCAGCGAATCGAAACCTTTGGCACCCTGGTACTGGGCAGCATCCTCATTGCCGTCGGTGCCGCCCTGGCCTGGGAAAATACCCTGCGCCTCATCGAGGGCGGCGTAGAAACCGTTCCGGGCTGGCCGGTTCTGGTGGCTGCAGCGGCGTCCGTTGTGGGCAAGGAATGGATTTACCGTTACACCCGCCAGGTCGGCCTGGCCATACGGTCAGACCTGATTATTGCCAATGCCTGGCACAGCCGTACCGATGCATTTTCTTCCGTGGTAGTCGTGGTCTCCACCGCCGGGGCGATGCTTGGACTGGTGTGGCTGGATGTGTTTGCGGCCGTGATAATTGCAGGGATCATTATTCACATTGGCTGGAAATTCACCTGGGACAGCGTCAAAGAGCTGGTGGACACGGGGCTCTCTCCCGAAGACACGGAAATGCTCAAGAGCATCGCCCGGGATACCGATGGTGTCCGGAACGTTCATGAACTCCGCAGCCGCCGGATGGGCCATGATATCCTGCTGGACATTCATCTTGTGGTGCGGCCGGAAATCAGCGTCTCGGAAGGGCATCAGATTGGTATGCAGGTAGTCTCTGGAATGAGGGATGCCCTGGACAACATCCGGGACATCAACTTCCACATTGATGCCGAAAATGACGAAGATCAGCCCCCAACCTCGGAACGCCTGCCTTCAAGGGAAGATATCCGGGCCATCCTGGCCCGGCATTTGGGGGAACTGCCCCAGCACAGCCGATTGCGACTTCATTACCTGAAGAACAAGGTGCACCTGGAGCTGTTCCTGGACGAGCCGGAAACAAAGACCCCCTTTACCTCGGAAAATATCCGGGATCAGCTACGGGACTATCCGTGGTTTGGCAGTATCCGGGTCTGGGTAGCTGGTGGCCCCTGAGATCGACCCGGCGCCTGCTAACGGCGCCGATTCTCCTCCATCCGGGACAGGAACTCCTGCATGATCAGGGTGTACAGCTCCCCTCCCAGAAATTTGTCTTCAACACCGGCATCAATGCTCGGGTTGTCATTCACTTCGATCACGGCAACCCGGTTTCCGGATTGCTTGATATCCACGCCATAAAGTCCGTTACCAATCAGCTTTGTTGCGTTCAGCGCGGCCTGAATGACGTTCCTTGGCACCTCATAGGTCGGCATGGTCTCGAAACCACCACTTTCGCTTGCGGATTCGCCGTGCTGGTATATCTGCCAGTGGCCTTTCACCATCATGTACTTGCAGGCGTAGATAGCCCGCCCGCCCAGTACACCGATTCGCCAGTCGTAATCCGTGTACAGGTATTCCTGGGCCAGCACCAGCGCCGACTGCTTGAACAGGTCCCGGAGGCCGGCACGCAGGGACTTTTCATCTTCTGCCTTGGTGACTCCCCTTGAAAAAGCCCCGTCCGGGATCTTGATCACTGCCGGAAAACCCAATTCCCTGATAACCTGCTCAACCGCATCCTTCTGGTCCTTTGAAAGGATCAGAGTCTTGGGCGTCGGAACCTTGTTATTCTTCAGCAGATCCGCCAGGAAAACCTTGTTGGTGCATTTGAGGATCGATACCGGATCATCGATCACCACCATACCCTCGGCATCCGCCTTGCGGGCAAACCGATAGGTGTGATGGTCAATGGCCGTGGTTTCCCGGATGAAAAGACCATCGTATTCCGGCAACCGCATGTAATCCCGCCGGGTGATCTGTTCCACATTGATACCCAGCTTCCGTCCGGCCTTCACAAATCGTTTCAGGGCAACCTTGTCGCTTGGCGGCATTTCCTCATCCGGGTTCACCAGCACGGCCAGGTCGTAACGGTAGCGACGGCGCGTTCGGGGCTTGCGCCACACCATGCTGCTGAAGCGGTCCAGGGCGGCCGCAAACACGTCCTGTTCATGCTCACCCAGATCCGCCGGGGCCGCCGGTTTCATGGATTCAATCTGCCACTGCTTGCGGCGCTTGAATACGATCTCGAGAATCGGGCAGGGGAAGCGCTCGAACAGAGCCCGGGCAACAGGCTTGAGCTCCGGGTGCTCAGACTGTCCGAAGCAGGTCCGGACCTTCACCTCGTGGGTCGCCTCGCGCTCATCGCTGGCCGGGTTAATGGCCGAACCAGCGGCTTCGAGCCAGTTAATCACGCTGGCGTCCAGCTCTTCCAGCTCCAGGGAAAACAGTCCCTTTCGACTCAGATCGTTCAGAGTCATGACCGAGGGCACCACATGGTGGCCACGGGCCTCCGCCAGCAGCGAGCAGTAGTAGCCCCGGCTCAGGTATTTTGCACTCTGACAAAGGTTAATAACGCGCACCCGGCTGGCAGGTGGCGCCGAGAACTGAAGATATTGATCGAAGGTCAGCACATCTTCACTGGGATAATACGGTGCCCAGTCTTTGGCGCGGTCCACTACAATGAGCAAGCGGGACATTAAAGGCGATCCTCCCTGAAGGTTATTGCCTGTGTTATCTGCCGCAACAATACGCCGGTAACAAAACCGGTACAATCGGCGCATGATGCGTGCTTTTACGCATGTTTGCACACTTTGCGAACCCTGGACTCTCTACCATAATAGCCGGATCAGGGAAGCCTGCCTGCACGCCCTCAAAGCTCTTCTCAAGGCCGCATTACGATGCCTGATTTCCAGCTCCGACAAGCTTCCAGCATGGACCTTGACGCCCTGGTGTTGCTTGAAAACCGGTGTTTCACCGAGGACCGGTTGTCCCGGCGCAGTTTCCGCCGTTTCCTGGAAATGCCCAGAGACCGGCTGATCGTCGCTGAAGCCGGCGAAGACCTGGTGGGTTACTGTCTGGTTCTGATGAGCGCTGCCACCCGCCTTGCCCGGATCTACTCCATTGCCGTCTCGCCGTCCGTGCGCGGCCAGGGTGTAGGTGAAAAGCTGGTTCAGGAGGCGGAAGAGGAAGCCGTTAAAGCGGGTCGCATCATCATGCGGCTGGAAGTCCGGGAGGACAACCGGGGCGCCATCAATCTGTATAAACGCCTCGGGTACCGCCAGTTCGGAACCTACCGGGACTATTACGAAGACCACGGTGATGCCCTGCGCTTTGAGCGGCGGATCCTGTTCTATGAGCCCTCCCGTGAATTTCAGGCCGTGCCCTATTACCCGCAGACAACGGATTTTTCCTGTGGCCCGGCAGCGCTGATCATGGCCATGGCTGCCCTGGATGAGCAGCAACTGCTCACAACCCTGGAAGAGCTGAGAATCTGGCGAGAGGCGACCACCATCTTCATGCTTGCCGGCCACGGCGGCTGCGGCCCTCACGGGCTGGCACTGTCTGCCTGGAATCGGGGCTTTGAAGCCAGTGCATGGATCAGCATGGAGGGTGCCCTGTTCAAAGACACGGTCAGGAATGAGGACAAGAAACGGGTTCTGGAACTGGTCCACGAAGGCTTCCTGCACGACATCGGCCAGACTGGCATTCAGCTCCACCACGACCCGCTAACCCTGGAAGCCATGGAAGAAGCACTGCACGAAGGTCGGGTACCGGTTATCCTGATCAGCACCTGGCAGCTGAACCGGAGCCGCGTCCCGCACTGGGTGACTGTGTGTGCCATCGACGACCAGTTCGTATACCTGCACGATCCGGAAATAGACGTGGACGCCGGAGAAACCGTCGCCGATAAGCAATACCTGCCCGTCGACAAACGGGTGTTCAGCCAGATGTCCCGCTATGGCCGCAACCAGCCTTTACAGGCGGCTGTTATCGTGGGACCCAAACGGCCGGGCTAACTACCCGGTCCGCAAAGCCGCCTCTTTCAATTCGGAGATATCGTCCCGCAGGCGTGCAGCAGTCTCGAAATCCAGTTCCGAAGCCGCCTTGTACATCTCGTCCTCCAGGCGGGAAACTTCCTTGAGGACTTGCTCGGGAGACCGGTTGCCCAATTTCGCCCGGTACTGCTCCGCTTCCTCCGCCGCCTTCTGACCCGGGCGCTCCGCCTTGCGACGTCCGCGGCCACCACCGCCGGCACCTTCCATGATATCGGCAATCTTCTTATTCAGGCCCTGGGGCGTAATGCCGTGTTCTTCGTTGTGGGCTTCCTGCTTCGCCCGCCGACGACCAGTCTCGTCGATAGCCCGCTGCATGGAACCGGTAACCCGATCACCGTAAAGAATGGCTTTGCCGTGGAGATTCCGCGCCGCCCGGCCCATGGTCTGGATCAGTGAGCGCTCGGAACGCAGGAAACCTTCCTTGTCCGCATCGAGAATGGCAACCAGCGACACCTCAGGCATATCAAGCCCTTCCCGTAACAGGTTGATGCCCACCAGCACATCAAATTCACCCCGGCGGAGATCCCGGATGATCTCCACCCGCTCGACGGTGTCGATGTCCGAGTGCAGATACCGGACTTTTACGTCGTGTTCCATCATGAAGTCCGTCAGGTCTTCCGCCATCCGCTTGGTGAGGGTGGTCACCAGAACCCGCTCCTTCACCTTCACCCGGGTGTGGATTTCGGAAAGCAGATCATCCACCTGCGTGGAGGCCGGACGAACCTCGATTTCCGGATCCAGCAGGCCGGTGGGCCGTACCACCTGCTCCACCACCTGGCCGGTATGCTCGGCTTCGTAGTTGCCCGGCGTCGCAGAGACAAAAATCATCTGCGGCGCGATGCGCTCCCACTCCTCGAACCGCATCGGCCGGTTATCCAGCGCCGAAGGCAGCCGGAAACCGTACTCCACCAGGGTTTCCTTGCGCGAACGGTCGCCCTTGTACATGGCACCGATCTGGGGAATGGTCACATGGGATTCATCCACCACCAGCAACGCATTGGGTGGCAGATAATCAAACAGGGTTGGTGGCGCCTCACCCGGGCGGCGGCCAGAAAGATAACGTGAGTAGTTCTCGATGCCATTGCAGTAACCCAGCTCCATCATCATTTCGATGTCGTACCGGGTGCGCTCCTCAAGCCGTTGAGCTTCCACCAGCCGGTTATTGTCCCGCAGTTGCTGGAGCCGCTCATCCAGCTCCACCTTGATGAGCTCAATCGCATCCAGCACCTTCTGCCGGGGCGTCACATAGTGGGACTTCGGATAGATGGTTACCCGGGGAACCCGACGCAGAACCTCGCCTGTAAGCGGGTCGAAATAGCTGAGATTCTCCACCTCATCATCGAACAGCTCGATGCGGATGGCCTCCTTCTCGGATTCCGCCGGAAATACATCGATCACATCGCCCCGCACCCGGTAATTGGCCCGGTGGAATTCAATATCGTTGCGGGTGTACTGCAGTTCGGCAAGGCGACGCAGGATAAAGCGCTGATCGATCTGATCACCCCGGTCCAGGTGCAGCATCATCTTCAGGTAGGACTGGGGATCACCAAGGCCGTAGATTGAGGACACCGTCGCCACGATGATTGCATCCGACCGCTCCAGCAGGGCCTTGGTGGCGGAAAGACGCATCTGTTCGATGTGCTCATTGATGGAGGCGTCTTTCTCGATAAAGGTGTCCGACGACGGCACATAGGCTTCCGGCTGGTAGTAGTCGTAGTAGGAAACGAAATACTCCACCGCATTGTCCGGAAAGAATTCGCGGAACTCGCCATACAACTGGGCAGCCAGGGTCTTGTTGTGGGCCATGATGATGGTTGGCCGCTGCACCTGCTGGATTACGTTGGCAATGGTGAAGGTTTTACCGGAGCCGGTTACCCCCAGCAGGGTCTGGTGCGCCAGGCCGGAGTGGATGCCATCCACCAGCCCCTCGATCGCCTTGGGCTGATCACCCGCCGGCTGGAACGGTGAATCGACTTTAAACACACCCTCTCTGGTGGAAACGCTGGGCTGATTACTGGCCATAACTGGCGGGAACCTCCGGTAGAACTGAAGCAGGGACAAAACAGCCCCTGCCATTAGAGAAATTTAGCGATACGCTGGCTTCATGATACCATCAGTGCGATCGACGGCTGGGCGAAAATCAGCCAGCAGCTCTGGCGCCCGGCGGTCGCAGCCCTATCAGACGCAGCTTTAAGGAGCGCAAGTTTGGACCTTCAACTTTCCAGCCGAGTACAGGCGATCAAGCCCTCTCCCACCCTCGCAGTCACCAACAAGGCCGCGGAACTCCGCGCAGCCGGCCAGGATATTATTGGCCTGGGTGCCGGCGAGCCGGACTTCGATACCCCTGATCACATCAAACAGGCAGCCATTGAAGCCATCGACAACGGCCAGACCAAATACACTGCCGTTGATGGTACGCCAGCCCTGAAGAAAGCGATTATTGCGAAGTTCAAACGGGACAACGGCCTGGAATACGAAGCCAACCAGATCTTGGTAAGCAGTGGTGGCAAACAGAGCTTTTTCAACCTCGCACTGGCCACCCTGAACAAGGGTGACGAAGCCATCATCCCGGCGCCATACTGGGTATCCTACCCGGATATGGTACTGGTGGCCGAAGGTAAGCCGGTTATCATTGAAACCGGTGCCAAGACCCGCTTCAAGATCACCCCGGAACAGCTGGAAAACGCCATCACCGAGCGTACCCGCCTGTTCGTGATTAACAGCCCCTCGAACCCGAGCGGCATGGCCTACACCCTGGAAGAGTTGCAGGCCATCGGCGAGGTGCTGAAGAAGCACCCGAACATTATGATCGCCACCGACGACATGTATGAGCCGATCCTCTGGACCGGCAAGCCGTTCTGCAACATCCTGAACGCCACCCCGGAACTGTACGACCGCACCTTCGTGCTCAACGGTGTGTCCAAGGCCTACTCCATGACTGGCTGGCGTATCGGCTACGCCGCTGGCCCGGCGAAGATCATCGGCGCCATGAAGAAAATCCAGTCCCAGAGCACCTCCAACCCGGCGTCTATCTCCCAGGCGGCAGCAAAGGCTGCGCTTGATGGCAACCAGGCCTGCGTGGGCGACATGGTAAAGGCGTTCAAAGAACGCCACGACTGGCTGGTAGAGGCCCTGAACAAACTGCCGGGCGTTGAATGCCTGAATGGCGACGGAACCTTTTACGTGTTTCCGAGCTTCCAGGGCGCCATTGATGCTGATACCAGTGTCAGTACGGACGTGGAATTCGCCGAAAAGCTACTGACTGACGCCGGCGTGGCACTGGTTCCAGGATCCGCCTTCGGCTGCCCTGGCCACATGCGCCTGAGCTTCGCCACCAGCATGGATAACCTGCACAAGGCGATTGAACGTCTTCAGAAAGTACTTGGCTAAAAAGTTCTGGCCAAGGGTTGACGGGGCGGTATAGCCAACTTAATATACGCGCCTCGTCACACGACGACGTTCCCCGATAGCTCAGTTGGTAGAGCAACGGACTGTTAATCCGTTTGTCGCTGGTTCGAGCCCAGCTCGGGGAGCCACTATTTTAAAAGCCCGCTAATTCTTTGAGTTAGCGGGTTTTTTATTACCTCTGTGTTTGTTTTCGAAATTGGGGTCAGATGAAGGTTTTCATCTGACCCCGCGTTCACAGACTATATCTCAAAGGTTCGACACGGTGGTGTGGGGCCTCCCTCCCAAAAATGTTGGAGGCCATGGATGGCCGGAAACAAGCGCACAGGGATGTGCTCGTAGCGGTTTTTTGGGAGGGAGGCCCCACACCACCAGGCTCCAAACCTATCAGGCTAGGGCTCAAGCAAAATACCCACCAAATGCTAGAGGCCAATCACCTCAGCGTGAACAGCCTCCAAAGCAGCCAACGGATCCGCAGCCTGGGTAATCGGGCGGCCGATCACAAGATAATCGGAACCCGCCTTGAGGGCATCGCTTGGGGTCATGATGCGTTGTTGGTCGCCTTTATCGGCAGTCAACGGACGAATCCCCGGGGTGATCAGCTTGAAGTCGGCGCCCTGCTCCCCTTTCAGTTTCGGGGCTTCCCGGGCGGAGCAGACGACACCGTCGAGGCCGCAGTTTTTAGTGAGGGTTGCCAGACGTGATACCTGGACTTCCGGGGAATCGGTAATGCCAATACCGGCCAGGTCGTCGGCGTTCATGCTGGTGAGAACGGTGACGGCAATCAGCAACGGCCGGTCTGCTCCGAAGGTTTCCAGGCGCTCCCGGCAGGCGGTCATCATTTTTTCACCGCCCGAGGCGTGGACGTTTACCATCCAGACGCCGAGATCTGCGGCTGCCGCTACCGCCGCCGAGGTGGTGTTGGGGATGTCGTGGAATTTCAGGTCCAGGAACACATCGAATCCGCGCTTTTGAAGCCCCTCGACTAACTGGGGGCCGGAACGGGTGAACAGCTCCTTGCCCACCTTCAACCGGCATTTGGCCGGATCCAGTTTATCAACCAGTTCCAGGGCCGATTTCCCGGAGGGAAAGTCCAGGGCGACGATGATTTTGGGATCGTTTGCGGTTTGCACGTTCAATTATCCTGCGGAGATTCAGTAAAGGTTTATTCAGCTTCAACGCCCTGGATCGGGCGGACGGTTTCCCATTGCTTGCAGCTTGGGCACAGCCAGTGCAGCTGGCGACCGGAGAAACCACAGCTGACACAGCGATAGACCGGGCGGTTGGCAAGAATCAGGTGGCCAATGCGGCTGACAAGCCGGCCCTCGTCTGTGGTCATACCTTTCTCGTAGCCCGCCATCTCCACCAGCCGCAACAGGCCGCGGACGCTTGGGCGGATCTCCAGTTCCTGCCGTAGCAGATCGATCGCAGCAGGTCGGCCAGAGGCCCGCTCCACGGATTCGACCAGTGCCAGCAATAGACTTGTGCTCGGATAATTCTCGTAAAGCTTGCGCAGTTTTTTCGCCAGGCGTCCGATATCACCGTGCTCGTGCTCAAGCTTCATCAGACGGTCAACCGCTTCCGGACCGAACTCCGGGTTCTGGTCGAAGACTTTCAGGCCCTGATTGCCAGCCTCGCGGAAACTGCCCTGGCGAACCAGCAGCTTCATCAGTATCAGGGTGGCACGCACACAGGAACGGTCGTAATCCAGCGCTTCCCGGGCGAGTTTCTGGGCCTCCCAACGATCATCCTGTTTCAGCGCTTCCTCGGCAAGCTCACAAGTCAGGTATGCCAGAACTTTGAACATGGCGGGGTCAGCATCGCCACGGGTCAGTGTTCGGGCAACCTCCGACGCTTTACCCCACTCCTTTTCCTGCTGGTACAGATCAATCAGCTGCTGGGAAGAATGCCGGCCATATTCCCGGTCACCCATGAGCTGATGCAGCAATGCCTCGGCGCGGTCCAGCAGGCCGGCGTTGAGGTAATCCCGTGCCAGCTCCAGGGTAACCTGTGGCGAAAAGCGTGGCGGCAATTCAGGCCTTGCCAGGAGATTCTGATGAATCAATATGGCTCTGTCCGTTTCGCCCTTATTGCGAAAATGACTGCCAATTGAGAGGTGCAGGCTGACGGTGTCCTTGTTAACAGCAAGGGACTGCACGAAGTTTTCAACCGCCTGGTCGGAATAGTTGGTAAAGAGGAACTGGAGGCGATCCTTTACCGATTCCTCGTCGGAAATCGTTGCCTTTGAGCGGCTTTCATTGCTTCCCAGCCGGCCAACCAGCCAGCCAACGGCAACCGCAACTGTCAGCAGCAGCCACTGAAGTACAATATCCATTAAAGCGTCCGGTCGTTCTGGGCCCTGGATTTCTCCAATGCCTGCTCCGCACGATCAAGTCGTTTCTGAAGGGCTCGCCGGGACACCGAGGTACGGACGGTGGCCAGCATGGTAATCAGTACGCCAACCAGCGCACCGATAACAAAGGCCATGATGATCCAGACGGCTACACCATGAGGCTGGGTTTGAAAAAGCAGAAAATTGAGGGACACCGCCATTTGGTTATTAAGCGAGAACACCAGTGCCAGCAGAACCAGGACCAAAACCAACAGAATAATGAGGATCTTCTGCAATCCTGCCATAGAGATAGCACTCCCAAAGGGCTGACTAATCCTGAATTATACGCATTCCCTGAGCCGCGGTTAAAAGCCTTTCTTCAGACTGTCGTTAACCTGCTCTCTCAATTCCTTTCCCGGTTTGAAATGCGGCACAAACTTGGCCGGTAACTGGACAGCCTCACCGGTTTTCGGATTGCGACCGGTACGCGCTGCCCGGTGATGAAGAGAAAAACTGCCAAATCCCCGGATCTCAATTCTCTGACCATCGGCGAGCGACTGGGACATGTGCTCAATGATGGTTTTTACAGCCAGTTCGACATCTTTAACGGAGAGCTGTGTTTGCTTGGACGCAATCAACTCGACCAGTTCGGACTTCGTCATGAGGCGTTTCCCTCTTTCGTTATTGTTCAGCCGTCGGTTGCCGGATTCCCATGACTATCTAGTTTAGCCAAACCAGAAAAAAACACAAAAAAAACGGGCTCTTAGAGCCCGTTTTTTTCACACCAACCGGAAATTCATTCCTTATTGGCGTTTTGCTGCTGCATCTGCTCCTTGATGAGATCACCGATGGTGGTCGCACCAGAAGAGGTTTCGGCAGTCTTGGTCCGCACATTTTCCAGGGCCTGCTTGTCGTCCTCAACATCCTTGGACTTCACAGACAGGTTAATGATGCGGTTCTTGCGATCGATGCTGATGATCTTCGCTTCTACTTCTTCGCCTTCCTTCAGCGCGTTACGTGCGTCTTCAACACGGTCACGACTGATTTCCGAGGCTTTCAGTACCGCTTCAACTTCGTCGTTCAGGGCAATGGTAGCGGCCTTGGCATCAACTGCAGACACGGTGCCCTTAACAATAGAGCCCTTGTCGTTCAGCTGCACAAACTCGGCGAACGGATCGCTCTCAAGCTGCTTGATACCCAGGGAGATACGCTCTCGCTCCGGATCAACAGACAGGATAACGGTTTCAACTTCGTCACCCTTCTTGTATTCGCGAACCGCTTCTTCGCCAGTCTCGTTCCAGCTGATGTCAGACAGGTGAACCAGACCGTCGATGCCGCCGTCCAGACCGATGAAGATACCGAAGTCAGTGATTGACTTGATCTTACCGGAGATGCGGTCGCCCTTGTTGAAGTTGCTGGAGAAATCTTCCCATGGGTTGGATACGCACTGTTTGATACCCAGGGAAATACGACGACGCTCTTCGTCGATATCCAGAATCATCACGCCCACTTCGTCGCCTACCTGGACAACCTTGGACGGATGGATATTCTTGTTGGTCCAGTCCATTTCGGACACGTGAACCAGACCTTCAACACCTTCTTCCAGCTCGGCAAAGCAGCCGTAGTCGGTCAGGTTGGTAACGCGTGCAGTCACCTTGCTGCCTTCCGGATAACGACCCTTGATATCAACCCAGGGATCTTCGCCCAGCTGCTTCAGGCCGAGGGACACACGGTTGCGCTCACGATCAAACTTCAGAACCTTGACACTGATCTCATCGCCCACGTTAACGATTTCGCTCGGATGCTTGATGCGCTTCCAGGCCATATCGGTAATGTGCAGCAGGCCGTCAACGCCGCCCAGATCCACGAACGCGCCGTAGTCGGTCAGGTTCTTGACGATACCCTTGATTTCCATACCTTCGGTCAGGGTTTCCAGCAGAGCTTCGCGCTCAGCGCTGTTTTCAGCTTCCAGAACGGCGCGGCGGGAAACAACCACGTTGTTACGCTTCTGATCCAGCTTGATAACCTTGAATTCGAGTTCCTTGTTCTCCAGGTGCGCGGTATCGCGGACCGGACGAACATCTACCAGAGAGCCCGGCAGGAAGGCGCGGATACCGGCCAGATCGACAGTGAAACCGCCTTTGACCTTGCCATTGATAACACCCTTAACCACTTCCTCAGCTTCGAAGGACTTCTCGAGTACCTTCCAGGCTTCTGCACGCTTGGCCTTTTCACGGGACAGACGGGTTTCACCGAAACCGTCTTCCACAGCGTCGAGAGCTACATCGACAACATCGCCGATAGCAATTTCCAACTCGCCTTTTTCGTTCAGGAACTGGGAGGCGGGGATAACGCCTTCGGACTTCAGTCCGGCGTTAACGGTGACCCAGTCGTTGTCGACGTCAACTACGGTTCCCTGGACGATGGAACCCGGCTGCATGTCAATTTCTTTCAGGCTTTCTTCAAAAAGATCCGCAAAGCTCTCGCTCATTATGAGTCCTATATGATCAACGCAAGTGTGCTCCGTGCCACCAGCAACACGGTCTGTTAATAAGTTCCGGATCAAGCCTGTGGCTGGCAGATAACGCTACATCCGGCATTTCAACGACAAAAAGGTGTAGTCAGGCCTGGCCTGCCGCGGCCATACACCTGTCTAGCACCTCTCCTATACCCAACCCCGTAGAATCAATGACTTGCGCATCATCTGCGGGCTTGAGAGGGGCTGCGGAACGGTTCATATCCCGTTCATCACGAACCCGTATCTCCTCTAAAAGGGCGACAATATTAACATCGACACCCGCGTCCTTCAACTGGCTGTAACGCCTTCTGGCTCTCTCCTCGGCGCTTGCCGTCAGGAAAATCTTGACCGGCGCATCCGGGAACACCACGGTTCCCATATCCCGGCCATCGGCCACCAGGCCCGGAGCCTGCCGGAAGTCCCGCTGGCGCTGCAACAGCGCGTCCCGGACCGGCTGCATCACGGCCACTTTCGACGCGTTATCCCCGGCGGACTCCGTACGTATATCTGCCGTCACGTCCTGCCCTGCCAGAATAACCCGGACCGGCTCACCCTCGGGCGTGGGTTCGAACGCCACATCCAGCCCGGCAGCCACTTTGACCAGCCCTTCCTCGTCGTCCAGAGCGACACCCTGCCGGACGGCGGCCAGAGCCGTCAGCCGGTACAAGGCCCCGCTATCCAGCAAATGCCAACCCAGCTTCCTGGCCAGCATTTGGGTAACGGTGCCCTTGCCGGATCCTCCGGGGCCATCCACCGTGATCACCGGCGCTCTGTTATCCGCCATTATTCAGCCCCCTCGGCTGAAATATTGATTCCCGTACTCTTTGCGAGCTCCACAAATCCCGGGAAAGACGTTGCCACATTGGCGCAGTCGGTCACGGTAATATCGCCTTTGGCCCGCAGCGATGCCACTGCGAAAGACATGGCAATACGGTGGTCGCCCTGGCTGTTGACGGTGCCGCCGCCAATGGTCTGGCCACCATCAATGATGATGCCGTCCGGCGTAACGGTGGTTTCCACACCCAGGGCGGCAAGGCCGTCTGCCATCACCTGGATCCGGTCACTTTCCTTGACCCGCAGCTCCTCGGCGCCTCGCAGAACCGTTCGGCCGGTGGCGCAGGTTGCCGCGATGAACAGCACCGGGAATTCGTCAATCGCCAGTGGCACCTGGTCTTCGGGAATATCAATACCCTGAAGTTCCGCCGAACGCACGCGCAGATCGGCTACAGGCTCACCACCGATTTCGCGCTCATCCAGAACCTCAATACTGGCGCCCATCCGGCGTAGAATGTTGATCACCCCCACCCGGGTCGGGTTCATACCTACATGGCGAAGGATCAGGTCGGAACCGGGCGCAATGCTCGCAGCCACCAGAAAAAAGGCCGAGGAAGAAATGTCGGCAGGTACGTCAATGTTTGTGGCCGTCAGCTTGCCACCACCACTGACACTGGCCGTCGCGCCGTTACGGTGTACGTGGTAGCCGAAGCCCGCCAGCATGCGCTCGGTATGATCCCGCGTGGGTGCCGGCTCGGTAACCGATGTGCTGCCTTCAGCGTAGAGCCCGGCCAGCAAGAGGCAGGACTTCACCTGGGCGCTGGCTACCGGCATTTCATAATGGATACCGGACAGCTTCTGGCCACCGCGTATCTTCAGCGGCGGGCGACCACCTTCGGCCGTGTCAATCACTGCCCCCATGGCTCGCAACGGGTCTGCAACCCGGCCCATGGGGCGGCCGGAGAGACTGGCGTCGCCGGTCAGCTCAGAGTCAAACGGCTGGGCTGCCAGCAGGCCTGCAAACAGGCGCATCGCGGTTCCGGAATTACCAAGATACAACGGGCCACGGGGCGCCTGCAGCCCATGCATGCCAACACCGTGAATCCGGACGAAGCCATCTTCCGGGCCTTCGATCGTGACACCCATATCCCGGAACGCCTGAAGCGTCGCCAGGCTGTCCTCACCCTCCAGGAATCCCTTAACCTCGGTGACGCCGTTGGCAAGCGCACCCATCATGATGGAACGGTGCGACATGGATTTGTCACCGGGTACCCGGATATCACCGGAAATAGCGCCACCGGGCTGAAGACGGAACCTTACCTGCTTTTCACTGTTTTTTGTCACGTAAGCCTGTCCTGAGAGCATCTTTGAAAAATGTTCACGCGCCGCTTTGGCGCGACTGAAAACCCTTAACAGGGTCGCACTGTCCTGGTTAGCAATGGCCGTGCGCAGCTGTTCCAGGTCGTGAGTAAAATGGTCGATTACCCGAAGAACCGCCTCGCGATTCGAGAGAAAGATATCGTGCCACATCACCGGATCACTGGCAGCAATCCGGGTAAAGTCCCTGAATCCACCGGCCGCATAACGGAAAATGTCCATGTTCTCGTCTTCACCCGCCAGGGTGTCGACCAGAGAAAAGGCAATCAGATGGGGCAAATGGCTGGTGGCCGCCAGCACTTCGTCGTGATAGGCCACAGACATGGTCAGCACTGTCGCGCCACAGCCTTCCCAGAGTCCTTTCAGACGTGCCAGATGCGGCTCACTGACATTGTCCGGAGGCGTAAGAATCACCTTGTGGTTGGCGAACAGCTCCGGACTGGCCGCCCGGATGCCGCTCTTTTCAGAGCCCGCGATCGGGTGGCCGGGAATCACCAGCGGCGAAAGGCCACCAAACACGGCCTCAACATCGGCGACAAAGCTGGACTTGGTACTACCCACATCCGTTAGCACTGCTCCGGGCTCCAGGCAGGAGCGAACTTCTTCCAGAACCGCGCGGGTTGCCCTTACCGGCACCGCAAGCACCACCAGATCGGCACCCTTGACGGCATCAGCCACGGTAGGCGCGGCCTCATCTATAACACCAAGCTCTTTGCCGAGTTGCAGCTCCTCGCCGCGCTGGTCTGCACCAACCACCCTGCCAGCCAGGCCATTACGCCGGATAGCACTGGCCAGGGAGCCGCCAATCAGCCCCAGACCAATCACTGCAACCCGCTTAAAAAGAGGTTCGGAAAGCGCCATGTCAGTCGCTCAGCCCCGAGGATGTCAGTGCCTGCGCCAGCGCGTCGATAAACCGCTCGTTCTCTTCCGGAAGCCCAACCGAGACACGGAGATGGCGCGGCATGCCATAACCTGCAATCGGGCGGACAATCACACCGTGGGCCAGAAGAGTCTGGTATACCCCCATGGCCTGCTCACCCACTTCCACCGCAATAAAGTTGCCGGCAGAGGGAATGTAACTGAGCCCCATGCGATCGAATGCCTGCTCAAGCTGGCGCAGGCCGGCACTGTTCACCTCCCGGGAGCGCTGAAGGTAGTCTTCATCATCCAGCACCGCCGTGGCCGCAGAGAGCGCAACCGTGTCGACGTTAAAGGGCTGACGCACGCGGTTGAGGGTGTCGGCAATGGCTGCGGAGCTGACGCTGTAGCCCACCCGCAAACCGGCAAGCCCCCAGGCTTTGGAGAAGGTCCGGCACACGAGCAGGTTCGGGAACCGGGAAAGCAGTTCCACACCGTCAGGATAGTCGTTACCGGTGAGGTATTCGCAGTAGGCCTCATCCAGCACCACGAGGACCTCGGCCGGAATCTTCTTCAGGAAGGCCTCAATGGCATCGGCCTTGTGCACCGTACCCGTGGGATTGTTCGGGTTGGCGACAAAAACCAGCCTGGTACGGTCGGTGACCGCCGCCGCCATCGCCTCCAGATCATGCCCCCATTCCCGGGCAGGCACGGACACGCCCTTTGCGCCAATGGCCCGGGTCACCAGAGGATAAATGGCGAACGCATACTGGGAGAAAATGACTTCCGAATCGGCATCGGCAAAACAGCGGGTGATGACTTCCAGAACGTCATTGGAGCCATTGCCGAGGGTGATCCGGTCCAGCCCGACACCCAGGCGCCTTGACAGCGCCTGCTTGAGATTGAAGCCGTTGCCGTCCGGATACAGGCACAGTTCAGACAATGCCTGGCGGGCGGCAGAAAGCGCCTTTTCGCTAGGCCCAAGCGGATTTTCATTGCTGGCAAGCTTGATAATTTCAGCGGGATTCAGCCCCAGCTCCCGCGCCAGTTCCTCAATCGGTTTTCCTGGCTGGTAGGGCGACAACGCCTGCACGCCCCGGACCGCCAGACTCTGGTAATCAATGGCCATAAAACGTCCTCGACACTCCGTACTCAAAAAAACTGCCGGTTCGGGTACTCAAAGAACGCCAATCGGGTAGGAACCCAACCGCTTGAGCTCAACGGCTTCGTCCTCCACTTCTGCGAGAACCTTGCGCACCTGATCGCCCTCCATATGCCCTTCAAAATCGATGTAGAACACATAGGCCCAGGTACCACTGGGCGACGGCCGGGTTTCGATACGGGTCAGGCTGAGGCCATGGCGATGAAACGGCTCAAGCAGCTGGTACAGTGCACCCGGCTTGTTTCGCATGGAAACCAGAATGGAGGTCTTATCGTGACCGCTGGCAGGGACTTCTTCCCGGCCGATGATCAGGAAACGTGTGGTATTGTCCGGACGGTCTTCAATGCTGTTGGCCAGTTTTTCCAGGCCATAGAGCTCAGCCGCCATGTCGCCGGCAATCGCCGCCGATCCGGGCTCCGCGCCCGCACGTCGCGCCGCTTCGGCGTTGCTGGAAACTGTCACCCGCTCAATACCATAGCGATGGGTGTCCAGCCACTGGCGACACTGGGCAAACGACTGCTGATGGGAATAGATCCGGGTAATTTCCTGATCCTTGTGCTTCGGAGACACCAGCAGGTGGTGGTGAATCCGCAGTTGCACTTCACCACAGATTTTCAGGGGCGAGGACATGAACATATCGAGGGTATGATTGATCATGCCCTCGGTGGAGTTCTCCACCGGCACCACACCGTAATGGGCAGCGCCGGATTCAACCTCCCGGAATACCGCATCAATCGCGGGCAGCGGCACGCTGATCACCGAGTGACCAAAATGCTTGAGCGCTGCTGCCTGGGTGAAGGTACCCACCGGCCCCAGGAAGGCAATGTGCATGGGCTTTTCCAGCGCCAGGCAGGCCGACATGATTTCCCGGAACAGACGGGCCATTTCCTCACAGGACAATGGCCCCGGGTTCTGCTCCTTGATTCGGCGCAGCACCTGGGCTTCCCGCTCCGGGCGATAGAAAAATACGTCCTGCCCCGGATTGGCTGTGGTCTTGACGTGGGCGACTTCCTGGGCACAGGTTGCCCGGGCGCTGATCAGCTCCATGAGCTTCTGATCAATCTGATCAATCTCGTCCCTCAGCTCTGCGAGCCGGACCTGCTCATCACTCATGGTCAGCCACGCTCCTTCGCAAATTCAGTCATATATTCGATCAGCGCATCAACACCAGCCTCGGGCATCGCGTTGTAAATACTCGCCCGCATACCACCCACCGAGCGGTGGCCGGCCAGGTTCAGCAGGCCACGGGCATTGGCTCCTTTCAGGAATTCACCGTTCAAGGCGTCGTCTGCCAGGGTAAACGGCACGTTCATCCAGGACCGGAAACGCGGTTCAATGGGGTTGGCGTAGAAATCATTGGTGTCGATGAACCCATAGAGCTTTCTGGCCTTGCGCAGGTTCACTTCACCCATGGCCGTTACACCACCCTGCTCTTTCAGCCACTGGAACACCAGGCCCGCCAGATACCAGGAATAGGTCGCGGGGGTGTTGTACATGGACCCGTTATCGGCAATCACCTGATAGTTCATCATGGTGGGGGTCTCCCTGCGGGCCTTACCCAGCAGATCCTTGCGGATAATGACCACCACCAGGCCCGAGGGGCCGATGTTTTTCTGGGCGCCGGCGTAGATCACGCCAAACCTGGAAACGTCCACCGGCCGGGAAAGCATGGATGAGGACATATCCGCCACCAGCGGGACCGACGGGCTCTCCGGAACAAAGTCGAACTCCAGACCGCCAATGGTCTCGTTCGGCGTGTAGTGCAGGTACGCTGCATCTGCACTGGTCTGCCAGGAGGACTGGTCAGGAATCGTGGCAAAACCGCTGTCTTCCGAGCTGGCCACCACGTTCACAGTGCCATAGCGGCTCGCCTCGGCAATGGCTTTCTTGGACCAGATGCCCGTATTCACATAGTCAGCAGAGTTTTTTTCACCCAGCAGGTTCAGGGGAATGGTGGAAAACTGGCTGGACGCCCCACCCTGCATAAAGAGAACGGCGTAATCGTCCGACACGCCGGCCAGTTCACGCAGATCTTTTTCTGCAGTTTCGGCAATCTGGACAAACTCGTCGCTGCGATGGCTCATTTCCATCACCGACATGCCGGTACCGCGCCAGTCGAGCATTTCATCCCGCGCCTGACGAAGCACGCTTTCCGGCAAGGTTGCCGGGCCTGCACAAAAATTATACGCCCTGCTCATGTTGCTGTGATCTCTCAAGTCTTGCTGAATCTGTCTATGGCAGGGCCGGCTTATTCTTCGCCGGCACCTTCACCTTCTTCCGTGCTGCTGTCTGTCGCTGCGTCTTCGCCTTCACCGTCAAGTGCTTCGTCATCGGTTTCAGCAATGCGCTCTACGCCTACCAGGCGCTCATCTTCCTGACCAAGCTTGATCAGACGCACACCCTGAGTGTTCCGGCTCAGAACGGACACTTCGTCGGTACGAGTCCGCACCAGTGTACCCTTATCCGAAATCAGCATCATTTCATCACCATCAAACAGCTGCAGGGCTGTTACCAGGTTGCCGTTCCGCTCAGAGCACTGCATGGCAATAACGCCCTGGCTGCCCCGGCCATAGGTCGGGAATTCGTCGATGGCGGTACGCTTGCCGTAACCGTTCTCACTGGCGGTCAGAATCACACCGCCTTCCTGCGGAATAATCAGGGACACCACGTGGTGACCTTCCGGCATCCTGATACCGCGAACACCGCGGGCTGTCCGGCTCATCGGACGCACCGCCCCCTCGGCAAAGCGAACGGCCTTGCCGGCAGTGGAGAACAGCATGACTTCGGCGTCGCCCTCGGTAATGGCAGCGCCAATCAGGGTATCGCCTTCATCAAGGGACAGGGCAATCAGGCCGCTGCTGCGCGGACGTGAGAAGTTCGGCAGCGGGGTTTTCTTGACCACACCGTTAGAGGTGGCCATCAGCACAAACTGGTCTTCCGGATAGTCACGTACTGGCAGGAAGGTGGTGATACGCTCACCCTCTTCCAGTGGCAGGATGTTGACCATCGGACGACCGCGGGAAGCCCGGCTGGCCCGCGGAATCTCGAACACCCGCAACCAGTAGACCTTGCCGCGGTTCGAGAAGCACAGAATGGTGTCGTGGGAATTGGCGACGAGCAACTTCTCAACGAAGTCTTCGTCCTTCATGGAGGTTGCGGCCTTGCCCCGGCCACCACGGCGCTGTGCCTGGTAATCTTCCACGGCCTGGGTCTTGGCGTAACCGCTGTGGGAAATGGTGACCACGAGATCTTCTTCGTCAATCAGGTCTGCAATCGTCAGATCACGCTGGGAGCTGGTGATCTCGGTACGGCGCTCATCACCGAATTCGGAAACAACCGCTTCCAGTTCTTCACGGATAACCTGCATCAGGCGGTCCGGGTCGCCCAGAATTTCCAGCAGGCCGGCAATCTTTTCAAGGATGTCCTTGTATTCGTTCTGCAGCTTCTCGGTTTCAAGGCCGGTCAGGCGGTGCAGACGCATATCCAGGATCGCCTGGGTCTGCTCCGGAGACAGGTAGTACAGGCCGCTACGCAGGCCATAGATTTCCGGCAGGTCGTCCGGGCGACAGGCGTCTTCGCCGGCACGCTCCAGCATGGCCAGGACATCGCCCGGGGCCCAGCCCTTGGCCATCAGCTTTTCTTTGGCTTCCACCGAACTGGGCGAGGCCTTGATCAGTTCGATCATCTCATCGATGTTGGCCAGCGCAACCGTGAGGCCTTCGAGGATATGGCCACGTTCGCGGGCCTTGCGCAGCTCATAGATAGTCCGGCGGGTAACCACCTCACGGCGGTGGCGCACGAACGCATCGAGCATCTGCTTGAGGTTCAGCGTTTTAGGCTCGCCATTGATCAGCGCCACCATGTTGATACCAAACACCGTCTGCAACTGGGTGTGGGCGAACAGGTTATTGACCACCACATCCGGATTTTCGCCCCGGCGCAGTTCGATCACAACCCGGATACCTTCCTTGTTGGATTCATCCCGCAGTTCGGTAATACCCTCGAGGCGCTTCTCTTTCACCAGCTCGGCGATCTTTTCGATCAGGCGAGCCTTGTTCAGCTGATACGGCAGCTCGGTGATAATGACAGCGTCGCGATTGGTTTTGTTATCGTGCTCGATTTCATGACGGGCACGGACATAGATGCGGCCACGGCCGGTGCGATAGGCCTCGACAATGCCCGCACGGCCATTGATGATGCCCTCGGTCGGGAAGTCAGGGCCGGGAATGAAGCCCATCAGCTCATCAATAGTAAGATCCGGATTGTCAATCAACGCCAGGCAGCCGTTGACCACTTCCGTCAGGTTGTGGGGCGGAATATTGGTGGCCATTCCCACGGCAATACCGGAGGAACCATTCACCAGCAGGTTCGGAACCCGGGTAGGCAGAACCTCGGGGATCCGCTCGGTGCCGTCATAGTTATCAACGAAATCGACGGTTTCCTTGTCCAGATCCGCCAGCAGGGAGTGGGCGATCTTCTCCATGCGAATCTCGGTGTAACGCATGGCTGCGGCGTTATCACCATCAATGGAACCGAAGTTGCCCTGGCCGTCTACCAGCGGGTAGCGCAGCGAGAACGGCTGGGCCATACGTACGATGGTGTCGTAAACCGCAGAGTCACCGTGAGGGTGATATTTACCGATAACGTCACCCACCACACGGGCGGACTTCTTGTAGGCTTTGTTCCAGTCGTTGTTCAGTTCGGACATGGCGAACAGAACACGGCGGTGAACCGGCTTGAGGCCATCCCTCACATCCGGAAGCGCCCGCCCGACGATAACGCTCATGGCGTAATCGAGGTAGGACTGTTTTAACTCGTCTTCAATATTGACCGGCAGGATCTCTTTGGCTAACTCACCCATCGAGAAAGGTTCCTTTGCGTTATCTGGAAGTCGTATCGGAGCCGTGTCCGGGCCCCATAGTTATGCTTCAACAAGCCGCCAAGTCTATCACAGTCGCACCCTTTCCGGGGCAACTGTGAGGCAGCCCTAATCAAACACCACAGTCTTGTTTTCGAAGGTAATCACCCGGTCTTCGATGTGCGAACGCAGACCGCGGGCCAGCACGTTCTTTTCCACGTCCTTGCCCAGGCGAACCATATCCTCAATGGAGTCACTGTGGGTGATGCGGATGACGTCCTGCTCGATGATCGGGCCCTCGTCGAGGTCCTGGGTCACGTAGTGGCAGGTCGCGCCAATCAGCTTTACTCCCCGGCTGTAGGCCTGGTGGTAGGGGCGGGCACCGGCAAAAGACGGCAGGAAGCTGTGGTGGATGTTAATCACCTTGCCAGCGTATTTTTCACACAGTTCGCCCGGAAGGATCTGCATGTACCGGGCCAGCACCACCACATCCACTTCGTATTTGTGGAAGAGGTCATTGATGTGGGCGAAGGCATCTGCTTTGTTTTCCTTGCTGACTGGCACGTGGTGGTAAGGAATCTCGTGCCATTCCACCATTCTGCGAAGGTCATCGTGGTTGGAAATCACCGCCACGATCTCGGCATTGATCTCCTTGCTGTGCCACCGGTACAGCAGATCTGCCACACAGTGGGATTCCTTGCTGCACATCAGGATGACTTTCTTCGGCTGGGCCGAATCGGCAATGTGCCAGTGCATATTGAATTCACGGGCAATGGGCTCGAACGCGGCACGGAACTGATCCAGGCCAAACGGAATCGAGCTGGCCTTGATTTCGTGCCGCATGAAAAACCAGCCGGTATGGGTGTCCGAGTGGTGACTCGCCTCGGTAATCCAGCCATTGTATGTCGACAGAAAATTACTCACCTTGGCGACAATTCCCACCCGATCGGGGCAGGAAATCACAAGACGATAGGTATGCTCCATGAAAGCCTTTCCTTAACTGAAACCCGGGAAAGCAGGTGCGTCGGGGAATCACCACCGGCATTAACGGCAGGTTAACGATACGCACCTATGAAAATGACCGGCTATCATAGCCTATCTGAACGCCAGAAACGAGGAATGGAGATATGGGCAGAGACCTCTACCAACACACAACCAAAAACCTCGCCAGAGCACGCTCAGGCCGCCTTTCGATTGCAACGACCCTCGCCTTTCTTGTGGTTATCGGGCCGGCGTTCGGGCAGGCCATTCTCGAGGGAGAACGGTTTCACCCCGCCACCGCGAAACAGGGCATGGTAGCAACCAGCCACACCCTGGCCACCGAAGTGGCCCTGGACGTACTCAGGGACGGAGGCAACGCAGTTGATGCCGCGGTCACGGCCGGATTTGCCCTGGCAGTAACCCAGCCCCGCTCCGGCAACATTGGCGGCGGCGGTTTCATGCTGATATCCAGAGGCGATGGCTCAGAGCCGGAAGCCATTGATTACCGCGAGAAAGCGCCCGCCGCCGCTACAGAGACGATGTTTCAGGACAAATCCGGCAATGTGGTCCGCGATCGCAGCCGCTTCACCCATCTGGCCGCAGGTGTCCCCGGAACCGTGGCCGGCCTTGCGCTGGCGCTGGAGCGCCACGGCACTATCTCCCTGGAACGGGCACTGGCTCCGGCCATCAGACTGGCCCGGGAAGGATTTATTGTCCCCCACCGCTTTACCGAAGGCCTGGAACAGGCCCGTGAAAGGCTCGAACGCTGGCCCGCCACTCTTGCCACCTTTTATAGGCCGGATGGCAGCGCCTGGCAGCCTGGCGAGCGGTTTCACCAGCCGGAACTGGCGGACACCCTGCAGCGGATTGCGGATCACGGCGTAAAAGGCTTTTACGCGGGCGAAACCGCCAGGCTGATCGCCGACGAAATGGCCCGGCACGGCGGCCCGATCACCCTTGAGGATCTGAAAGACTATCGCCCGGAGGTCCGCACTCCAGTTCACGGTACCTATCGCGGGTACGATATCTTTTCCATGTCGCCGCCCTCCTCCGGCGGCACTCACATTGTCCAGATCCTCAACATTCTGGAAGGCTTTCCGATGGCCGACTTCGGCCATAATTCGGCCGATGCGATTCATCACATGGCCGAAGCCATGAAGCTGGCCTACGCCGATCGCTCGAAATACCTCGGCGATACCGACTACGTAGACGTACCCCTGGAAGGCCTTACCAGCAAGGGCTATGCAGAAGAACTCCGAAAAACCATTAATTCAGAAAAAGCCCGCCCTGCCAGCGACATCAATCCCGGCCAGCCGGCCGCCTGGGAAAGCCCCGAAACCACCCACTTCTCGGTGGTGGACAAATGGGGCAACGCGGTCTCTAACACCTACACCATCAATTTCAGTTATGGCTCCGGTATCACGGTCGAAGGTGCCGGTTTTCTGCTCAACAATGAAATGGATGATTTCAGCGCCAGGCCGGGCGTGCCTAACGCTTACGGGTTGATCGGCGGTGAAGCCAACAAGGTTGAGCCCGGCAAACGCATGCTGAGCTCCATGTCGCCCACCATCGTCAGGAAGGACGGCAAAAATGTGCTGGTAACGGGCAGCCCGGGGGGCTCGCGGATTATTACCACCACCTTGCAGGTGATCCTGAATGTGATTGATCATGGCATGAACATCCAGACGGCGGTAAGCGTGCCGCGAATGCACCATCAGTGGCTGCCGGATGAGATTCGCATTGAGCAGGGCATCAGCCCGGACACAATTCGCCTGCTGGAAGATCGGGACCACACCGTTGTCCGTGGTTCGGCAATGGGCGCCATCCAGAGTATTATGATTGATGAAGACGGTACTCTGTACGGTGGCGCAGATCCAAGGCGAAGCACATCATCAGCCATGGGCTACTGATGACCGTAATTGACCAGGGTCACTGACCTGACCGGAGGCATTATGTATCTTTCTGTACAACTAAGCTGTTATCCCCTGAAAGAAGAGTATAAACAGCCTATACGGGACCTCATCGCCCGGCTCGAGCAAACCGGGCTGGAAGTTTATCCCGGGCGCATGAGCACGGAAATTTTCGGCGGCTATGATGAGGTTATGAAGGTTCTCTCGGATACCATGAAATGGTCATTCGAGACTTACGGCAAATCCGTCTTCGTGGCAAAGATCATGGAGGGCGACCGGAGACCGAAATGACAGCACCGAACGGGCCAGGCAATCCGCAAAAGCCGGAGAACAATCCGCAACCGGCGATACCCAACCAGTACTCGTTCCTGTGGCTCAGTGCCGCCATTTTCCTGATGGTGCTCTGGCTGCAGGACGGTGGGCAGCCACGGCTTCAGGAACTGGCCTATTCCGACTTCAAAACCGCGGTGGTGAACGATCAGGTTTCAGAAGTCACACTCAAGGAAGAGGCTATTACCGGCCTGTTCACCGACAGTGGCGCGGCGTCATTCAGTTCTGACAACCCGTCCAAGGCAAGCACGCCGGGGTTTCACACCATACGCCCGCCCATGGAAGATCCCTCGCTGCTGAGCCTGCTGGAGGAACGCCAGGTGACCATCAGGGCGATGCCCTCGGGCCTGCCCTGGTGGCAGGAGCTGATTCGTGGATTCCTGCCCTGGATACTGCTGCTGGCGCTGATGTTCTGGTTCTGGGGCGCAGCTCAGAAGCGTATGGCCCAGGGGGGCGGCCCCTTTGATTTCAGCCGCTCGAAGGCCCGGAGAGCCCGCAAGGAAACCTCTACAGCCACACTCGATGATGTGGCCGGCATCGAGTCTGCCAAGCGGGAAATCGCGGAGATTATCGACTTCCTGAAATCCCCCGAAAAATATCGGGCCCTGGGCGCCATTATGCCCAAGGGTGTTCTGCTGGTTGGCCCGCCTGGCACCGGCAAGACCCTGCTGGCCAGGGCCATCGCCGGCGAAGCAGAAGTGCCCTTTTACAGCATCAGCGCCTCGGAATTTATTGAAATGTTCGTGGGTGTGGGCGCGGCCCGGGTGCGGGATATGTTCCAGGAAGCCCGGAAGGAAGCGCCAGCTCTGATCTTCATCGACGAGCTGGACGCCATCGGCCGCTCCCGGGGCGCCGGCCTGGGCGGTGGCCACGATGAGCGGGAACAGACCCTGAACCAGATCCTGACCGAAATGGACGGCTTCGAGGCCCACGAAAATGTTCTGGTACTGGCCGCCACCAACCGGCCCGATGTTCTGGACAGCGCTCTGCTTCGCCCGGGCCGGTTTGACCGCAAGGTCACCCTGGACCGGCCCCACAAGGACGCACGCACCGCGATCCTGCAGGTTCACGTTCGCAAGGTGCCGCTGGCCAGTGATGTCGACCTGGAGCAGCTGGCCGCCCGGACCATCGGTTTCTCCGGCGCAGATCTGAAGAACCTGGTAAACGAGGCCGCGCTCACTGCAGCCCGGGAAAACCTCCATGAAGTGAACGCCCACTGCTTTGAGGTCGCCCGGGACCGAATTATCCTTGGCGAGGAGCGGGATGCCCGGCTGTCTCCCGAAGAGCGAAAAGCGGTGGCCTATCACGAATGTGGCCACGCCATCATGGCCTATTACATGCCCAACGCCGACCCGCTCACCAAGCTCACTATCATTCCTCACGGCATGGCCATGGGTGTCACTGAACAGACCCCGAGGGAAGACCACTACACCTATACGGAAAGCTATCTGAAGGATCGAATCAAGGTAATGCTCGGAGGTCGCTGTGCGGAAAAACTGGTTTATGGCGAAGTAAGCACCGGAGCCCAGAACGACCTGAAGGAAGCCACGACACTGATTCGCCGCATGATTGGCCAGTGGGGGATGAGCGAGAAGATCGGCCCCCTCGGCCTGAGCATCGGAGAAGAGCATGTATTCCTCGGCCGGGAAATGGGGCTGCCAAGAGAGTTCAGTGAAAAAATGGCAGAAATGATCGATGGGGAAATCCAGTCACAACTCCTGGCACTGGAGAAAGCGACCCTGGACTTTCTGACTGAGCACCGAAACCAGCTCGAAGCGCTCGCCAAAGCGGTACTGAAAAACGAAACCCTGTCTGCTGAGGATGTCGAGGAAATCCTCCGCAAGGAAGATGCCCGCAAAATTGCCTGACCGGCCGGGTCAGACCTGGCCCAAGAGGTCATGACTGAACAGCGCCATGCAGAAACCCACCACGGCTCCCAGTGGTGGGCCCCAGTGGTGCTCGAGCCTGGATTGCGGAGCGATATCCTGAAAAATCAGGTAGAGAATACCGCCCGAAGCCACCAACATGATCGCGCCCAACGCAATGGGGCGCTCAGACAGGAAGAAATATCCGAGCAAGCCGGCCAGCGGCCCCGTAATCACGAGGCAGCCCATGAATCCCAGAGTTTTCCGGGAAGTATAACCCGGCAGACTGGATATCTCCCGATAGGCGTTGAACCCTTCGGGCAGATTCTGCATCGCAATCAGTACCGCCATGAGCACTGCGGTTTCAGGACTCACCACCGCAAGCCCGCCCAGCGCGGTCGCTTCCGGAATGAAATCCAGCATCACACCCATCAGCTGCGGGGAGTCCCGGCGCTGCAGGCCCAGAATACGTTCAATAACAAAGAACAGAAGCCCGCCGGCGATAATGGCAGGGATTGCCCAAATAGAGTCCCCCATACTGGATTGGCCTTCCGGGATCAGAACCACCGAAACCGCCCCAAGCAAGATGCCACCACCCAGAGCAATCAGGAAATGGCGGAACTCCTCTTCCAGCCAATTGGGGCCGATCCGCTCAAAACTGGCAAGCAAACCGCCCAGTGGAATGCAGGCACCGGCAAGAATGGTTAGACCAACAATGTAGAGAATATCCGGGAACATCAGAGAATCTGACCTTTCGAAAAACGAGGGGCTTTCATGGAGTGACCGTTACCGGAAGATTCAGGGCCTCCAGCAGCTGCTCCGCGCCGGGTTCCCGAAGCAAGGTACATTCCCGGCTGAGCACCAGCTGGGCCGCCTTCTCCTGACGCAAAACCTGGGCAACGGTAACAGGATCGGTCGCTGGAAGCGACCGTACACGAAGGTCTGACTCCCGAATACCGAGGTCCTGCCTGATGGCCTGAAAGGCTTCCGGTGGCATCTCCGAATCCGAACCCAGTAACAGCGTCACAGGCTGATGGGAATGCCTGACAGCCTCTGCCGTCGCCCTGATAGCGCGGCGATTTGCATCCTCGTGGTCATTGAGAAAGACCACAACCCTACCCTGTGGCAAAACCCGTCTTTCACACCAGAGCAATACCCTGCCCGGCGACCTGCGAAGAAGGCCCCTCGCAGTGGAGCCCAGCCGCGCCCCCGGTGCCGAGGACCAGCCAACTCGACCAAGAACCAGAAGATCCTGGGGCCCCGCCAGCGCGAGCACCTCTTCAACAACACTACCACGGGCAATGCTCAGAGTATGCCGGCCACCGTAGTGGGCCACGGCGCCAGCAAGAGCACGACGAGCCCGGCTAGCCAACCTCTGCATGCGCTGCTCAAGCTCGGTCGGATCAAAGGGCCGGCTGACGCCGGACTCCGAGCCGACCTCTCTGGCAAAACCATAGCCCGCACTGCGCAGCAGGTTCAGTTCCTCAACGAACACACCCAGCACATCGGCACCTGTATTCGCAGCAATTTCTGCCGCTGCCTCCAGTGCGGCGCAACTCATTCTGGAGCCATCCAGCAGCACCAGCACACGTCCGGCTGCCGTGCCGGGGTTAGCCTGATCTGCAGGTGCGTCAGTCACTGTCCTTGCCCCCACTGCTGTTCGCGTCTGCGTTGTCATCCCGCTTCTTACTGGCTTCAGCGAACCTCGCCAGCCGCTCGGCAACCCGCCGGTTGAAGCTGTTCTCGGGAAAATCCCCGCTACTGTCGGGTTCCCCGGCCTCCAGGCCGGTTAAAAGCTCAATGGCCTGATTGATGTCAGAGACTGGATAAATCCGGAACCGGTCCTCGGCAATCGCCTGGCGCACGTCCGCTCTGAGCATCAGATGCTCCACATTACTCGCCGGCAGCAAGACCCCTTGCCCCCCTATGTCACCAGCCTCCCGGCAGACCTCAAAAAAGCCCTCTATTTTTTCATTGACACCACCCACCGCCTGAACCTCACCATGCTGATTCATGGATCCGGTCACGGCAAAGGACTGCTTCAGCGGAACCCGGGAAATTGCGGAAAGCAGCACACAGGTTTCCGCCACCGAGGCGGAATCCCCCTCTACGCCGCCGTAAGACTGCTCAAAAGCCAGGCTTGCCGACAGGGACAAATCACCCTCGCCCGCATAACGGCTCGCCAGAAACCGGGAAAGAATCATCACAGCCTTGCTGTGAATCGGACCACCCAGCTTGGCCTCTCTCTCTATATCCACAACCTGACCTTTCCCCGGCCGGGCCGTTGCCGTAATCCTCGCCGGCTGCCCGAACATGGAAGCGCCAAGCCTGAGCACCGACAAACCGTTGACCCGGGCCACTTCCTCACCTTCCGTGGCTATCATCACAATGCCCCGGCTGATCTGCTCCCGGCTTCGCTCCCGAACCCGGCTGGCACGGTATTCCCGCTCATCGATGGCCTGCTGGATGTGGCTGGCTTCAACGGTATCGGCACCGGACTGGCCAGCCCAGTGGTCTGACTCACTCAGAATGTCCCGAAGCACCCGATCGTGGGCGGTCAGCTTGCGCTGATCCGCCGCCAGCCGGCTGGCATGCTCAATCAGCCTCGCCACTGCGTCACGTTCCAGAGCCCGTATTTCGAGTGCTCTGGCCATGGTGGCGATCATCCGGGAATACAGCTCGTAGCAGTCGTCGTTCCGGTCCAGATCATCCTCGAAATCCGCTTCCACCTTGAACAGGTCCAGAAAATCGGGGTCATAATGGGAGAGCAGGTAATACAGCATCCGATCCCCCAGCAGCACCACCTTGACCGAAACCGGAATCGGTTCCGGTTGCAGGCTGACGGTGCTGACAAGCCCATAAAGCCGCTCCAGCGACTCGATCCGGATTTCACCAGAGAGAAGGATTCGCTTAAGACTCTCCCATGCCATTGGCTGGGCCAGCACACGACGGGCGTCGATGATCAGATAACCACCGTTGGCCCGGTGCATGGAACCGCCGCGAATAAGGGTGAAATCGGTGTAGAGATTACCCTGGCGGGCCCGGTGCTCAATCTGTCCGGCCAAGTGCTGGTGATTGGGCAAGTCCTCATAAATGACCGGTGCCCCTAAAGTATCCGCATTGTCCACCAGGAGGTTGACCCTGTAGCGCGCCAGCAAACCGGCCGGGGGACCGTTATCGCTGTCCTGAAAGGCTTCTGCGTGCTCAACCACGTCTTCCCGCACTGCATCCAGGTAGTCAACAACGTCCGGGAGATGCGACCATCGCTCCCGCAGCTCGCCAATGGGGCCACCCAGGGTCAGTTGCACCATTTCCTCATTCAGGGCGTGCACCCGCTCCCGAACTTCCTTCCGCAACCTGGGAATCTGCTGGATGGTTTGCTGGAGTTTCTTTTGTAGCTCCTCAACCTTGGATTCGATCAGCTGCTTCTCTTCATCAGAGAAGGTTTTGTATTCTTCAGGGTCAATCACTTCGCCCTTTCGCATGGGCGCAAAGGTAAAGCCAGCCGGTGTGGTGATCATCGCAATGTTATTGCGGTTTGCCTCCTCCTGGATTTCAAACAGGCCCTGGTGCTGGCGTTTTGCCATTTCTTCCTGCAGTTCCTGCAGCCGTGCCTGGTATTCCTCACTCTCAAAGGCCGCAGGGATGGCCGTGCGCAATTCCTCCGCCAGGTCATCCATGCCTTTCTTGAACTGCTGCCCCTCCCCGGCCGGTAACTGGATGGCCTTCGGACGGTCTGAAAACCGAAAGTTAAAAACATGGCACCAGTCGGGGGGTACCGGCTGTCTCGCCGCATGTTGCGCCAGGAAGCGCTCCGCCAGTTCGTGCTTGCCGGCCCCAGAAGGGCCCAGGACAAACAGATTGAAGCCACTGGCCTGCATACTTGCCCCGAACTCCAGCGCCCTCAGAACCCGATCCTGCCCGCAGGGCTGCTCCAGATCTTCAAGATCGTCCGTGGTGATGAAATCCAGCTTTTCCGTTGGGCAACCGTGGTAAACCTGTTCTTCGGATAACGGGGCGGGTAATGGCATTACATCCTCCTGATGGATTCGACGGTATAGCGAAGTGCCTTGATAGCACCGGACCAGCCCTCTGGCGCCAGCCCTGCTTTCTGCTTCAGGTGGCGAAGAAATTCCTGCGGCTCCGGCAGGCTCTCCCATACCGACGGCAAAAAGGTGGCACGATGATCGCCCTTTACAAGCACCAAGCCATCCGTACCTGGACGCAACTGGGAGAGCAGATCATCCTCGGACTCAGAATACAGAGGTGCGGGCACACTCAAGACCGACACCTGATAGTCCAACAGATCCAGCTCCTGCGCTGCAACCGGGGGAAAGCGGAAGTCCCGAAAAGCCGCAGCAAAGGCATTTTCCGCACAGTCCTGAATAAGGGGGCGCCAGGCCTCCAGAGAACCGACGCAGCCTCTCAAACGGCCAGAGATTGTCAGTGTGACAAAACAGGCTCCGGGCTTTGCCAGCTTTTCGGGATATTCCTCCGGCTCCACCGGCAACGGCTGCCCGCGGTCGAGACCTCGGTAGACAGAGGCTGAAGCCGCCTGTAACAGAGCCTGGCGTTCCTGTTCATTGAGCATGTCAGGCCAGCGCTTCGGTTACAGCATAGGCTCCATAGCCTACGACACGATCCCTCGGCCCAGCCGTGTCACCAGAATTACGCAGATCCAGGGTGGTGACTTTCAGGCCTCTTTTCTGTGCCAGATACAACAGGCCGTTAACCGGGTTTCGCCCGCAGGCATCGTCGTATCCGATATGGCGGTAGTCCAGATTCTCGATGTTTCTGGTGGTATTACTGTCCAGCTCCCGGGCAACCGGGTAGCTGTGGTAGTGGCTCAAATCGGAACTGATGACTATCAGGGTTTCGCCGCCGCCCCAGAGTGTTTCCAGCACTTCGGCCACTTCCTCGGGAGACGTTTCTCCGACAACAAGCGGGACCAGGGTAAAGCGGTCAAAAACCGACTGCAGGAACGGCAAATGCACCTCCAGACTGTGTTCAAGCCGATGAGGCGAATCCAGATACCCGACCTGGGGCAAGGATTGCAGCATCGCCAAGGTGCTTTGCTCCACTTCCACATTGCCCAGCGGTGTCTCGAAGAAATCCGACGTCGGAGCTGCAATGCCTCTCAAAGGCACACGATGAGAGGGCCCCAGAAGTACAATCCGGTGTATGCGGTCATGAAGTTGCGCAAGTTGCGCGTACGCGGTGGCGGCAACCGGGCCGGAGAACTGGTATCCGGCATGGGGAACAATAATGGCTTTGGGAGCCGGTCCTTTCACAGGCACCTGTTTCAGGAAACCGTCCACCATGGTTCTGAGCTGGGCAGGATCGTCCGGATAGAACATACCCGCGACAGCGGCTTTTCGTATGTTGGCAGACATAGCTGGTCACCTGCTTAACAGAGCGATCCGGAACGAGCACGCCCTGGCTATGGAAGAAATTGACACACCTTCGTGAGGAAACTATAGATTATTTGAGGCAATTCGGAAGCGAAATCGCGAGGGATCTCACTGTGGGCGATGTACCCGTTCTTCAGGGCCGCGAGGTTGGGTTCTGGCATTGGCTTGATGACGGCCGCATCCAGTGCGACCTTTGCCCGAGGTTTTGCAAACTGCACGAAGGGCAGCGAGGTCTTTGCTTCGTTCGTGGGCGCCTCAACGATACATTGGTGCTCACTACCTACGGGCGCTCCAGTGGTTACTGCATCGACCCGATCGAAAAGAAACCTCTCAACCATTTTCTGCCCGGCACCCCGACCCTTTCGTTTGGCACAGCAGGCTGCAATCTGGCCTGCAAGTTCTGCCAGAACTGGGACATGACCAAATCCCGGGAAACCGATGAACTGGCAGACCAGGCCAGCCCCGAAGACATTGCCCGGGCCGCTCAGGCGCTGGGTTGCAAAAGCGTTGCGTACACCTACAACGACCCGGTGGTTTTCCACGAGTACGCCATTGATGTGGCCAAAGCCTGCCACGAAGTCGGAGTACGCTCGGTTGCGGTAACCGCAGGATATGTAACCGAAGAACCCCGCCGGGAATTCTACCGTTGCATAGATGCCGCCAACGTCGATCTAAAGGCCTTCTCCGAACGCTTCTACCACAAGGTTACCGGCGGGCACCTGCAACCGGTTCTGGAAACACTCGAATATATAAAACTCGAAACCAGCGTATGGCTGGAACTGACTACCCTGCTCATCCCGGGCGAAAACGATTCGGAGCAGGAGCTGAATGAGATGACTCAATGGGTGGTGGAGAAACTTGGGCCAGACGTACCCATGCATTTCACTGCATTCCACCCGGACTGGAAAATGATGGATACTCCACCAACCCCGCCCGAGACCCTGACCCGGGCCCGCCAGATTGCCATGGCTAATGGCGTTCGCTACGCCTATACCGGCAATGTGCATGATAAGTCCGGCGGTAGTACCTATTGCCACAACTGCGGAGAACGACTCATAGGCCGTGACTGGTATGTACTGAGTACCTGGAACCTGACCGGTGACGGCCACTGCAAATCCTGCGGTACCGCCTGTGCCGGTGTATTTGAAGGTCCGCCAGGGCATTGGGGGGCAAGGAGGCAGCCGGTGCGGCTTAGTGATCACCGGGTGTAACTCATTATGCACAGTGGCTCACTCCGCCGATTCGGCGGCTACCTGCGAACTCGATGGATCAACCCGCGCCGGGTCCGGTTCTGGTTGCTCGTGCTGGTCGCCACTTACACCTTGCTGGGTTTTCTTGCGCTGCCCTGGATTGTTCAGTACGTTGCAGTGAACACAGCGAAGGAGGACCTCGGACGCGACCTTCGCATTGAGTCGGTACACGTCAACCCGTATACGCTGACGCTCCAGATCGACGGGTTCGCACTCGATGATACCGACGATCGGCAACTGATCGCCTGGAAGCAGCTGTTCATCGACCTCAGCTGGTCGAGCGTCATCAACAGGGCCTGGATCTTCCAGACAATTCGTCTCGACGAACCGGTTATTCAGGAGGAACGCTTCGCATCGGGTGAAACCCGTCTCTTGCGGCTGCTCCCCGAGCCCGCCAACAAGGTTCCGGAGGAAGACGAGCCCGCTTCACTACCGGCACTGCGGGTAAAAGACCTGGGCGTAGAGGGCGCTGATCTGCGCTTCGCTGACAATCTCCCGGACGAGACGACTCCCGCCGGTGATAAGCCGAACCGGGTGACGCTGGCGCTGCAGGATGTCGGGCTATCCGTGAAGGAATTCTCGCTGCAGGAAGGCGCACGCTTTCCGGTGCGTATGGGTGGAAAGCTCGCGGGAGGCGGTGTGCTCGCCTTCGACGGCACGCTTGGGCTTCGACCGGTCCTCATCCTTGAGGGCGAAGCCCGTATCGATGAACTGGCACTGGCGCAGGCCGAACCGTACCTGCGGCAGCTCGCGGCTGTGCGGATCGACAGCGGGGTACTGAACCTGAGCGGGCATATGCGTACAGAGGCGCAGGAGCCCCTTGCCTTTCAGGGTGCCGCCGGGATCGACGCGCTGAACATTGGCGATGGTTCCAATGACGAACCGCTTATCGGCTGGGACAGCGTCCGGACCGAACAGCTCGATCTGAGTCTCGGAGACAGGCAACTCGAGACTGCCCCCATCACCATTGACGGCCTGTCCGGTCGAGTGGTCGTCCATGAGGATCGGACCACCAATTTCGGACGACTTATAGCGAAGGATACGCCACCCAGCGCTGAGGAGGATGGCGGCGCTGCGCGTTCGAACGAGGGGGCAGACCCGTTCGGTATCACCATTGAGGGCATCACGCTCACCGACAGCACCCTCCAGTTTGCGGATCACTCTCTGCCACTGCCGTTCTCAACGAGCATCCACTCGTTGGACGGACAGATATCAACGCTGAGCTCCACCTCGGCCCAGCCGGCGCAGGTAAATCTGGAAGGCCAGGTCGCAGACTACGGCCTGGCGCGTATCGGCGGTACCGTACATGTCTGGAATCCCATGCGGGAGACCAACCTGGTACTGACCTTCCGCAATCTTGAGGTCCCGGGATACTCTCCCTATACAGTGCAATTTGCCGGCCGCAAGATCGCCGGGGGAACCATGGACCTCGATCTCGACTATAGCATCAATGACCAGCAGTTGGACGGCCGCAACAACCTGGTGCTCCGTGATCTGAAGCTTGGCGAGAAGATGGCCTCTGCCGATGCAATGGACCTGCCGCTCGACCTTGTTATAGCACTGCTCAAGGACCGCAATGGCGTCATCGATCTTGACATCCCGGTGAACGGGGATGTTGGCGAGCCCGAATTCGACATCGGCCAGGTCATCCGCCAGGCACTCAGCCAGACCCTCGTGTCCATCGTCCAATTCCCGTTTCGTTTTCTCGCGAGCCTCGTCGGCGTCGACTCTGAGGAATTTGGCCGGATTGATTTCCCGGAGGGGCGCAGCGATCTCACTCCTCCCCAACGCGAGCGCGTTGCCAAGCTCCGCAATGCCATCAACCAGCGACCGGCGCTGAACCTGGAGCTTACTGGTCCCTTCAACCCGACTCTGGACGGTCCGCACCTGCAGCACGGGAAAGCTGTGGAAGCCCTTCAACAACGCCTGATCGAAGCGGGTCGTGAAGTCCCGGATCCCAGCCTGACGAGCGCGTCCACCCAGGATGTTGTCGAGACGATGTTCGCCACCCTTTACCCGAATACGGATCTGAAGGCAGTCCAGACACGTTTCACCGGGACTCAGGATGGCTCATCGGACCGAACCGGATTTGACGCTCTCGCCTATCGTAACCACCTGGCCGAGCGGGTCATTGCGGCACAATCCGTTACCGACGCCGACCTCAAGGCTCTCGCCAACGCCCGAGCAGCGACGGTGCGGGACGCCTTGGCCGACGTGGGTGCGGATAGCAGCATCTCGGCTGATCGGGTGCGCATTCTGGATCCAGAAGAGGTCGATTCAAAGGAGGGCGGACAGGTTACCATGGAAGTCGGGATCGCCGCGGATTGAGACATGGCAAGCCCGGAAAAGCACACCAACGTCCCGGAGCAATATCTGAGTATTGTTGCCTGACCTGATGATGGCCGCGTTCTGCTGATGAAGGGACGTCACCGGTTTTATACGGGTGCCCAGTATGAGGTCAGTGGTGTCGGCCCTATGGTGTCGACCGCACAATGGGAACACTTGCTCGACCAATTCGAGACCCATTGCAGTGAGGGGCTGGGGGTTATCACCGGCTCGTTACAGCAGGGCTTGCCGAAGGACCTGTATGCCGAGGCGGTGCGTCGGGTGCGGGCATCCGGGGGGCGTGCGGTCGTCGACTCGCACAATGAGCTGCTACTGCACGCGATCAAAGCCCAACCTTTCCTGATTAAGCCCAACCGTTTCGAATTGGAAGCCCTGGTCGGGCAGCCTCTGACGAATCAACAGAATATCGTTCGGGAAGCCCGCCAGTTGCAGGAGCGGGGCGTGACCTGGGTCTGCGTCTCTATGGGGGCTGAGGGTGCGTTGCTGGTGACGTCGTCAAGTGTCCTTAAAGGCGAAGCGCCTTCGGTCCCCGTGATCTCCACGGTCGGGGCCGGTGATTCGATGGTGGCCGGTATGGCGGGGCTATTGGCGCAGGGCGCGGCGGACCGGGATGCGTTACGTGAGGGCATTGCCTGCAGCGCGGCAACGGTGATGCAGCCAGGGACCGAGTTGTTCGATAAGGAAACGGTTGATCGGCTGCGTGGTGAGGTTCGGGTGACGCAGCTTTCGATGTGAACGGGTAAAAACGAAAAAAACGCGACAGATCTTTTTTAAAGTCAGCCCAGAGGACACTCAAAAAATAAATCCAAAAAATAAATCTGAAAATGGGTGTCCCGCTTTTCCATGTAGATTCATCTCCTTGGTGTGATCGCTACTCACCACATTATTGTCTAATTCCAAGTCTGACTCTCCATAGTCTGTATAACCAAGAGCTTTGCGGCAACTTTGGAGCCGCGAAGCGGTGAAAAAATTTTTCGGCAACAGTGACGGCTGCCGCATTTCGATTGATTTTTGACCAACCCGCGGGGGTCAGGCAATCGCGATTCGTCCCGATCACGTTCGTCAGGTGGGCTCAGGTAGCGAGTCACCGGGATTATCTACCCGGGTGAGGCAAGGCCTCGATAGAGGTCCCGGTAAACGGCAAAGCCCGGGCAGTACCGGCCGAAGCGCAGGAACCACTGTCGACTGCTGGGATTGGTTAGCACTTGTTGACGCCTGCGTATATGTTGATAATATACTTTTATGATCAATTGGGCACAAGTTACTGGCTTTGACTGGGACAGAGGCAACTCTCGCAAAAACGCGGAGAAACATGGCGTCAGCCAGTCTCAAACGGAAGAAGTTTTCTTTAATGAACCGCTTCTGGTGCTGGAGGATTCTAACCACAGCCAAACTGAGGCCCGTTTTCATGCCCTTGGTGAAACTGATGATGAGAGGCTACTCCACATCACGTTCACTCTAAGGCAGCACGGCACGCTAATCCGAGTGATTTCCGCTCGCGACATGCACCGCAAAGAGAGGGCTGTTTATGAGCAAGCTAAAAAAGATGCCTGAGTTCAAAACAGAAGCGGAAGAACGGGAATTCTGGGAAACTCACGATTCCTCTGACTACCTGGACTGGAGCCAGGCAAAACCGGCCTCTTTCCCGAAGTTGAAGCCCTCAACCAAGACTATTTCACTTCGCTTGCCCGAGGCCCTGCTCGACCGGATCAAAATCGAGGCTAACAAGCGGGATATGCCCTATCAGTCGCTGATCAAGGCCTGGCTTGCGGATGACGTGAACGACAATCGTCGGGCCTGAAGTGCTAACGCCCCGCTCACGCGCCGGTTCGGAGCTGCGAAGCGGCGGGAAATCGGTCGCTGTGCAGCTGATTGTTATGTTCTCCATGACATGTTAGTTTGTGTATGAAAGCAAGAGATCATACACATAGGTGCATCATGAGAACAAACATCGTCATTGACGACCAACTGATGGCTGAAGCACTAAAGGCCTCCGGATACGAAACCAAAAAAGAGGCCGTTGAGCAAGGCCTGAAACTTCTGGTTCAGCGTAGCAAGCAGCAGGAAATCCGAAAGCTGCGGGGCAAGATCAAGTGGGAAGGCGACCTGAATGAAATGCGGAGTGCCGGATGATACTGGTGGATACCAGCGTCTGGATCGACTATTTCAATGGAGTCGAAAACCCGCAAACTGATCTACTGGATGCCTCGATAATCCAAGGATCGGTTGCTATCGGCGACCTTATATTTCTGGAAATACTGCAAGGCATCCGCAACGACAAACAATACCGCCAGACCAAGCAAAGCCTGCTCACGCTGGATCAGTATGAAATGTTTGGCAAAGAAATGGCAGCTAAGTGCGCCGATAATTATCGGGCTCTACGCAAAAAAGGCATCACGATCAGAAAAACCGCCGACGTGATCATCGCGACGTTCTGCATAGAGAAAGAGCTACCACTGCTGTTCCTGGATCGCGACTTTATCCCTTTTGTTGATCACCTTGGACTTGAGCCTGCCCTGAGTGGAACATAATCGGGATAGGGAGGCATCTCACGATGCCCTTCCCCCCACACCACCGGGTATACGGATCACGTACCACGGCGGTTCGGTTGAGCTAGGCTTGGTGAACGCCCCGGTCTGAAGCCATAGCTGGAATGGGAGAAGCTTCCATCCCACTCCGCCGGCAAGACCTGGAGCAACGCCGGTTGAATCAGGCGGTCAGGTCGTCAACGGTCATGCCGTCTATCCCCGCGCTTCCCTTGTTAGCTACCGATCCTCATGCAAGCGACCTTCGACATACTTGTGGAGGATGCTGGCAACAAGTGTTTGGTAGGGAATACCCTCAGCCAGCGCTTTTTTCTGCAGCCCCCGAAGATCCTTGGAAGAAAGCCTGATGTTGATGCGGGCATCTTTCTTGAACATGGCCTCGGCGTACTGTTGATGCCGCGCTTTTCGATCCTCAATATCTGGCGCCCGCTGCAACTCCCCAGCATCGAACGCGTCCGGAATTTCCTGCTCTTCTTTATCCAGCCTGCTCATTTCGGACCTCCCAAATAGGTCTTGGTCGCTTTCCGGCTCGGAATGATCGTTTTCAGAAAAACTTCATCTTCCGATTCTACAAAGGGCACGAGATAGGCGTACCCCTCTATTTCAATCACATGAATCTGCTGGCCCGGATACCGTTCCTGATTCGGATGCTCGAACGCATCCAGGATACCTCCGATCGAGATATGCAAAACCACATCCTCGAATGAGATATTCCTTTCCTCTTGGAGAAGCTTGTTCCTCTCTGAATTCCATGTGATCGGTTTCATGAGCGGACTATAGCGCATTGTGTGCTTTTTGTACTCAAGAGCTAACCTTATTTGTTAGCAGTTTCTGCACGAAGGCGCTCAACCAGCCACACCTTTATGATCGATTGGCGGGTAACACCAATGCGCGCTGCCTCACGGTCCAGCGACTCGACAACCCAAGCCGGAAAATCAACGTTGATTCGCTTTTGGTCCTGATTGACGCGGCGAGCCGAAGAAAGATCAAGATCATCAACGATATCTTCCTGACCTTCCTCAAATTTTTTATCGAAGTCTTTAGCTTTCATAGAGCTCAACCTCCTTCTTGCGAGAGCGCCTGACTGAAATCAGGCGAATACAGCCTACCCTGTAAGTGACGACAGCCGACCAGTGCTTTCCGCCAATATTGCCGATCAGCAAGAACCTTGGCTCATCCTCTGATTTTGCACGGATTTCCAGCAGGTACGGATCTTCCCACAGTTTTTGGGCCGCTTCGAAATCAATATCGTGCTTTTCCAGATTGGCCTGGCTTTTGGTTTCGTCGAGCTCAAACTCATCCATGAGTACAAATTATTCCTTTTTTACTCAGATCGCAAGATGTGGGGAGGAGTAGTGCAACTGCTAACGCTTGTAGCATGCGCGCCCTTGGAAAGGAGCCGAAGGCGCAATGTAAAGGGCGTCCGGTGGCCATCGGCCGCGTACTACAGCGACTGGTTTTATGTGCCAACGCACTCCGATCTAACTCCTGGCCGCAAATACCCCCAAACACGGATACCCTCTTTTCTTACACTCACCCCGCGCTTGCGCAACTGGCGGTAGCCGGATCGCCCCCATTGCTTCAGGTGATAGCACCGGAGCTTGCGGCGCACCCACTTTTCCAGATTCTGGATCGGCGATTTCACTTGCGCAAAACCGTAGTAGCCTTTCCAGCCCCTCAAGTACACCGCTAACTCGTCGATCACCGTTTGCATGGCCCGACCTCGACGGGTAAACGTGAACCCCGGGAACACTTGCTCCCAGGAGCGACCAACCGCGCTCTTCTCCTCGTTTACCGTCAATTTCAACCGGCGACGAAGATAGTCGGTGAGGCTCGCCAGTACTCGTTGCCCTGAACGCTGGCTTTTGACGTAGATGTTGCAGTCGTCCGCGTAGCGGACGAACCGATGGCCACGCCGTTCCAGATCCATGTCCACGGTCCATCGATACCCATCGTTTATGTAGCGTTGGGCTTACTTCCGGCCGGCACTCCGGAGACATCCCCTCGCGGGTTTGCCCCTGCCCTTCGCTAACCTTCGGCTCTGCGAATACCTGGTATCGGGACTTTCACCCGACAAGTCTGGTGCCATGCCTGGCACACACGCCCGCCAGCATGCGCGGCGGAATTGAGGCGAAGCCGCAATGGAGTAGCCGTCGCCGTGCCTGGCCTTGTTAGGGCCTTTGAATCGGGATAGCATAAAAGTATTGCCACTCGCGGAGGCACCATGACTACCGAAACATTAGACCAGCTACGCTCCCAGATTTCGACTCTCTCCGAGTCGGAGCGTGCGGCGCTGGCGCGCGAGCTCATAATGAGCCTGGACGGTCCCCGGGACGACGCTGTCGAGCAAGCCTGGAACGACGAAATTGCTCGCCGCGTGTCCAAGGTCCAAAGCGGAAAGGCCACGCTACTCAGCCGTGAAGAATTCCGATCAAAGATGCGAGCGAGGTTAGGCCAGTAACAGTGCGAACGGTAAGGATACTGGATGATGCCTCGCAGGAAGCTATAGAGGCTGCAGCATGGTACGAATATGAACAGCCTGGACTCGGAGCCGAGTTTTTCGCTGCCGTTGATGCCGCCATAGACATAATTGAAGAAAACTTCATCCCCTTATCACCTCTCCCCGAAGAAGCTGGCAATACCGGTGCAAAACGACTGATTCTAGAACGCTTCCCGTACGATATAGTCGCGATTGAGTTGCCAGAAGAAACGGTTGTAATCGCCATTGCTCACCACTCTCGAAAGCCCGGCTATTGGCTGGAACGCGGCAAGCCCTAACACCTAAGCATTTAATGGTCGTGCGCAGCATGACCTTTAAATGTCTGTTGGACTAAGCCGCCGGCACCGAAGCTGCCGGGCGACGCATAAGGGTAAAGTAATCGGGAGGCAAGGCTCGGAACGGTGAGGCTGGCTGCC